>JAHDBW010000145.1:5593-8723 GCA_020630175.1 Anaerolineales bacterium
CTCCCGCTGGGAGAGGGATACTTACCCGTTTCAAGACTTATCTTGAAATGCGCAAGCACCTCCCTCCCAGCGGGAGGGATTGAGGGAGGGAGAGCTCATCGTTCAACCCAACTCTCTTCTTTCTCAACTTACCAAGTCGCTTATTTTTATTTAACGCCATTTATTTAAATAGCACTAAGCAGTCAATTATAAATGGTCTGCGATTTTAAACAAAAAACAGACAGCGATTGCTGTCTGTTTTCTTGCATTTCGTAGAGTTGAAGGGCGTTTAGCCTTTGCGACGGCTCCGGCGGCGGCGGGCACCACCTTCTTCACCTTCTGGATCTGGCTTGCGATTGGCTTTGATCCACGCTGAGCAGTTGGCATCGTTGCCGGTCATAACGTCACCAACGGCAATGCCGCTCATGATGTGTTCTTCAAGCGGGTTGGTGATGGCAGAGCTAAGCCCAGATGCCATTGCCATTGAAAGGAACCCACCGTTGAGTGGCCCCCGATTTGGCAAGCCAAATGAAATGTTACTCGCGCCACAAGTGGTGTTGACGCCTAATTCATGGGTCAGGCGGTAAACCAAGCGGAACACTTGACGGCCAGCGTATTGCATTGCGCCAATTGGCATGACCAACGGATCAATCACAACATCTTCTCTTGGAATGCCGTAGTCCATTGCGCGGTGCACAATTTTCTTGGCAACTTCAAAGCGCACGTCTGGATCTTCAGAAATTCCGGTTTCGTCGTTAGAAATCCCAACAACTGCACAACCGTACTTTTTGACGAGTGGCAGCACAACTTCTAGGCGTTCTTCTTCACCAGTCACAGAGTTCAGCAGAGCTTTCCCTTCATAAACTTCAAGGCCTTGTTTCAAGGCTTCAACAATTGAAGAGTCAATTGAAATTGGCACGTCGGTTAGGCTTTGGACAAGCTTGATTGAGTGCGCCAAGATCCCAGGTTCGTCGGCAAGTGGAATACCAGCGTTGACGTCTAGCATGTGCGCACCAGCGGCGACTTGCTTCAGTGCATCACGTTCTACACGTGAGTAGTCACCAGCAGCCATTTCACGGGCTAGCAGCTTACGACCAGTTGGATTAATGCGTTCACCGATAATGACGAACGGCTTGTCCGGGCTAATGACCACGGTTTTGGTTTTTGAACTAATGATAGTTTCTGGCATCAGATTTCCTCAGAGCAACGGACTCTGTAAATAAGTATTTCAAGCAAGTTAGGCTTGCGCTTTGAACATTGTGTCGTATTTCCCCATTGAAGCTTCAATTGCAGGCATTGCAAAGTAGTCAGACTCCATTGGGTTCATTTCTGGCACGGTGTAAGGACGCGGTAAGAGACCAGCATCGGCCACAATTTGGGCCACAGCTTCTTCTTGGCGGTATGCCATCAGGTGCACGCCATCTACGCCTTCAATTTCACGCACTTGTTGAATAATTTCTGTACAGATCTTATTCCCTTCCGCGCGCTTTTTGCCTTTTGGCGTTTTCTTTAGGCGGTCAACAATTGAGTCTGGGATATGGACTCCCGGCACGTTGTTGCGCATAAATTCAGCGGCTCTATGTGAGCGCAATGGACCAACGCCAATCAGCATAAAGACTTTTTCGTGTAAGCCCATGTCACGCACGCGTTTCATGTATTCCACAAGCATTGGCACGTCATAGCAGTACTGGGTTTGAATGAAATCCGCACCAGCTTCAATCTTCTTTGCCAGCCGTAGCGGACGCCAGTCTTTAGGTGGAATGAATGGGTTTGCTGCCGCCCCTAAGAAAACCTTAGGCGGGGTGGTCAACTCACGGCCACTCAGGAACACGCCTTTATCACGCATGATGCGGGCAGTGCGCAGCAATTGAATGCAGTCTAAGTCGAACACGCGCTTGGCTTGTGGTTGGTCGCCAGCGGTCACATCATCACCAGTAAGGCAAAGAATGTTCATCACACCCATCGCCGCTGCGCCAAGGATGTCACCTTGAATGGCAATGCGATTTTTGTCACGACAAGAGATCTGTAGGATGGGGGCGTAATCTGCACGCGTTAGCAGCGAGCAAATGCCCACGCTAGACATGTGACAGTGCGCGCCAGAGCCGTCAGTTGCGTTGATGCCATCAGACACTTCACGCAGAATGTTTGCGGCCTCATAGACTTCAGCCGGATCGGCGCTATCTGGCGGGCTCAATTCAGAGGTCACGGCGAAGTGCCCTGCTTTTAGAATCTGCTCTAAACGCCCGGCTGATTTAGCGGGAGAGGTGTATTTTTCCATAGTAAATATATTTGTAATATATCAGGCGGGATTAAATAAAAAGAACTACTTTGCTGTTGGGTAATCAATACCCTTTGGCAGCACGGTAATTGTGTTTAGTCCAATCCATCCCGTAGGAACGTCTTGATCTGCACCTGTCACCATGTTTACCCATGCTGAAGACCCTTCCAGTTGTCGATTGACAGGCGGTTGAATCATCATCATGTCTGCGCCCCATGTGCCCATTTGTGTTGAACGTTCAAACGCTTCAACCCAAATACACTTCATGTCAGGCTTTACTTCACAATGTCCGTTTTGGCGAACGCCGCCACAAGGGCCATTGCGCAAATTTTTAGGGCAGGTCATTGGGCAAGTCATGCCCGTCGAGTGCAACACACATTGACCGCACATTTGGCAGTCGAACATGGCTTGCTTTGACCATTCTTCTGGCTTTCGGAACCAGCGGTCAACTTTCTCGTTGCCAATCTTTTCAAACATTGGACCCATTTTCTTGATCAACCACTTGGTTGACCCGTACATTGATTCCAACGTTTTGGGGTGGTTTTGTAACCAGCGCATAATGGATTAGGCATTAGGTGAAAGGTGTTAGGCATCAGGTCGTTTTCGCCTGACACCTTTTACCTTTCACCTATTAACCTTTCTTTATGCTTTACCGCGCTTGATCATCATGAATTTCTTGGCGGTTTCTACGGCAACTGCTGCGTCGCGGCAGTATGCGTCTGCGCCAATGTCTTCACCGAACGCTTCGTTGAGTGGCGCGCCACCAACAAGAACGATCAAATCATCGCGGATGCCTTCTTCGCGTAGGTGATCAATCACAACGCGCATGTATGGCATGGTGGTGGTGAGCAGGGCGCTCATCCCAAGGATGTC
>JAHDBW010000487.1 GCA_020630175.1 Anaerolineales bacterium
GTGGTGTAAAACAACTGCCCTGGTAAGGCAATCATGCAGTCTACAAGGTCGTTTTCTACCAAGGCTTGGCGAATGGCACCTTCGCCTTTGGTATTGGTGGACATAGAGCCGTTGGCCATGACAAAGCCTGCCACGCCATTGGGTGCCAGCTTGGACACCATGTGCAAAATCCATGCATAGTTGGCATTGCCTGTGGGTGGCACGTCGTAGCCACTCCAGCGTGGGTCGCTGGTCAGCTCATCCGTTGCGCGCCAGTCCTTCATATTGAACGGCGGGTTGGCCAGAATGTAATCGGCGGTTAAGTCGGGGTGTTGGTCGCGAAAGAACGTATCCGCTGGGAATTCACCAAGGTTGGCAGACAGCCCGCGCACCGCAAGGTTCATTTTGGCCAGCTTGTAGGTGGTGGCCGTGTACTCTTGGCCATACACCGAAATATCTTTGGTGTTGCCATGGTGGCTGCGCACAAACTTCAACGACTGCACAAACATCCCACCTGAGCCACAGCATGGGTCGTAAATCTTGCCGCGGTACGGCTCAATCATCTCGGTCAGCAAATTGACCACGCTCTTCGGCGTGTAAAACTCGCCGCCCAGCTTGCCCTCAGACGCCGCAAACTTGCCCAAGAAATACTCATACACGCGCCCAACGGTATCCTCTTCCTCATCCGCCAGCGTATCGATGTTATTGATCGCATCAATCAGCGCCGCCAGCTTGCTGCTGTCTAGCTGCAAACGCGTGAAGTAGTTATTGGGCAACGCCCCTTTCAGCGCATCGTTGTTCTTCTCTACATCGGCCAGCGCCGCATCGATTTTTAGCGCAATATCGCCTTGCTTGGCATGCTGCTGAATGAAACTCCAGCGTGCTGTCTCTGGCAGATAAAACACACCGTCTTTGCGATACGCAAACACCTGCTCCAAATACTTTTCACGTCCCTCGGCAATCAACTTCTCACGATGCGCCTGAAACTTATCAGACACAAACTTCAAAAAGATCAGGCTCAGCACCACATGCTTATACTCTGACGGTTCCACGCTACCGCGCAACCGATTCGCCGAATCCCATAGTGATTCTTCAAGGCTAGGTGGTGCTTTCTTCGCAGTTGATTTTTTCTTGGCCATAGGGTGGGGTAGAGAGATAAAAATAAAATGCCCAGCAGCGCTGGCTGGGACGTTGTTTAGCGTGTGACTATTGTAGCTCCTTAGGGCTAGGGCGCAAGGCCGCACCGGTCAGTTCTAAAATTGCAACGCGCGCATATTGTCTATAACAATTTGTTGCGAAATCTTTCAGATTTGCCAGAATGCCGTCAGCCTAGGCTTAAACAAAAAACGCCGTGCAATTGCACGGCATTTTTGATTGTAAACAAGGTGTAGGCCTGGAGGGAGTCGAACCCCCGACCAAGTGATT
>JAHDBW010000488.1 GCA_020630175.1 Anaerolineales bacterium
CTACGCAAACAGCGCATCCACCGCCGCCGCCAACTCTTTCAAATTGCGCACCTGATACACCTCATCCGCCACTTCGGCATAGCGCGGCATGTCCGAATCGCCCGTGCCCCACAAGCGCTTGGCTTCCGGATTGAACCAAATCACGCGTTTTGCGCGGCGTTGTAGCGCTTCGGCCAGATCAATACGGGGATCGTAGTAATTGTTGCGGCCATCGCCACAGAAAATAATGGTGGTGCGATGGTCAACCGCATCCAATGAGGTTTTGAAGAAATCGTCTAAGCTCGTGCCGAGATCGGTGCTGTAATAGCCCGGCGGCAGCTTCGTTAGCACTTGTGGAATTGCTTCATCGGGGCGGCTGTAAGCCAAGTCCGTGGTCACTTCTTCCATATGATCGATAAACGCAAACGAACGCGTGCGGCCAAATTGATCTTGCATCTCATACACCAGTCGCAGCAAAAACTCGACGACCGAGCGCATGGAGGTAGACACGTCACAAATCAGCACAAACTTTGGCTTTTCACGCTTGGTGCGCTTTTCAATTTTGAACGGCGTGCCGCCCGTGCGCAAACTTTGGCGCATAGTGGCGCGAATATCGACCTTGGGACCTTTGCCGCGTTTCATGCGCAGCGCAGCGCGGGTGCGCAGTTTGGCTGCTAACCGCGAGACCAGTTTCCGCAAATGGTCGGATTCTTCATAGGTTAACGATTGGAATGGCTTTTCTTCTAGCTTGGCTTCGTCAATTTTGTCATTGGGGGCTTCGGCCATTTTCTCGGCCAGACTTTGCCCCACGTGGTTTTGCACCTGCTGTTCAAGCGCATCAAGATTGTTGAGCAAGCCTTCTTCCAGAATATCCAGCGCTTCGTCTGACAGACCAAGTTCGGACAGTTGGCGCAGGAACTTGTCGATCTCTTGCATGAGCGTGTTCATGCCCAGCTTTTGCTGCATGCGCCGTTCCATCCAGCCTTGCGAGCGGGCGCTGCTCAGCCGATCTAACCCGGCTTCCCAACTGGCCTGCCCCATTTGCTGGTCATTGATCTGCATGCCTTGCATCAGTTGCGACAGCATCTTGCTCATTTCGCCCATCAGCGCCTGCATGGCCGCCTGCAACATCTGCTTCGACTGTTCGTCTAATCCTTCTGAGGGCGGCAGCAACGGCGGTTCACCAACGCGAAAGAACATCGGGAACACTTGCTCAAACGTCTCAATATCAGCGTAATCTTTGATCAACGTTGCCCGCACAGCGGTTTTGAACACATCTCTATCTTGAATCCCAAGCTGCTCAATCGCCCGAAACGCGTCTTGCGTTTCAGCCAGTGAGACACGCACGCCAGCGGTGCGGAGAGCGGAAATGAAGTGAGTGATGCGTTCGTTCATAAAACTAATGCGTAATGGCTAATGCGTAA
>JAHDBW010000146.1 GCA_020630175.1 Anaerolineales bacterium
GATGAGAACAGCTCACCCGCAAAAATATTGCCTTCGCTCAGGCCCACAATCCGCTCGATGTCTAGCGGGGTGACCACTTCGCGGTGTTCTACGAAGTTGCTAAAACCGGGGAAGAATTCTTCAATGGTTTGTTGCACGGTATCGCCTAGATTTTCGCGTTCGGTGTCCCAGTCGCTGTCTTTGAGGTGATAGGGTGCCCACATCACAAAGCAGGACATCACGTGCTTGCCAGCCGGAGTCATGTCTGAGTCGATGGTCGATTGCACGCAGCAGTCTAGGAACGGACGCCGACTAAAGCGGCCTTCGAGCGCGTCTTGAAAGGCGGTTTCTAGATAGTCAATCGTTGGCCCAATGTTGAGGAAGCCTTGGAAAGCTGCCTTGTTGCCTTCCAAGCCGGGGAACGGCGGGACGTCTGTCAGCGCAAAGTTGACCTTGGCGGCTGAGCCTTGGAATTTATACGCTTCAATGTGCTGGATCAAGTCCGCTGGCATCGTGGCTGGATCAACCAATTGCATGAAAGTGCGTTTCGGGTCTAGCGAACTGACCACGACCTTGGCGTTGAGTTCAGTGCCATCTTCTAACACCACGCCGGTTGCCACGTCCCCATCGCGCTTGATGTGTGAGACGCGCGCATTGAGACGGATCTCGCCGCCTTTGGCTTCAAACGCGCGGGCTAAGACTTGTGTAAAGCCACCATTGCCGCCTTTGTGAAAGCCCCAACTGCCAAATTCGCCATCGTATTCGCCCATTTTGTGGAACAAATACACCAAGGCCGATCCCGGCGTGCGTGGGCTGCACATACTGCCAATAATGCTGGACGAGCAGAAATAGCCTTTCATAAACTCGCTTTCAAAGTACTCATCCAAAATGTCTGACATGCTGCCTGTCCAAAACCGTTCGAGCATCACTTTGACATCTTCATCGAGGCTGTCTAAATAGTCATTGAACTGTGCCAAATAAGCTTTGTCGGCCTCAGCATCACTCATGATGTTGGGCGGGACGGCGTCCATCAACGGCTTCATGGCATGGCACACGCGGTCGACCATATGGAAGAAGTCGTCTTTGGCTTCGGCATCATGCACTGAGTGTTCCGCAATGGCGTGATAGTTGTGATCTGAGTCGGCATTCAAGCGCAGGCCAACGCCGTTGTAATCTACGTGGAAGTCGTTCGGCATTGGTAGCACCATCAGACCGTGCTCGACCAAGTCAAGATCTTGCACGATGTCTGGCCGCAGCAGGCTAAGGGCGTAGCTAAACGTGGTGAATTTATAACCCGGCAATAATTCTTCCGTAATCGCCGCGCCGCCGACCATTGGACGGGCTTCAAGCGCGACCGTCTTTAGACCCGCTTTTGCCAAGTAATTTGCATTGACCAGACCGTTGTGGCCCGCGCCGATGACGATGGCGTCGTATGTGTTAGCAATTTTCATATTCATAGTTCAGGGTGCTAATAGCTAATTGACTAAGTGCTAATGTGTTTTTCCACGGTGTGCGTGTAAACGGCATTAGCCATTAGCAGCTTAGCTCATTAGTTGCTCGCCTTGTTATAAAACGGCATTTTGACAACGTGGGCTTTCACGGTCACAGGTTTATGGATCGGCACCAGTTCAATGTAGACTTCGGTGCCGCGTTTGCAGTGGTCTAGTGGCAACTTGGCAATCGCGATGTGTTTTTTGAGCATCGGCGAATACATCACGCTGGTGGCGTAGCCAAGGTAGTTGCGGTCAGCATCGTAAAGACTGTGGGTTTCTTGGGCTAACATCGAGTCCTTGGGCGGCATAATGCCCAGCTCGCGATGCACGCGTTCATAGTCGTAATAATCAAGTTGCAAGCCAATGGTTTTCCAGCGTGACGTTTTGTTGGCGATCTCGGCTTCAATTGCCGCGCGGCCAACAAACTGCCGGTCATCTTGATCTAGATTGCGCAGCATCCATTGCCAACCCAGTTCGATTGGCGTCTCGCGTTGTGCATCGACCCAAGCGTGCCGTGCCGAGTCAAAATCCACATCAATCAACAGTAGACCGGCCTCAATGCGCAGTAACATCAGCGCCTCTTCGCCCATTGGGATGATGTTGTAATCATCGCCAGCGGCCATGATGGCATCGTAAACAGTCAGCGCATCCGCTGCGTTGATCCACAACTCATAGCCTTTAGAGCCGGTAAATCCCGCCCGTGCCACAATCACATCGGCACCGGCAATGGTCGTTTGTGCCACGCCAAAATAGTCGAGTGCGTCTAAGTCTGGCGTGAGCTTTTGCAACGTTAGGAGGGATTTTGACCCTTGCACCGCCAACACGCCATAGCGTTTTGAAACGTCTTCAATGCTGACGTCCAACGTCCCTTGATGCAGTTTGAAATGGCGCAGGTTTGGGCGCGCGGCGGATAGCAGATAGTCATTTTCAGCCAGCTTCATAATGACGCCATCTTCTAAGACATAGCCTTTTTCGTTACACCAAATGGTGTATTGCGCTTGCCCAACTGCACAAGTGCG
This sequence comes from Anaerolineales bacterium, assembly GCA_020630175.1. Lineage (GTDB taxonomy): Bacteria > Chloroflexota > Anaerolineae > Anaerolineales > UBA6668 > JAHDIM01. Next base: position 2,492 of record JAHDBW010000146.1, read on the forward strand.
AATGTCGCGCGTCAGCACGATGCTCAGCAACGCTTCGGCATCTGGGCCTGAGATGCGATATTTGAACAGCGGTGACGTATCAAAAACAGCAACGGCGTCGCGGACGGCATAGTATTCGGCCAAGACGGAATACTGATACTTCGGCGCGGACAAATAACCAGACCAATGTTGCCAAATTTCAGGCTGATTAAGCGGCGCTAGGCGCGGATAGAAAGGTGTTTTTAGGGCCATGAGAGTGAGTTGTGCGAATGCGTATTATGTAATTCGTATTGTGTTACGGATTGGCTGACGGGTGCGTTGCAGCGTAATTGTGAATGCGCGGTAGAAAAAGAGTTGCCGTACTGACGGGAAATACGCATTACACACTTACGCATTACTTCAGCCGCACGTGTAAGGCGTCTAAGCCATGAAAATGATAAGAGTTCTGCCAAGTCGGTTCCTGCGCCAGTTCCATTTTAGGGAAGCGCTTGAGCAGCATTGGCAACGAAAGATCGAGTTCGAGCCGGGCTAGTGGAGCGCCTAAGCAATAGTGCACGCCGCCCCCAAAAGAAACGTGTTGATTGACTTCACGCCCTAAATCCAATTGATTAGGGTTTGTAAATGCAGCTGGGTCACGGTTGGCCGCGCCAAGTAATAGGGCGATCTTGCTGCCAAACGGAAAGTGTTGCCCGGCAACTTCAACATCTGCCAAGCTGTAACGGTTGAATAAATGTAACGGCGTGTCATACCGTAAAAGCTCTTCGATGGCGGTATAGGTTAGCCCCGGATCTTCACGCCAGGCTGCCATTTGGTCGGGATGTTTTAGCAAGGCCAGCAGCCCGTTGCCCATCACATTGACGGTCGCTTCATGACCCGCGTTGAGTAGCAAAATACAGGTTGAGATCATCTCGTCCACGGTTAGGCGGTCGCCTTCTTCCGTCACTTGCACTAGCTGTGAGATGAGGTCATCTTGGGGCGCCTTGCGCCGTTCTTCAATGAGGTCACGCAAGTAGCTTACAAACGCCCGCGTCGCCACAATGGCCTTGTCCTGATCGGCTTCAGTGCAACCCATCTGATACATCCGCACCATCGCATGCGACCAGTCCAAGAGGTGGTCGGTCATGTCTAGCGGCACGCCGAGCATTTCGGCGATGACAGACACAGGTAAGGTCGATGCATATGCGGAAAGCACATCAACCTCAGCTTCGTCTTCCATTTTGTCTAGCAAGCGGTCGCAAATATCGGCAATGCGCCCGCGCATGTGGTTGATTTGGCGTGCCATAAAGGCCTTCTGCACCAATCCCCGAATGCGCGAATGTTCCGGCGGCTCTAGTTCTAGCAGCGAATACAGCTCTACATCATAGAAATCTTGCACGCGGTCTGGGATCGGATCCCAGCCCATTTCTTCACGCGTGCGCATGTGCAGCACCGTGCGCCCAAACTTGCGGTTACGCAGCAATGCGTCAACATCATGCCAGCGCGTGAGGCACCAAATGTCGTACTCTTCCCAATAAAAAACGGGCGCTTTGGCGCGTAATTCATCGTAATACGGGTAAGGATTGGTGTAAAACGCCGGGTCGCGCGGGTCTAATTTGACGGTTGTGCCGTGAATCTGCATTGTCATGTCGCTATTTTACGGGATACCAAAGAATGTTGGGGAAGCAATAATTATTGGCTATTGCCTCTCTCTGTGTGAGCCAAGAATTATCAAGCCCTCCATCCAGCACGCACCGCAATGACTAATAACTATTGATAGGCGCGCGCCAACAATTCAATCGTGTGCAGCACCGATACATCTGCCTGCAATCGCGCCAAATGCGTTTCAACTTGCGTAAAGCAGCCAATGTTGCCCATCACCACCATGTCGGCATTCGTCTCGATAATCGACTGTGCTTTGCGTTGCCCTAACTCCGCAGCAATCTCCGGCTGCTCTAGGTTGTATGTGCCCGCAGAGCCGCAGCAGAGGTCATTATCTAGCTCGACTAAGGTCAGGTTTGGAATGCTGTTGAGCAACGCTCGCGGTGGGTCAGTCACGCCTTGGGCATGGGCTAAATGGCAGGCGTCATGGTAGGCCACGCGCCGTGCCGGTTGGGTAGCAGGCATGGCACGCAAGCCTAACGCGGCTAAGAAAACGGTCACATCTTGCACCTGCTGGGCGAAGTGTGTGGCCGCGGCTTCTTGCGCTGTGCCTTTGAACAGCAGCCCATACTCATGCATGCCAGAGCCGCAGCCCGCCGCATTGGTGATGATCGCATCAACGTCGGTGGGGAAAGCCTGTAGATTGTGGGCAGCTAAGCGCTGAGCCCGCTGCGTCTCACCGATGTGGCTCATAATCGATCCACAACAGCCTTGATTTTGCGGAATGACAACTTCAACACCGTTAGCCGTTAGCACATCGACCGTGGCTTGGTTGATTTGTGGCGCTAACACGGTTTGCACACAGCCTGTCAGCAGTGCAACGCGTGCGCGCCGCTGGCCTTTGGCCGGAATCTTGGCGGGTAAGTGAACAGGCGCAGGGAGTTGATCCGGCAATAACCCTAGCATTGCCCCCAACTGATCTGGTAAGGCTGCTTGCATCAGTTTGCCCAATCTGCCTAATTTAGCGGCTGCCCGAAAACGCTTGGGATAAGGCAGCGTTTCTACAATCATGCGCCGCGTCACGCTGTCGATGAGTGGGCGTTGCCGAGTTTCTTCTTGTAACGCGCGATAGCTGGTGAGCAAATCGCCATAAGCCACGCCAGATGGGCAGGCCGGTTCACAGCCCATGCACCCTAAGCAGCGGTCGATATATGGCTGCGCGTCAGTTGCGGCAAGATCGCCTTCCAACACGCTCTTCATTAGATAAATGCGCCCGCGCGGTGAATCCATTTCTTCGCCTAAAACGGAATACGTAGGGCAGGCTGAAAGACAAAATCCACAGTGTACGCAAGCGCTAACCGCATCGGCCATTGCTGCGCCGCGTGGCCCATGCGCTTCAGGATTGATGGTGTGTTGCATGACTTAGATCTCTAAAAACTTTTGGTGCGGATCGAGTGCGGTTTTGATGCGTTGCGCAAAGGGCAGCCAGTGCCGGGTCCCCAATTGGGGGTTGGTTGCCGTGCCGCGTAGCAACAAGCCGTTGAGGCCGAGCCGGGTTAGCGCGGAGCCTAGCGCAGTGATGTCTGTGGTTGTCACCAGCGCCACGTTGCCAGCGCAATAGTAGTGCGCTAGGTCAATGGCGGGGTCTTCATCAAGGTGCAGCAGCTTGCGCGGCGGCAGTGGGATTTTGACCACGTTCGGGCTGTCTGCGGCAAAGGCTAAGGCGTTGATGCCCTGCCAGTGCGCAGCATCTTCTAATAAAGTGTCGATTGTTTGGACGCTGGTATGCGTTTGTAACCACGTCTGCAAGCGGGTGAGGCGTGGCTGGAGCGTGTTCGGTAAACCGCCAAGCCGAATCCAAGCGGTGGTGCTGCCATTGGTATGCCGAAAGTCAAAGGCGTCCAGTTCAAAAGGCTGATTGGCTAGGGCAAAGCTTGCTTGGAGCGCTGCGGCAACAGATTCGAATTGCAGCACGAGCGTGCCAAACGCGGCAGGTTTCGGGAAGACCTTCATTGTGATTTCGGTCATTATCCCGTAGCGGCCTAATGATCCGACCATGAATTTGGGTAGGTCAAAGCCCGACGCATTTTTGACAACGTTGCCGCCACCGCGTAACACGTTTCCGTTGCCATCCACAAAGCGCACGCCCAAAATAAAATCACGCACGCCGCCATAGCGCAGGCGGCCAGACCCAGACGTGTTGCACGCAACAGTGCCGCCCAGCGTGGCACCCGCATTGGCCAGCAGCGGATCAAACGGCAAGTATTGCTGGCGTGCCGCTAACGTATTGATAATCTCTACCAGCGGTGTGTTGGCCTTGGCTGTGAAGGTGTACTCGTCTGGTGCATAGGCCACAATGCCACTGAGTTGGCTGAGGTCTATTTCGGTCACGGTATCTGCGGCGGGGAAGGTCCATTTACTGCGCCCGCCAACGGCGGTAACGTGCGTTGCCGCGTTGACAATTTTGGCAACTTCAGCAGCGGTGGTTGGGGACTTACTCACGTGAAATAATCCCCGCTTGCTCTAAAGGGTGCATACCGTGCAGTTTGAGCGCTGGCGCTTCATCGCTAGGTAACTTCTTGCCGGGATTAGCCACAAGCTTAGTGTCAACAGCAAGCCGGATGGCGTACATTGCGTCCATGTCTGTTTCGCTAAACAGCAGCGGCATATAAGCGCGTTTTTCCATGCCAACGCCGTGTTCGCCCGTAATTGTGCCACCGAGCGCAATACAGAGTTTGAGAATTTCGCCTGCGAAGGCCTCGGCGTGTTCCAGTGCGCCGGGTTGACGCCCATCGTACAAAATCAGCGGATGGAGGTTGCCATCACCAGCATGGAACACGTTCGCTACTGCTAGGCCATAGTCCGCACTGAGCCGTTCGATTTCTGCCAATGCCTTGCCCAATTGCGAACGTGGCACTACGCCATCCTGCACCACATAATCTGGACTAAGCCGACCAACAGATGAGAATGCACCTTTGCGGCCTTTCCAAATTTTGGCGCGTTGGGCAGCGGTTTCCGCCACTTGGATTTCATACGCGCCAGAGGCCTTGATCACGTCAATAAGCTGTGCAAACTCATGTTCCACCTGCTCAGCTTCGCCTTCTAGCTCGACAATCAGCAGTGCCACTGCGCCCGCCGGATAGCCTGCTTGTACAGCGGTTTCGGCAGCTTTTAGGGCAAGTTTATCCATAATTTCCATCGCGCCCGGTAATAGACCTGAAGCAACTACGGCAGCAACCGCATTGCCCGCACTTTCGAGCGAATCGTAGGCCGCTAACACGGTGCGATATTGTTCAGGAATTGGCAGCAGGCGCACCGTGATCTCTAGCGCAATGCCAAACAAGCCTTCTGAGCCAATAAACATGCCGATTAGGTCTGGGCCAACGCCCATGCCTTCTACGCTTTCTGAGCCCATTTCTACCACTTCACCATCTGGCAGCACAACGCGCATTGCCAGTACGTGGTTACTCGTCATGCCATATTTGAGACAGTGGGCACCGCCAGAATTGAACGCAACGTTACCGCCAATCGTGCAAATTGATTGGCTAGACGGGTCGGGCGCGTAATACAGATTGTGCTTGGCAACTGCTTTAGAAATGTTGAGGTTGATGACGCCCGGTTGCACCACCGCCGTGCGTTGTTCTGGATCAATCTTCAGAATGGCATTGAGCCGGTTGAGCGCAATTACCACGCCATCTTGAATTGGTAATGAGCCGCCAGAGAGGCTAGTGCCGCTACCGCGTGCCACAAATGGCACACCGGCCTGATGGCAAAGCCGCACAAGCGCGATCACCTCTGCTTCGGTTTCTGGTAAGACAACCGCGCCGGGCGTTGCGCGAAACGCCGTGAGCGCATCTGATTCATATGGCAGTAAATCGACAGCACGCGTTAGGCAGCGGTTGCCGGGGCATATTTCAGCAAGTTGGGTGTAGAAGGTAGACGTGAGCATAAGCGGTATAAGACGACGATCAACTGTTGAACGTAGGCGCTGCTGCGTTCAGCGTAATAGTTGTATTGTCTGCCAAGTGGGTAGAAATGACAACGCATGCTGGGTAAAGTTTGCAAAATTACAGATCTCTAGCAGATCTCCAGATTTTCAATAGCGATGTGCGTTACACTTTCTGCTATGAATACGTATTCCCACATGCTCATCAATGCAGTTCTCAAGAAGCCCATTCAGCGCAATCAGTCGCGCATTGGATCGTTCATGTCTAAGCTGCCGGAACTCAAATTTGGGTGGTTTGTATTTGGCGGCCTCATGCCAGACCTCCCGCTGATTTTGATCACGTTTGGCACCATTATCTACGATCAATTTGTGCTGAAAGTGCCGATGCCATCGCCCGATAACATGGAAGAGGGCGCACAGATTGTTTCGACAACGGGACGCTTATTCCGCGATTGGTTTTTCAATGAACCGTGGGTGATTGCGCCGCATCAGGCCTTTCATAGTCCGCTGTTGTTGACGGTGTATTTATTGATTGCCTATTGGCTATGGAAACGCGGCAATCGCAAGGTGAGCTGGTTCTTTTGGCTCGCTGCCGGATCAATGCTACATACGCTAGCTGATATCCCCGTGCATGTAGATGATGGCCCGCTGTTGCTGTT
>JAHDBW010000147.1 GCA_020630175.1 Anaerolineales bacterium
AGCTGTTCAAGGCCACATGATGAGTGACAACGCTGCTGCAGACGATGCGATGATGATGGCAATGCCAGAAGATCAAGCTGAGTTGCCAGAAGAAATCACCGTTGCGTACTTCTTGGAATGGCCAACACCAAACCAATTTGCACAACTAGAAGAAACCTACGACGAAGCGCTTGGCGTAAAAGTCAACTGGGTTAGCTTCGATACCGGTGTCGCAATGTCTGCGGCAATGGCATCAGGTGATGTCCACATCGCTTACTCACAAGGTCTCGTGCCATTTGCAAACGCTGTTTCAGCTGGCTTGCCAATTGAAATGGTTGGTGTTGCAGTGTCCTACGCTGAAAACGACAACTGTGTTGTTGGTTCAGACGCTGGCATTGGCGTAGACAACGTCACTGACCTACACGGTCAAAAAGTAGCAGTGCCAATCGGTACCGTTGCCCACTACAAAATGCTGCGCGAAATGGAACACCTCGGTGTAGACGTTGCAGAACTCGAAATTGTTGACCTTGCTCCAGCAGACGGCGCTGCAGCCCTTGAACGTGGCGATGTTGCCATGGCTTGTGGTTGGGGTGGTGCGTTGGCACGCATGAAAGAAAACGGCGACATTTTGATGACTGGCGCAGAAATGGAAGCAATTGGCATCAAAGTATTTGATGTAATTTCAACCACCTCTGACTTCGCAGAAACATACCCAAGCCTAGTCCGTGGCTTCTTGCAAGTGACTGAAGACGCAAATGCCGCATACGCAGCAGACGCAGCTTCAATGCAAGAAACCATTGCGATTGCAGCAGGTATGGATCTAGAAGCATCAAACGCAGTGTTGGCGAACTTTAGCTTCCCAACCAAGACCGAACAACTCGGTCCAGACTGGTTCGGTGGCACCGTCCAAAGCTTCGTCAAGAACGTTGCAGACTTCTTCGTTGAACAAGGCGAATTAGACGCAGCACTAGACAGCTATGACGACACCATCAACACCGTGTTCTTGATGAACGTCGAAGAATAAGATTTATCTTATGAGAGAGAGGTGCGCCCATTGGGCGCACCTCTTTTTTGCATTTGAAAGTGTTTTGTAGCCGAAGTTGACAGGTTTCTGCTACAAAAAGGTTTGAAATGCCTTAGAATGGGAGCCATGACACGAAAGGACACCCCGTTGTCATGCACCATAGACGGAAAATTGGGTCTGCGTAAACGCTCAGAATTTGACCGCAAATCAAATCACGATTTAATAGGCGTTTACTGAAGGTTTCGCGAAGAAAGCACGCTTTTTTCTGACACTTCTGCGGAACACTTACTTTACTGGAGTTATTTATGCAAAATTTAGTTGCCGAAAAAATCGGCATGATTTATAAGCTGCCTGATGGTAGTCAGGTTGAAGCACTCAAAGACGTGTCTTTCACACTTGAAGAAGGGCGCATTTTGACGTTGCTAGGCCCATCTGGCTGTGGGAAAACCACATTGCTGAATATCTTGGCTGGCTTCTTAGCTCCAACGAGCGGTGTTGTTTCGCTATCAGATCGCAAGATTGATGGGCCGGGGCAAGATCGGGGGATGGTTTTCCAACAGGGCGCTTTATTTGAGTGGCTTTCTGTAGAAGAAAACGTTGGCTTTGGCCCACGCATGAATGGCCGCCCAGCAGCCGAAACCAAGAAGGTTGTTGATGACTTGCTAGACATTGTCGGCCTAGGTGGGTTTGGCAGCAAGGCAGTTTATGAACTGTCTGGTGGGATGCAACAACGTGTGGCGCTGGCGCGCTGTTTGGCAAATGACCCAGACGTCATCTTGATGGATGAGCCGTTGGGTGCGCTAGACGCCCTGACCCGTGAAAAAATGCAGGGTCTGATCCTCAAGCTGTGGAAAGAAACCGGCAAGACCATTATTTTGGTAACGCACTCTGTAGAAGAAGCGCTGTTCCTTGGGGATCGCTTGTTTGTAATGGCACCCCGTCCGGGCCGCATTGAACGCGAATATGAATTACCGTTTGCCGCGCAAGGCTTGGAAGTCAACCCGCGTGAACTGAAAACATCAAAAGAATTTATTGAAAAACGTGAAGAAATTCTGTCTCTCATTTGGGAAATGGAAGAAGAAATCATGGGTAGCCGCGGTGAGGTGCTGTAATTATGTCTGAAAAAACAGAAATCAAACCAACCTTAGCAGCAAGACTTGGCTTAGCGCAATTTGGCACAACAGAACGTAAGACCGTTACCTTTGGTGATGCGTCTGCTGTAGTCGGGAGTCGCTTCTGGAGCATTATGTCTGTGCTGATCTTGGCCATTTTATGGTGGGCATCTGCCGCATTTGAATGGACAGATCCACGCTTCTTGCCGGGGCCAGCTTCAACATGGGAACGCTTTGTTCTGATCGCAACTGAAGGGTACCGCCGGGTTACCTTGATGGAACACCTTACCGCGAGTATGTCTCGTATTTTGTGGGGCTTTGGGATTGGCTGTGTTGTCGGCATTCCTTTGGGCTTTGCGATGGGGCTTTCAAACTTCCTGCGCGGTATTTTTGACCCGATTGTGGAATTCTTCCGCCCAATTCCACCATTGGCGTTCATTCCATTGGTCATTTTGTGGTTCGGGATTGGTGAAGAATCAAAGGTTCTTTTGCTCTTCCTCGCGGCACTATGGATTATGGCGATTGCTGCCCGTTCTGGTGTATTGAGTGTGAAACTTTCTAAAGTGCATGCGGCTTACTCACTAGGGGCATCAAAATTCCAAGTACTCCGCCACGTTATTTTGCCAAATGCACTGCCTGAAATTTTCATCGGGATGCGCGTTGCACTTGGTGTGTGTTGGGGGACGTTGGTTGCAGCTGAACTGCTTGGCGCGCAAGAAGGGATTGGTCAAATGATCTGGGTTGCGCAAAAATTCTTCCTAACGGAAATCGTTATCATTGGGATTATCCTAATTGGTGTGATTGGGATCGCAATGGACTTTGCGATGCGTCTGCTTGAAGGCTGGCTCATCCCATGGCGTGGTAAAGGATAGGCAGTTGTTATTGGTTAATTGTTAATAGGTATTGATTATTTGGCGCTTAGACATGTTCAAGAACGCAATAACAAGTCGCCAATCATCAATAGTCAATAACCAATAAAATTGGCTCCCTCAATAGTATAGAAAATGGCGCTTGCAGCGGAGCCAATATAATGGCACAATCTCGTTAGCATTTGCAATTAGAGTGCGTAATACGTAACTGTTCGATCTTTGTTGATTGACTGTTGTGTATTACGCATTATTTTTATCTGTGAATGCAGGGTTTCGACAAAACGTTATATTCAATGTAAAAGGGGTGTTGCATCCAATCAAAATTTAGGACAGCATCATATTGCGAATAGACAAGTTGAAACACTGCTAGTGAAAAATATTTCATAAATAAGAAGGAAAAAAAGACATGGCTAAGGTCAGAATGACACCAAGTGAAGCACTAGTCGAAACACTAGTTGCTGAAGGCGTAGATACCTTGTACGGGATCGTTGGTTCAGCGTTTATGGACGCTTTGGACATTTTCCCAAGTGCAGGCATTCGCTTTATCTCTGTAGCACACGAACAAGCTGCTGCTCACGCTGCAGACGCGCACGCGCGTGTAACCGGTCGCCCGCAAGCTTGTATCGCGCAAAACGGCCCTGGTATTGCTAACTTTGTCTCTGGGATTACCGCTGCTTACTGGGCACACTCTCCAGTTGTTGCAATTACCCCTGAAACAGGTTCAATGGGGATTGGTAACGGTGGGTTCCAAGAACTCGACCAAATGCCAATGTTTGAAAAATCAACCGTGTACCAAGTTCGCGTCAACCGCTACGAACGGATGGCAGAATTGGCACGCCGCTGCTTCTACATGGCTAAAACAGAAAATGGCCCAACCCAACTGAACATTCCACGTGACATGTTCTACGGCGAAGCAGACTACGAAGTTTACCCAAGTCTAGACATCAAACGCGGCCCAGGCCCATTGGATGCCCTTCAAGAAACAGTCAAACTGCTCTTGGAAGCAAAGAACCCAGTCATCTTGTCTGGTGGTGGTGTTTCACAATCTAACGCCTTGGCTGAAGTTGTGGAATTGGCTGAATACTTGACCCTGCCAGTTGTCAACACTTACTTGCACAACGACACCTTCCCGAACGCACACCCATTGGCTGTAGGCCCAATTGGTTACTGTGGTTCAAAAGCTGCAATGCGCACCATCAAAGAAGCTGATCTGGTATTGGCTCTTGGCACGCGTCTTGGCCCATTCGGTACCCTGCCACAATACGACATGGAATACTGGCCAGCAGGCGCGAAGATCGTTCAAGTTGACATCAACCACAAAGTTCTTGGTCTAACCATGAAAGTGGATGTTGCTAGCTGCGCAGACGTTCGCGAATTTACCCGCGAATTGACTGCAATGGTCAAAGCTGCCCGCCCAGGTATGGAACCAAACGCTGCTAAATTGGCAGAAGTTGCCGCTGCAAACGCAGACTGGGACACCGAAAAACACAACTGGGGTATGGACACCCCAACCAAAGCAATGCACCCACGCCGCTTGCTGAGCGCATTGTCACGTGTTGTTCCTCAAGATGCAATTGTTACCACCGATATTGGTAACACCTGCTCAATGTCTAACGATTACTTCCACTTCACCGGGACTCGCCAACACATTTCAGCACTAAGCTGGGGTAACTGTGGCTTCTCAATGGGTGCTGCAATCGGTGCGAAAGTTGCTGCGCCGGATAAGCACGTATTTGCGTTCTCTGGTGATGGTGCTTACGGGATTGGCGGTCTAGCTGAAGTGATGACCCTCGTCCGTGAAGACATTCCAGTGATCGGTATCGTTGCTAACAACCACGAATGGGGCGCTGAGAAGAAGAACCAAATCGACTTCTATGGCGATCGTTTCTTGGGTTCAAACCTCGCAACCAACCCAGACTACGCACAACTTGCGCGCGACATGGGCGCAGTTGGCATCCGTGTTGAAAAGCACGAAGATGTTGAAGATGCAGTACAAGAAGCAATGGCATCTGGCCGCCCTTGCATCATCGATGCTGTTATTGAAGGTGGCGAAAAAGTGCTGGCTGAACCATTCCGCCGTGACGCGCTGAAAATGCCAAAACGTAACCTAGAAAAATACGCTAGCACCAACGCGTAATCAAACAACACTAAGCGTGGCGTTGCTATATGAGACTTTTGTCGCAACGGAAACCCAAGGTGCTGAGACTTTCTCAGCGCCTTGGAAACCGTCATTAGCAGCGCCATTTTTTATTTAAACAGTCCCTACTAAGCTTTCGCAAAGGAGCTTCCTAATGGCAATGGAAAGAACAATCGGGCAACTTGATGCAGAGTCAATTTGGCACCCGGTCAAACAACACCAATCTTTGAAAGACAGCCCGCTTGTGCCAATTACGCGCACAGAAGGGTCCTATATATTTGATGCTAACGGCAAAAAATACCTCGACGCAATTGCAGGTATTTGGTGTGTAAACGTTGGCTATGGCCGTGAAGAACTAGCCCAAGCTGGCTATGATGCACTCAAAACTCTTGGCTATGTTTCGCCATACATGGCTTCAGAATCTGGCGCAAAACTTGGCGCTAAATTGTTAGAAACCGCAAAAATGAAAGGTCGCGTTTACTTTTCATGTAGTGGGTCTGAAGCGAATGAAGCTGCGTTCAAAATGGCGTGGCAATATCACCAACAGTCTGGTGAACACGGTGGCTGGAACCGCAAGAAAATTATTTCTCGCTATCGCGCTTACCACGGCAACACCTTGGCCGCGGTTAGTGCTACCGGTCAGGCAGAACGCCGCATTGGCTACGGGCTAAATGCGCCGGGCTTCTTGCAAGTGCCACCACCTTACCCTTATCGTCGTGATCAATATCACACGCCAGAAGAACATGGCACCGCCATGGCCCAATGGCTAGACGATATGATCAACTATGAAGGCGCGCAAACGGTTGCAGCGTTCATCATGGAACCGATCATTTCTGGCGGCGGCGTGCTGGTACCACCAGACACGTACATCCCGGCAATTCGCAAAGTTTGTGATAAGCACGGCGTCTTGCTGATTTTTGATGAAGTTGTGAGTGGCTTTGGCCGCACTGGGACGTTCTGGGGGCACCAAAACTGGAGCGCCATGCCAGACATCATTACCTGTGCAAAGGGTTTAGCCAGCGGTTATCAACCAATCGGTGCAACCATTGCTAGCGAAAAGATCTTCAACGCGTTCTTGAGTGATGACCCAACCGACTTGAAGCACTTCCGTCATGTCAATACCTACGGCGCACATCCTGTGGCGACCGCAGTGGCATTGCGTAACATTCAAATTATTGAAGACGAAGGGCTATGCGAACGGGCTGCAAAAATGGGCAACTACGTCATGGAACAGCTTGATGAACTGATCGAGCATCCAAACGTGGGCGAAGTTCGCGGTAAAGGCTTGCTGATTGGGATTGAAATGGTCGAACGCAAAGACACCAAAGTGGGTCTGGGCGGCGATCAGATGAACACAATTCTGGGCAGCATGAAAGAAGAAGGCGTAATTATTACCAAGAATGGCAACACCGTGCCAAGCTTGTGTAACGTCTTGGTGATTTCACCACCGTTGACCACCACTGAAGCCGAAATGGACCACATGTGTGACGCGTTGAAACGCGGCATTTTGAAGGTTTAGTTTCGACTGATTTGTAGAAGATTTACAGTTGTAGAACCACACCGCGGTGTGGCTCTACAACTGTTTTTATTTAAATAGGTAGCATCACGAACAAAATATCCCAAGAAGACCCTCACCAGTTCCGGAGAAATTAGCGTCAAGACAGCGCCAATGATGGTGTTGTCGTTGACTTCGCCAAGACCAGGGTGGTCTTTCTGATCTTATTTTGCCATCAATTCCCGATACAGCCGAATATCCTCGTCACCATCGGTAAAGATTTCAATCACGGTTGGCGCGGGATCGTTCACAATATCGGCCAGACGGGCTGTAATTTCTTGTCCGTCTTCTAGCGTTTGATAGTGCCAGCCGTAGCCTTGCACAATTTGTTTGAAGTCCAGCGTATGTGGCGTGCGGAACAGTTCTGTAAACGGCGGGTCGACCTTTTGGATTGGCAAGCGTTGGAAAATGCCGCCGCCGTTATTGTTCAGCACCACAATCGTGACGGGCGCATCGAGGTGTGGCAGCGCGGCTAAGCCGTTTAGATCGTGATAAAACGACACGTCGCCAATGAGCAACACTAATGGCGTTGTGTCCGCGCAGGCAATGCCTAGCGCCGTCGAGACAATGCCATCAATGCCGCTTGCGCCTCGGTTGGCGTAGATTGGAATATGCTTGTGCTGCTGCGTGCCGAATTGATCGACGTGCCTGACGGGCAGGCTGTTGGCCGTGAAAAGGCGCGTGTGATTGGGCAAGGCGGTTAGTAAATCGGCAACGAGGCTGGCATCAAAAGGATGCTGCGCAAAAAAGGCGGCAACGCGCGTTTCGGCGGCTTTGTCTGCTTCATGCAGGTTTGTCGCCCAGTCGGATGCGACCGAACGCGGCACGATGGTCGCCACGAGTTGTGCCATAAAGTCGACCTCATCACATTGCAACATGTGCGACGTGCGATGCGTATCGTCTGCCCACACGCCACTTTCGCGGACGTGAATGCGATGTTGGATTGTGTCTTGCCCCAGCCATGTATTGAGCCACTTGCCCGTTGGTACCGCCCCAAAACGTAAGACCACATCGGGCGCGGGGATAGCGTGCGTACCGGCTAACAGCGTTTCATAACTGTGAATCATTAGGAACGACTCGTCGCCGGGAAACTGAACGCCGGAGGCCACATCGGCAAAGACCGGGTACTGACTGGCATTTGATAAGGCGGCCAACTGCGCTATAAACGCTGCGGAGCGCGGACACTCTGGCCCACAAACAATAGCGCCGTTGGGGTGTGCGTCAATAAACGCTGCAACGGCAGAAATTTGCTGAGCGGTGGCCTGTAATTGACCGCGGCTGAATTGCGTATGCTTTGGCACAGGGTGCGCGTTGGGATATTGCCCCTGCGGCTCGAACGGTTTCCGAAATGGAAAGTTGATATGGATTGGCCCGCGCCGTAAGCCCATGGCTGTGGCAACAGCGCGTCCGGCTAGCGTTTGCATATGGCGCTGCACCTCTGGGGCATCGCCGCTGGTTGGAATTGGCGCATCCACCGCCAACAGCACATGATCGCCAAACATCTTGATCTGATCAATGGTCTGGTTTGCACCGCTATGGCGTAATTCATGCGGGCGGTCGGCGGTCAAGACGAGTAGTGGCACTTCAGACTGCAACGCCTCAATCACTGCCGGATGATAATTCGCGCCTGCCGTGCCAGAAGAACACACCAATGCCACCGGTAAACGGCTAGCTTTTGCTAACCCAAGCGCAAAGAAGGCACTGGAGCGCTCATCCTTGTGCAGATACAGCTTGATTGCGGGATGCTGCGCAAAGGCCAATGTCAACGGCGTCGAGCGTGAACCGGGGGAGACACAAACGGCTTGCAGGCCTTGGTGCGCCAGTTCATTGACAAAGGCCGTGGCGTAATTGAAATTTTGGTTTGGATCTGTCATTGTATTCAATAATTGTCAGACTTTATTTGACGGTGTACGTTCTAGATTTTGTCGTGATTGGATGT
>JAHDBW010000148.1 GCA_020630175.1 Anaerolineales bacterium
TTGTCCCAGTTGCGAAGGACTAAGACAAATAGTTTCAGGTTCATGAGCGATCAACTTAGAGAAGATTTACCAGTAACTCCATTTCCACAACGGGAACTCGGCACAGACGAAATCCCTACAAACTACGATTATCCGGTCAATGAAGTTCCAGAATTTGTCCGGAACGACGCACCCGGTGGTGGGCGGCGACCAGTTCTTATTGCGCTGGCGCTGCTTTTTCTCGTTGCTATTTTAGGCACCGCTGCGTTTTTGGCAGTCACGCAAAACCGCAATCGGGTAGAACAACAAGCCGTCCAAGCCACGGTAATTGCGGTTCAATCGATGCTAACCCTAGAAGCCAGCGACCCAAATGCCGCTGCGGACGGGCCTTCAGTGCGCGATTCGCTAGCATTGAGCGATGTGCCAGTAGGCACACAAGGTGTTGCCGGGTTATTAGAATTCTGCGACCCAGCGCAAACGACTTACACAGTAGATAGTGATATCTGCGTCATTGAGCGCATGATGAACACGTTAGACCTAGACCTTGCGCTGGGCATGATCGGGGTACAGTACATTGAAGAGCAATCTGGCGCGGGTGGCTTCCATACTTCAATGGAAAACACCGGCCTAGCAACCGTCAATGTGTCTGACACAAGCAACATTCTAGCGGTAGAAGATTCCTTCACCATTGCCGCCCCGGGTACCTACCAAATGTACTTAGCCCTGTGCTTTTCAGAAATTGAAAGCTGCAAAGATGGCGCTGGACAATGGGAAACATTGGTACACAGTCGGTTGGATGTCCAGATCACACAGTAAACTTAGGCCTCAAAATTAGCGTTCACAAATCCGCTGCCTGCGACAAGTTCAGGCAACGAATTTGTGAACTGTTTTTAGTTGGATAGAAACATGAAAAAATCAACCTTTGAAAAACGCATGCCGCTCCTTATTGGGGGCTGGGTGCTTTTAACACTTTGTGCTGGCGTTGGCGTCTACTTCCTATTGTTGAACGTGCTCAACGGCGGCACGCCTGAGACAGAAGTGGCGGCTGATGCGCCCGTAGGTGCCGAAGTTGCCAACGTCGCCGCAGAAGACACTGGCGCGATGGCCGCTGGCGATGCCGAAACAGTTGTAGAAGCAGAGCCAACCGCTATGCCAGACCCAACTGCAGAACCAGTTGTTGAAGAAGAAGCAGCGGCAGAAGCTGAAGCTGAACCCGAAGCAGTTGCTGAAGCAGAGCCAGAGCCTGCTGCAGAGCCAACCCCACTACCGCCAGGTGCTGAATCTGGGATGGGGTATGGCGTACAAATGCAAACCGCCTTTTACGGCGATGCCGCCTACTGGATGGACCTCGCAAATGGCTTAGGCATCAACTGGGTGAAACACCAAGTCCGCTGGGGTGCCTTTGGCGGCACAAACGGTCCAGAAGATGAAGACTGGAGCCAGTACGACGCCTTCATCGAGCAAGCCACTGCGCGCGACTTGAAAGTCATGCTTAGCGTTGTAACCGCTCCAGAGTGGTCACGTACGCCAGAGCACACAGAAGGCCCACCTGATGATTACCAAGATTTTGCTGACTACATTGGGCGCATGATCGACCGCTATCCGGGGCAAATTGGCGCAATTGAAGTTTGGAATGAAATGAACTTGCTGCGCGAATGGAACGACCTTGACGGCCAAGTTTCTGAAGAAGATCCAGCGCAGTATGTAGAAATGGCGCGCGTTGTGAGCGAAGTCATTCGTGCCAAAGATCCATCGATCATTATTATTTCTGGCGCGCTATCCCCAACTGGTGTTAACAACCCATCCATCGCCATGGATGATTTCCGTTACCTGCAACTCATGATGGACGCTGGGCTAGAACAATATGTAGATTGTATTGGTGTGCACACCAATGGTCTAAACGTGCCGCCAGAAATGGCCTTTGAAGACGCACCAACCAGCCCTGAAGCCGCCACTTGGACCTTTACCGGGCCAGCCACCAATCCAGATCACTCTTGGTCGATGTATTCAACCATTACCGGTTACCGTGAAATTGCACCAAACTTACCGCAATGTATCACCGAATTTGGCTACCCAAGTGTAGACGGCTTGCGCGAAGACATTGCCACAAACTTGAAGCAAGGGTTTGAATTCGCAGTCGACAATACAAAAGAAGAACAAGCAGACTACATCGTGCGCTCATTTGAAATGTTCCGTGAGCTTGGCTATGTAGAACTAACCTTCTTGTTCAACCTAAACTTGTACATTGTGGATGATCCAGAAAAAAGTGACAATGCGCTCTGGGCACTGCTAGATTCAGACGGTGCGCCGCGTGATGCTTACTGGGCAGTCGCTGGGATGGAAAAACCTTAGTCAAGGTAAACGCATCCGCACTTCATACACATTGATTTGAATTTTCAACTACGCAAAGCAGGCGTGCGGCTCTTTCAGGGAGGCGCCGTCTGCTTTTTTCTTACCTTACTCGCGGCCTGCACGCCAGCCTCTCCTGCACCAACCGAGCCTGTTGCTGAAGCGATGCCCGCCATGGCAACACCAGAAATCAGGCCCGAACCAGTCAAAAAAGACTGGCTGACTGTGGAATCACCAACGCCAAGTATTCAGGTCTTTGGTTGGTGGTGGCACACGCACTACTATCGTGATTTAGACCTCGTCAATGAGATGGGCTTCCACTGGGTAAAGCAACGGTTTGCTTGGCGCGAAATTGAAAGCGAGCGCGGCAAATATAACTGGGCAGTGCCCGACTATTTGCTTGAAATCGCCGAGCAAAAAAATATCCAAATGATTGCCTTGGTGGACTATCCCCCCATCTGGTTAATGGCAAACCCCGAAGCCGAAAACGGACCGCCAATCGATTTTGCTGAGTATGGCCGTTTTTGTTACGATCTTGCCGCAAAATATGAAGGCCGTATCAAGGCCTATCAAGTTTGGAATGAACCCAATCTGGCCCGTGAATGGGGCGACCAACCGCCGCAACCGCATGAATATGCCAGACTCTTACAGGCCTGCTACACCGGGATAAAAGACGCTGATCCAAACGCAATTGTCATTTCAGCACCGCTGGCACCCACGGGCACTTACTCAGAGCTCGCCATGCCAGATGAGCAATACCTAGTAGAAATGTATCGGGCTGGCGCGCAGCCTTACTTTGACATGCTTGGGCTCAACGCGCCCGGTTACAAAGCCCCGCCCACCGTTAGCTCTGCCGATATTGCTGCCGATCCAAACTTAGGAGGGCATCGCTGGGCGGGCTTCCGGCACGTAGAAGATATGCGCAATATCCAGCTGCTTTATGACGATCCTGCAAAGCAAGTCGCCATTTTAGAAATGGGTTGGACAAGCGATCCCGTGAATCAAGATTATCGTTGGTTCCGCGTAACTGAAGAAACTAAAGCCGAATACCTTGTAGACGCATATACCTGGGCCGATGAAAATTGGCAACCGTGGATTGGGTTTATGAGCATGATTTACATTGCAGACCCAGATTGGAGCCGCCTAGATGAGGAATATTGGTGGGCTATTACCGATGGGGGGTATCCTGAAGCAGAGCTACGGCCAGCATACTTTGCGCTACAAGCGCTTACGTTACGCTAAACTGCGAGTACTTTCCGCATGTATAAACCCACAGTGGTTTGTGATATGTTATAGATAGGATTAAATAGCGGTAAGACACCGTTATCTAAATAATTATAGAGCCCAAAAGAAAATTGTATTTTGGCCGACGAATTGGAAATTTGAAATGAGTAAATCCGTACTTGTCATTGATGACGAAGACATTGTCCGCGAAGCGGTAAATGATATTTTAGAGCTAGCCGATTTAGAAGTTCTTGAAGCCTCTAACGGCGTAGACGGTTTAGCCATCTTTGACAAAAATCGCGACAAGATTGGTGTCATTATGGTCGACATGAAAATGCCAATTATGGGCGGCGCAGAAGTGGTAGAGCACCTCAAAGAACGCAACTGTGAAGCACCGATTATCATTTCATCTGGTTATTCTGAAGCCGAATCCACCCAACAATTTACGGGGCAAGATAGCATTAGCTTTCTACAAAAACCCTATGACATTGACGACCTAACCAACAAAGTTATGTCTGTGATGGGTCAAAGCTAGGCCAACACATCAGTCACAAAACTAACAAAAAGCCGAGTAGTACTCGGCTTTTTGATTTAATATCATCCACAGAATGTGTCTGCGCATGAGGTGCTATGCGCTGGTGCCGATGGATTGAAAACCATTGCTAATGGCGTAAACATGCTGCAGCGTGTTTAACCTACTAGTCGCAGAACTCAGTCTGCTGACAAGGCAAACCACAACATTCGATCACACATCGACAGAATTACACTATCACAACGCCTAACGCTGCATGATAAAATCAATACGCAGGACATCTGTAAACGCCAGCATCTTTTAGCAATAAAAGGACACCAACGTTGGCTGTTACTGCGGGTTCCGTTGTAAAACTATCTTTGCAGCAAAGACTCCCATCTAATTCTGAAAATACCTAATACTGTACGCGGTAATTGTCGTCTGATGACAGCTTAACGCCAACCGACAATTTACTGAACCACCTGAATGGAAAGCATCCTAAACGGGTTAAACCCCGCTCAACTTAAAGCAGTAACCACCCCACCCGGCGCAACGTTAGTGCTGGCCGGCCCGGGCTCTGGCAAAACGCGTGTGCTTACGCTGCGAATTGTGCATCTCATTGCAGAACTCCGCGTGGCACCTTACCGCATTATGGCAGTGACGTTTACCAATAAAGCGTCAAAAGAAATGCGCAAGCGCGTTGAGGATCAAATTGGCGAGCTACGCGGCCTGACCGTTGGGACGTTCCACAGCATTTGTGTACGCATTTTACGGCGTGAAGCCGACCGTCTAGAGGTGAGCCGCGACTTCGCGATTTTTGATAGCAGTGACCAACTAGCACTTGTTAAACAAGCGATGGAGCAGGCCCGCGTAGATGAAAAACGCATCAAGCCAAAGCGCTTACAAGGTGCCATTTCAAATGCAAAGAATGAGCTGCTAACGCCGCAACGCATGGAAACCGATACCTACTTCAATGAAGTGGTGTCACGCGTGTATGCCAACTATCAGAAACTATTGCGCGACAACAACGCCATGGATTTTGATGATCTGCTTATGCAAACCACGCAGCTTTTTGTCAAAAATCCAGACTTGCTTGAAAAATACCAAGGGTATTACGAACACATTCTGGTGGATGAATTTCAAGATACCAACGTTGCGCAATACACGCTGTTGCAGCAATTGGCTGGCAACAATCGCAATCTATTTGTTGTGGGCGATATTGATCAATCCGTTTACCGCTGGCGTGGTGCCGACTATCGCAATGTCAAACGCTTCCAAGGTGATTACCCTGAATGCGTCACCATTCTGCTTGAGCAAAACTACCGTTCAACGCAATTGATCTTGGATGCGGCCACCGCCGTAATTGACAAAAATCCAAACCGGATCAAGAAAAAACTCTTTACCGAACGCGCTGGTGGCGACAAAATTCAAGTCCATGAAGCGTACGATGAAAACGAACAAGCCCAGTATGTAATCGATAAGATTGCCGAGCTAACGCTATACAGCAGCTATTCGCCAGGCCATTGCGCCATTATGTACCGCACCAACGCCCAATCACGCGCGCTGGAAGATGCCTTTGTACGCAATAATCTGCCCTACCGCCTAGTTGGCGCGACGCGTTTCTATGGCCGCCGTGAAGTTAAAGACGTGCTAGCCTATTTACGCGTGTTGCACAATCCGCATGACACCGTTAGCCTATTTCGCATTATCAACGTCCCGGCGCGGGGCATTGGTAAAAAAGCGATTGAAGGCCTGCAACTTTGCGCGAGTGACACCGGTCTCTCTCCGCTGGCTGTCCTATTAGATTTAGGGCAAAACGGCAAAGACTCGATCTACTATGCAATGATCGGGGCGCGGGCGGCCAAACCGCTGATGGACTTTGGCATGATGTATCAACAGTGGCGGGCAGCATTGCCAACCCACTCGATTGTGCAAATTCTCGACCTGATCTTAGACACCAGCGGCTACAATACGTTTGTCAATGACGGCACAGATGAAGGCAGCGAACGCTGGGCAAACGTGATGGAACTCCGTAACGTGGCCGCTGAATTTAGTGAAACAGACCTGACAACGTTCTTGGAAGAAATTTCACTTGTCTCTGAAACCGATAATCTTGACGAAGAAGAACAAAACAAAGCCCCAACGCTGCTTACGCTACACGCGGCCAAAGGCCTTGAGTTCCCAATTGTCTTCCTGATTGGGTTGGCAGATGGCGTGTTCCCGCACAAACGCTCTTTTGAAGATGCTGAAGAAATGGCTGAGGAACGCCGCCTGATGTATGTGGGGATTACCCGCGCAGAAGATCAGCTGTTTATGCTGTATAACTTCCGGCATTTTGGCTATGGTGAAGCCACGTTCAATCAGCCCTCGCGCTTCCTAAGTGATGTGCCAAAAAGCCTGATGAGCGGGCATATTCCAGAAACTAAGAATGGGGTTGCCACATCGGCGCGTGAATCGTATAAACGGGTCACCACTTGGGAGACGCCAAACCGCGTGCAGACCGGGCGTGGCAAGTCGTATCAGTTTGGCTCAACTAAAAAATCTGCGCCACGCAAAGTAGCTGAAGAGAACTTAGAGTTCAAAACTGGGCAAAAGGTCAAACATGGCGAGTTTGGCGCGGGGATTGTGATTGAAAGTAAGAGTATTGGTGGTGACGAACTGGTCACCGTGGCATTTGAAGCCGTCGGCCTCAAACGGTTGATGCCAAAAATTGCCAAATTAGACGTAATCGAGGAATAATAGTTGCAGCTTGTAGTATCGCTAACAACGTACTGGTAGTATACGAATAAGTGTGAGGAGCACTACACCACTCAATGTTTTCGTTTGGAAAAATTCCGACAAATCTAAATCGTGGCGAGCTGTTGAGCTACAAATTACGACGGTTGTGTGAAAAAGTTCAAGGCATTCAAGCCGCTGTATTGGTAAATTCTGATGGATTGTTGATCGCATCACATCCGTTACCAACTAATGAACTAGACGACCCCACCGGCGGCGAAGCTGTGGCCGCAATGGCAGCCGTCACCAAAACCCTAGCCGACCGCACGCTAGATCGGCTGCAACAAGGCGCAGCCAAGCGCGTGATTTTAGTAGGCGATAGCGGCACAATTGCCGTGTTGCCAGCAGGCGTCGAAGCCTCGCTAGCAGTCATCCTAAGCGCCGATGCCAAGATCGGTCTGGCAACAATGGCCGCCGGACAAGTCGCGACAGAGGTCGCCAGCATTATCGATTGACAGAAACGCGCCGCTTTACGTAAAAGCGGCGCGTTTTGATTTCTACTAAGCCAGCCTAGATAGTGTCACTAGCACCTCGGCAACCAACATTGCCATAAACAAAATAGCCGCTAGCCCAATTAGGATAAGTAACGGGGCCGCACCAGAAGATGCTGGCCTTGCATGCGGTTGTGTTCGTGGTTCAAATTGCGTTGTAACGCGCATACGAATGCGGACTAAAACCAGCAAATACCCAAGCACAACAAATAAGAAAACTAGAATTGGGAACGGCATCTTTTCACCCTCCGTTGGTTAAGCAATGAACGTTGTTACCTAATAGACGCTTGAATAGCGCCAATGGTTCCCGCCAGTATGCGCGCAATTTATGAAATCTGGCCGCTAAGCAACGCCGCCATTGGCGCTACATCGCTAAACCGAACAGAAACCTTAGTCACAACAAATAGCAATAGTTGATTACAATAGGGTTTAGACTTGCAAACTATCTTGTTTTTCAGGATGGTGCTAGGTTTGCAATAAGCAGAGAATGGCCTAAGCTTAAGGAAGAGGACGTTATGGCACAAATTCGCGTAATTTTGATGGATGATGACTTAGCCGCTTTGAATTTTCAGAGGGGTCTATTAATGCGCGACTTGCGCTCGACCTGTGGCGGCTCTGTCACTGGGCCTGAAGCGTTGCTAGACCTAATTGAGTCTATTCCAAGCCCTTTAGCGCCGGATGTTGTGGTGGTAGATGCTGAGTATGAAACGCAGTTTGAAGAGTTGCGCTTACCAATGCTCATCAAAACCATCAAAACCAAAATCCCAACAGCGAAGGTAGTTTGCCTCTCACAGTACTGCGTGCATGAGACAATGCGCGAAGCGCTCAATGCAGGCGTAGATGCCGTACTAGAGAAAAACAGCGTCTATATGGGTTACGTGGCCGCCTTAGTGCGCACAATGCACAATGAATTGGTGGTGTGTGGTGATATTCCGGCCATGCTATGCCGTTTACACGGTCGCCAAGCGACAGTGCTGCCCCGCTGGCAACCGCACCCAGACCTACGTCCAGTGTATTTGCAGGTATTTCACCTCTGTATTTTAGATGGCATGAGTGCCCGTGAAGCAGGCCGTGAAATCAACCGCTCGCCGACAACGGTTGAGACATATTTGAAGCACTGCTACAACATTCTTGAAGACGGCTGGATTGACAGCACCGATCTAGAGGCCATCAAAGAGACAGAGAATTGGGAAAATCTGGCAAGAAGAGATTGGGCATTCCATAAATTCACCGCGTTTCCGCCAAAAGCCACTTAA
>JAHDBW010000149.1 GCA_020630175.1 Anaerolineales bacterium
CTTATGCGTTGTCCCCTTCTACTGTGGCACCGGCGTTACCACCACCCCGGCGACCGTTGCGTTCTGGCAATTCCACGCCAAGCTCTTCAGCAATTTCACGGAAGCTCTTACCAGCATCGAGTTCTGCTTGCAATTCAGCTTCAGTAATGCCTAGCAATTCAGCGCCTTTGGCCAAGCGTTCTGCGGCGGCGGCTTCTTTTAGCGCTTCTTTGACGGTGTCTTCATCCAGACCCAAGTCCGCGATGATGTCGGTGAGGCGGTCACCGTTGTCTTTGTATGCGTCTAGTTCTTCAACTGTGATGCCAAGGATATCTGCCACTGTTTCTGGGGCGACTTTTGATCCTTTGTTACGCTTGCCTTGGCGTTGTGGTAATTCCACGCCGAGTTCTTCTGCAATGTCGCGAATGTTTTCGCCATTGTCGAGGCGGGTTTGCAATTCAGCTTCGGTAATGCCTAACAGTTCTGCGCCTTTGGCTAGCTTAGCGGCTTCTTTTGCAGCTTGTAGTTCAGCCTTGACTGCGTCTTCATCCAGACCTAGGTCGGCGATGATGTCAGAAAGGTTGTCGCCATTGTCTTTGTAAGCTTGTAGCTCTTCTACGGTAATGCCCAGAACGTCTGCAACGGTTTCTGAGGCAACTTTGTTACCGCCTCGGCGGCCTTCTTGTTGAACTCGCGGTGTGTCACCAGCTGGGGCATCATCTTGGGCAAAGGTAACTGCGGTGCCAGCGACAAGTGCGCCAGCCACGGCCATCCCAGCGATTGCATAGGTAAGTTTAGAGAAAATGTTCATTAGGGTTGTCCTAGTATTGTTAGTGTTACTCGCCAACAACCTCGTTAGCAAGTGTGAATGTTATGTTTTTCTCAAGTGCAGGTAACTGCGTGCTTGATAACTATATAGTAGGGCGCTGATGTTATGAAGTTATCCATATGATGTAAAACCTATGTAAAAAGTGCGGGGTTGTTTCTAACGTAACCTCAATTCTAGATAAGAGGCGATCCCAATGTAGCGTTGCCCGCACGGGGCTAAAGCCACCGTGCTATCCGCTGAGTGAAGCCCGCTGGGCTAAATCATTAGAGATTGAACTGCTGTTGAGAGACGGCATCCATTAGTTCTGAGCGCTTATAGCCCAGCGGGCTTTACACAATACATAGCATCGCGGCTTCAGCCCGATGCGGCGTCGGCTTTTACTGTACTATCCAGAACTCAGGTTAACAGAGTGGCATTAACCAAAAAGAGCGCCATTCTGCAATGACGCTCTCTTCTATATAAAAAGGACTAAACCGCTAAGCAGGCTTAGAAGCCGTACACTTCGTGGCGGCTTTTGCTAAGTTGTTTGTCATAGCCAACATCTTTTAGATATTGCGCAAATTGATCAAAGTCCATTTGTTGTTTTTGATCAGACAATGCCACAGCTGGGTTTGGATGCACTTCAACCATGACGCCATCAGCACCAGCCGCAAGGCCAGCTTTGGTCAATGGCACGAGCAAGTCACGGCGACCGCCAGAGTGCGTTGCGTCTACAATCACTGGCAAGTGCGTTTCGATCTTTGCCAAGGCGACTGCGCTAATGTCTAGCGTGTTGCGGGTGTATTTTTCATACGTGCGGATCCCGCGTTCACATAAAATCACGTTCGGGTTGCCTTTGCTCATGATGTATTCAGCGCCCATGATCCATTCTTCAATGGTGCCGCTGAGGCCGCGTTTCATCAGTACGGGGCGAGTGGTGCGCCCTACGGCTTTCAACAAGCTGAAGTTTTGGCTGTTGCGCGCGCCAATTTGCAGCACGTCTACATAGTCCAAACAAACATCTACGTCACGGGCATCCATAATTTCTGCCACGAAGTACAAGCCGTACTTGTCACAGGCTTCGCGTGCCCATTTCATGGCTTGTTCACCTAAGCCTTGGAAGCTGTAAGGATTAGTACGCGGCTTGAACGCCCCACCACGGAACAACTTGATGCCATGTTTGGCGACTTCTTCAGCCGTCATCATGATTTGTTCGCGTGATTCAATTGCACATGGCCCGGTAATCAGCACCGGCGGATTGTCACCCCCGACTGGTACGTCGCCCACCATAATCACGCTGTCTTCGCGGTCGCCACGGCTGGTCAGGAATTTTGGTTTTTCTGACTTGGTGTTAGCGCTCAGGCTAGCTTGGAAGATATTCTTGAAAATCTCTTTGATGGCCGCGTCACTAAAAGGGCCGTTGTTGGCGTCTGTCAATTTGGTGAGCATATCTAGCTCACGCTTAGGATCGTATTGCACGATGCCGTTGTCTGACTTGAGCTCGCCAATTTGCTGCGCGAGGTCGCCACGTTTACTAAGTAGGGTTAGGAGTTCCATATTTACGCTGTCAATTTCACGGCGTAAATCGGTTAGTTTATCGGTGCTCATTAGATCTCTTCAATATCCTTTGTGAGTGTTGAATGGCTCAACAACTCTGTGAAATAAAAAACGCGGAAGCTTGTTGGCTTCCGCGTTTGTGTTTACTTGTTATATCAAGGTCAACTTAAGCTACGAAAAGCCACAGGGGGTCTGTCGCCAAAAATAGAAGTAGCTAAAAAAGTAGAACTTGGTGCTCATGCGCCAAATATTAGCATGTAGGTTATGGATGGGTCAACAGTTCCAGAAAAATTTGTCTGAAACCGCCGCCGCGTATATGTGTAATGCAACTTGGGCGCACGGCATTGTTATTAATTATGGGGTTTTGAATTTGAAATTATCGAACTCAAAATTGGTCTTATTGCTTTCAAGCGTGCCGCCGGCAAAGCCAACGAAGCCCGTTTGGAGGCTCTTGTCTTCTACTGAGACCAAGAAGGTATCGTTGGCCCACATCGAGAGCGTTGTGCCAATACACGATGCCTGAATGGTATTCCACGCGGCACCTTGATTGATGGCGGCATTTGATTTCCAGTCGACTAAGATAATCCACTCACCATCTACTTGCTTCGATATTCGATACCAACCATCATTTGAGATGTAGAAAGCATATTCATTTTTGTCATCATTGCCACGGCACGTCACAGACATAATTCCATCGCCTGGAATACCGCCAATTTGGCGCGCCTCAATAGACATAATAGTGTCAGAATATTGTTCCTTCCACTGGTAATTGTATGTCCAACCGGCTTCAATAATTTTTACTTTTAAGACGCCTTCTTCTACGGTAGAGCTTGTATAGTCGTTAGCGCTTTCCCAGTGATTCGTATCTGTGTACTCACCAAATAGCTCAAGTAGAGTTGCATCGCGCTGTGTGATTTCTGGTGGTGGCGGTAAGTTAGCAACTTGCGATGCATTCTCAGCCGCGCCAATTTCGTCCTGCAGCGCTTCTACGGTTGCACTTAGGTCAGCCTCTATTACTTCAACCGTCAGTTCGATAGACTGATCAATGGTTAACTCTCCAAAAGGTGCACAGGCGCTAATAAGGCTAAGAAAAATGCTTAGGCCGAGTAGCCAACGATATCTTTTCATCATAGACGTTATAAATCTCTTGGGGTAATCCTAATGGCATCGGCCTAAGGGTTTGCGAGCTTGAAATTGTCAAACACAAAACTGGTATTTGGAACGCTGAATGCAACAGCTGAAAATGCAACATCACCTTCTTTGAGGTCGCTATCCACCACTGAAGCTAGGAACGTTCCATTCACCCACATTGATAAGGTATCGCCAACACAGGTGACTTGTATCGTGTTCCAAGCATCCCCCTGATTAATTGCCGATGATTCCGTATATGGCACTAAAAGCGTCCATTCCTGATCTTTGAGCTTAGAAATTGAATACCAACCATCATTAGTAATATCAAAGGTATACATGTTATCGATATCTACTGAGCGGCAGACGAGGCCAAAGTTGCCATCGCCGTCGCGGCCATCAAGTTGTTTTGCATCAATAGATAGCGCAATGTCTTCAAATGTATCGCCCCACCAATTGATACTAGACCAGTCAGTATCGATGATGGTTACCAAGATCTGCTCATTTTCAACAGTCATGGAGATTGCTTCATCACTGAAGTTCCACAGCTCAAACGTGGCCTCTATATCAAATTCTTCAGACGCGAACGGCGGCTCCATATCGGGTGGGCTTAGCGTGTCTGCACTCTCCGGTTGTGGTGTTGCAGTTGGCGCAGGCACTGGCGTTTGCGTGGGGGCTTGGGTTGGTGTTTGCGTTGGGTCTGGCGCACTTGTTGGCGGGATTACAGCGGCTTGTTTTGCAGCCCGTTCTGTGGCGTCTGCTTCTATCGCTTGGACGGTTGCATTGAATTCTGCATAAAGTATTGTGGCCGTTTCACCCACTTCATAAGCAACAATTTCGGCCGGTGAAGAGCATGCAGTAAGTGTAAAACTACTTAGAACAAGACCAAGCCCGATGCATAAAAAAGTTTTTTTCATGTTGATTTCTACTAATTAGAAAAAATATACTCTGACAAATTCGTACGCCGTATAAATGGCAGCCGTCCAAGAGACGGTTACGCCTATATCTGCGTAGATTTCGCCGTGATACTCCGTGGGATTGTCTGTAATGCGGTTGAGCCCCATATGGCTGAGCATAATTGCCACGATATTGCCGACAAACGGGATATAACTATTGATAAATAGGCTTGCAAATGTCACTAAGAAACCTAAATGCACGCTAAAGGGAATACTTGACGATACTGCTTGAACTTGCGTGCCCGGCGCTGCTTGCGTTGTTACAGCGGCCGGTTGTGGCGGCGCAACAGCAGGCGCACCCACCGGTTGCAGCGCCTTTTGTAAGGGCACTGGGCTAGCATTATTTTGCTTATGTTCTAGTTCACACCAGCGGCAGTTACCATCATGGCGTGCATGATAGTGCTGCGAATTGCGCGGGCAAATAATCAAATCGGCTTCAGCCTCATCTAAAGCGGCGTACCACTCTAACGCGCTTGGGCGCAGCGCTGGATTTTTATAGCCTGCTACAAATGCCCGCTCAAATAAGGTTTGCAATGGTGGATGTATGCTCCGGAAGCGCGGTGCTGCCGGTGGTGGTGTAAATGACCCGCTTTTGCTTGGAATAAAGGGGAAGTAACCGTTGCGGATGTTGCTGATATCGATCTTTTCACCGCTAACCAGAAGTTGCCCTTGCGGCGGTTTACCAGTGAATGGATGAAACCCTTGCATCAGCAACTTGAAGATAATCACGGCTAAGCCAAAGCGGTCATGCTCTGGCGTGCGGTCAATGCTGTCTAGCCGAATGCCTTGTAATTCAGGCGGCGTGTAATCTGGCACGCCAACCGGACAGCGAAACACGCGCCCCGGTCCCTTAACTTGAAAAGAATCACAGTCAACAAGCGTTACCAAGGCTTGCTGATTAACCTTGATGTTTTTCTCATTCATATCGCCCACAACGTGACCAACATGATGAAGCTTGGCAACGGCTGCGGCAACATTTGCCCCGGCACGGTGCAAGTGGCGGAAATCAAATCCTGGGAAGTGCTTATTGCGCAGGCGCGGTAAGTACAAGTTGAAAAACGCTTTGCTCTGCGCAATCTTTGGCATCAGCAGCCCGGCAAAATTGCCATTTTCTAACAAGATGCCTTGTGGCCAAGCAATGGAAATATGCCCATGCACACGCATGTTGTCTTGCGGCGTATAGAGCACCATAGACTTCAGTTTGGTCTCTTTCTCTGGCGCTCTATGGTTGGCATGATAGATTTTTGCAACAGTGTTGGGCTGCCCATCAATTGTGTAGACTACGCCTTCTCCGCCGCGGCCAAGCTCTGTATTGGTGACAATGGATTGTCCTGTGGATTGCACCGTATACATCATAGAATTGGGTCCGTTTTTTAGTAATTGGAGGAATGCATTTCGTTATAATGTGTTTTTTGTGGCGATAGCACATTACAAATAGTGTTATTCATATAATTGTCGCTATTGTACTTTAGATTGAAAAAAGTACTTTCAAAAACACGCATCAAAAGTCAGTTTGCGCTTTAGTTAGACCTACCCTTAGAAAATCTTGTTTGGTTGTAAAACAGTGCTGCTAGCAGCCAGCCCACCGGCGCTAATGTGACTCTGCCTACAGGTATGCAGTCTATACTGATGGTTTTTTCAAACAATTTTCAAATATTTCAGGAGTTTATTATGGACGGAATTATGGAGTGGATCCTCACCAATGGGCCAACTTATTTAACCCGCACAATCGGCGCGATTGTTGTCTTTTGGGTTGGGCGAATTGTTGCTAATTGGCTTTCAAAGCTGGCTGAAAAAGGCATGTCGCGCAGCAATATGGATGATACGTTGGCCGGTTTTTTGGCATCAATCATTCGCACGCTGCTGTTGGCCTTAGTCATTATTGCCGCTTTGGGCACGCTCGGCGTAGAAACAACTAGCTTTGCCGCTATTTTGGCAGCGGCTGGGTTGGCAATCGGCTTAGCCCTCCAAGGCACCTTAGCGAACTTTGCGTCTGGGGTTATGCTATTGCTATTCAAGCCTTATAAAGTTGGCGACTTGGTTGAAGTCGGTGGCATTCTGGGTTCCGTGGACGAGTTGCAAGTGTTCAACACAATCCTGACCACGCCAGACCATAAGCAAGTGATCATGCCCAACTCCCACGTGACCAGCGGCCCTATCACCAACCTCTCGGGCAAGGGCTCACTGCGGGTTGATTTAGTGGCGGGCATTGGCTATGAGGACGATCTGAAAAAGGCTAAGTCAATTTTGCAAGATATTTTAGCGTCACACCCCAAGGTGTTGGCCGAACCAGCCGCAACCGTGAATGTCATGGAACTCGCGGATAGTAGCGTCAATTTTGCAGTCCGGCCTTACGCCGCTGTTGCTGATTATTGGGACGTCTATTTTGACGTGACTGAACAAATCAAGCTGCGTTTTGATGAAGCCGGCATTAGCATTCCATACCCACAACAAGACGTGCATATGCACCAAGTGAACTAAGACACCGTCCTTACAACAGGAATCAAAAACGGCTTTCCAATTCGGAAAGCCGTTTTTGATTCAGGCGGGCAACACGCACTACATATAGACGTACAGGTCGCCGTTTTCTATGGCAACCTCAAAGAGTTTGGCACGCATTTTTTCATCCGTTAGGCACCTGCCGGTTTTGATTTCAAACTCCCAGCCGTGCCAGCCGCAGCGCACTAATTCGTCATCGCGCCCGTAAATAAATTCGGTTTTAGCGGTGTGCATTGTGGTGCCAGTAATTGGTCCTTCGCATATGGGGCCACCCATGTGCGGGCAGCGGTTATGCATTGCCACGTAGTCCCCGGCAACGTTGAAGATTGCCACCACGCGCCCCTTGATTTCCACGAGGCGGCGCGTTCCAGCTGGGATTGTAGCGGGCCCAGCGGCGTAGGCTGTTTTACGAGAGCGGGTCTTTTTTGTTGTCATGACTATATAACGTTAGCGTGCTTATTCGTATAGCAACTAAGCGTAATTTTACACTTGGCTACTATCGCGCAGCGAATTACTGCATAGTTTTGTGCGCATTTATGCCCATAAAATACAACAACTATAGAATTAAAGCGCCGCTTCACGATAAGTAAACTTAATCGCAAAATTAGGATGACCGCAAGTACCATCTATTTTCTAGTACATGCCAGAAGTCAATGTAAAGTCATCTTGTATAAGGATTGCAATAAGCCTTATCATGGATTTATATAGGTATTATTTTATTTCAATCATTATGCAAAACATACTCGCTCCTCTTGGAGAACACCCCATCAGCTTAGAACAAGAAGCTTTATTACGTGACTGTTGTAAAGACGAAGAAAGTTTTCAACGCGCGTACGCCATGCTTCTGCAGGCAACAATCGAAACAAAAATTGATAATCAATCTACCCAAGCTATACAAGCATTCCCAGAGTTAGTCGCCCTCATTGGGACAAAGTTTCGGATTCCACTTCATACAATAGCCATGTCAGCAGAAATGCTAACCCGCTATGCCGGTAAGCTAACGCCAACACGGCGCGATATGCACTTTGATCGAATTAGAAAACAAGTTTATTTTCTTCGCGATATGGTGCAAAACATTGCGCTGATTACAACGCTAGACGAACAACCATTATTTCACCCAACGCCATTCTTTGAAATGTGCGCCCGGCTTGAAGCTGATCTTCAAATGTCGGCCAGCTATACCTCTGCGCTCGTGTTCCGTTACAACAGTAATGAGACAAAGTCACTGCACATTGATTATGAAGTGGTGAAACAGGTTGCAGAGAATCTAGTCGCCAATGCATTGAAGTATTCAGACTCTGGTCATCCAATCACCATTACATTGCGTAAATTAGAAAGTACGTGGGAACTTCAAGTCGCCGATGAAGGCATTGGGATCCCGCGCCGTGATAGTGACAAGGTCTTTCAAGCCTATTACCGGGGCGACAACGTTGGGTTACGGCCAGGCATGGGCCTTGGGCTGCACAATGCAAAAAAGCTTACGACAGCCATGGGTGGCAAGTTGACTATAGAAAGTTCAGGCAGCGATATGGGCACCGTCGCAACGGTGGCGCTCCCGATCAAAATCGACGACGATTTGAACTAAGTTCAGCCTCCAGCAACCAATTCACGCGGCCGATACTGTAAGGCTTCCGCAACGTGTGCGGCG
>JAHDBW010000150.1 GCA_020630175.1 Anaerolineales bacterium
TAGCTGCCTTTCTTAGACAGCACATCGCCAACGTGTTCTTCTTTCACATCAAAGAAGGTTTCGTTTTGTTCGATGTCAATTCGGCCAATTGAGGTGCCTGGGATGTTCGCAAGTGAAGCAACCATGCCCACGATTTCACCTGGGCGAATGCCTTCTTCGCGGCCAACGTCTAGGCGTAAGCGCACCATACCGGCTTCTCTTTCACCCGGTGACCGACGTGGCGCATTGCGGCGTGGCCCGCGATCTCCACGATCGCTACCATTACGGTTGCTACCGCGATCACTACGATCATTACGTCCGCCACGATCAAAGCGACCGCCGCCGTTACGGTTACCACCACGATCATTGCGTCCGCCGCGTCCACCGCGGTCGTTGCGACCACCGCGATCACGGCCTTGCTTGCCATACTTGAGTGGGCCAATCGGGTCAATTGGGCGTTGTTTTTCGCCACTGCGCAGAACTTTCAACGCAATTGCTGCCAACTGCACTGGATCGTGCCCTTCTTCAACATATTTTTCAACCATCGCACGTTCATGGGTGCAACGGCCACGGCGCAACCAAACTTCAAAGTCGGCTAGCATCTTTGCGTCACGATGTGCCACAATTTCTTCTTCAGTTGGGGCCCACGCCTTGATCAGTTTCTTACGCGTGTAGCGTTCGATACGTGCCAAGCGATATTCTTCTTTTGGCGTTGCCAATGAGATTGAAATCCCAGATTTCCCGGCGCGCCCTGTCCGGCCAATGCGGTGGACATAAACTTCAGCGTCAGTTGGGAGGTCAAAGTTGAACACGTGTGAAATATCATCCACGTCTAGACCACGGGCTGCCACGTCTGTTGCAACAAGGATCTTCAAGCGGTCATCACGGAAACGGCGCAGCACGCGTTCGCGGGCATCTTGCGCGAGGTCACCATTCAACGCTTCAGCGGTAAAGCCGCGGCTTGAAAGTTCGTTCGCCAGTTGATCTGTCCCAACGCGGGTGCGCGCGAAAATGATGGCGCGGGTAATATCTTCCACTTCAAAGAAGCGGGTAAGCACAGCCGTTTTGTCACGTTCATTGACCATGCAGTAGCGTTGTTCAATGCTATCTACGGTGAGGTTTTGTGACTTGATCGTGATCGTTTCTGGATCACGCATATAGCTTTGCGCAATGCGGCGAATTTCGTTTGGCATTGTTGCAGAGAACAATGCAGTTTGCCGATCTTCAGGGGTTGCGGCCAAAATTGCTTCGATGTCTTCCACGAAGCCCATGCTTAGCATTTCGTCAGCTTCATCAAGCACAAGCGTTTGCAGTTTATCGAACTTCAACACGCGGCGGTTGATGAGGTCAATCAGACGGCCCGGCGTGCCAACTACAATATCGACACCAGACTTGATGCGGCGAATTTGGCGATCATAAGATTGACCACCATAAACAGCCAAGACTTGAACGCCTTGCGATTCACCGTAAGTGTAAATCGCTTGGGCAACTTGTGAAGCAAGTTCACGCGTTGGCGACACAATAAGTGCCTTCGGCGAGCGGCCTTCGCGGTCTAAGTTGTGCAGAATAGGGAGTGAGAATGCTGCGGTTTTACCGGTACCCGTTTGGGCTTGACCAATAATATCTTGGCCAGCAATCATTTTAGGGATCGCAGCAGATTGGATCGCTGTTGGCGTTTTAAAGCCAAGCGCGGCTAGACCTTCGACCATATCTGGTCGTAAGCCTAATTCAGAAAATTCAGTTGTCATAATCGGATGGGCCGCACTCTCTAGCGGGCGGCAGGTACTGTAAAGCGTAAATTGAAATGTCGTAAGAGGATGACTCTGACAAATCGTGCTTACACCTTACTCATAGCACATCTTGTCCAACCATCCGACCCAGCAGCAAACCGTTTGCTGCCTATCCCATCAAAGGGATGGTGCCATCACTACGGATTAGAGGGGAAATAACCATCACCCCGGCACAATCACTTATTCTAACCCAATTTGCTGCTAATGCAACCTTTTGCAATGCTGGCAAGTCTCTTTCGATGACCCAAAAGTCTTCTTCGTCCCAGCGGTCGGCCCAGCGTAGGCGCGCAGCGTCTAAATCTGCCTGTGTTTCAAAGGCAATATCGGCAATGATGATGTGCCCATCTGGCGCGAGGTGCTCATCTGCCAAGCGCTTGAGTACGGCCACTTTGGTCTCTAGGGGAAACTCATGAAACATATAGCCAGACACAATGCGGTCAAAGTAGCGGTTGAGCGGCTCGGGCAGCGGCTGGGTAACATCGGCTTGCACAATTTCCAAAAACGGCAGCTTGGCAGATGCTTGCGCGATCATCTCAGGTGAAAAATCAACGCCAAAGACATTACAGCCTTGCATTACAAAACGCGCTGCTAAATTGCCAGAGCCAACGCCAAGGTCCAAAACAGACATCGACGTTTGCGCCCCACTGTGCTGCACCACTTGGTTTAGCGCATTGGCATAGCCCATAAATGGAAAGCCACTCTCGTCTTGGACGTCATCATCGTAGGTCGCGGACCAGTCATCAAATTCTTGTGAAGTTGTCATGTAAATTTATTGCTCATATACGCCACGATCATTAATGGTGGCATGCTCTAGAGTATAAATGATTGTAGATTCGCTAACAATACGCGTCCTAGTGACAACGCTAGCGCGCAATTCGAGCGCCTAAGGCAAGGTTGTCCCTTGAATGGCAAATGTAAACGGGCTTTCGTCGGCATCATCATTGGCAATACTAACCGTCGCATTGTGTACACTGCCTCTCCCGCCGGCAATGAATATAATTTGAAATGTGGTTGACCCACCGGCCGGAACAGGTGATGCTGGCCCCGGTGCGATCACGCCAAATTGCGATGCACCGGGTCCAGTAATTGTGATTGGTGATGGTACAGGCACAAGCCTTGGCACAAAATTCCCCGCGCTGGCAACAATCACTTCACGCATCATTAGCCCGGCAATATTCAAATCAGCTGTGCCCGTGTTATTGATTGTGAATGTCTTTGTCACCGTGCCACCGAAGGCCACGTCACCAAAATCTGTATCATCTGCCACGTCTGGCGTGGTGTCACCGTTCGTGATGGAGATACCCCCACCCTGAACATCAATCTCATTTACTTGAGTTGGCGTGGCTGTTGGCACTGAAGCTACGGTTGGGGCAGGTGCACTCGTTGGCGCTAACGTTTCTGTCGGCAGGATTGTTGCTGTTGGCTCCGGCGTGAGCGTTGGCATCGCCGCAATGACTACAACACCCTTGGTTGGTGTAAACGTTGGCTGCGCAGTTGCTGTTGCCAACTGAGTTGAGGTTGCTATTGTGGCCTGAGTAGGTGTTGCAGTTGACGCTGCTGTTTGAGTAGGCGTTGATGTTGCGGTCTGCGTAGGTGTAGTTGTGGCCGGCACTGTAAATGTTGGTGTTGGCGTCACATCAAAGAGTTCTTGCAAAATTGCGTTGCGTTCACCTTCGGGGATCTCCGCCGCAATCAACGCAGCGCGTGCTTCTTCATAGGTGTAGCCAAATTCCAGCAGCGTTTCAATGATTTCTGGGATCTCCAAATCCAATTCATCGATGGCATCCCCAATTTGATCCGGCGTTAGATCAGATGCAAAAAGGACGTCGATAGCGTCTTCTTCATCAATCGTGTTGAATTCAAGTTCGTCTAAAAAGTTATCGACTTCAATAAAGAGGTCCATCTCAATTGCTAGGCGTTCACGCTGCGCTTCGGTCAGATTTAAGTCTGCAATGACCGCTGCAAAAGCGGCTTCAGATAGGTTCAGTTCTAGAATCAGCTCGGCAATTTCGCTGGGTGGTAGCCCTAACTCATTTACAAACGCCGCCATTTCCGTTGTTTCTAACGCAAACGCATCCAAGGCAAACAACACTTCGCCATAATCACTGCCGTCAATCATCGGGTTATCAAGCGCATCGACCAAGGTCTCTAAGAAATCCGCTTGATCTGTCGCATCCATATAGTCATCAATTTCACCAAAGGCACTAATCACCTGATTGGCCGTATTGAAGTCATCCAACACGTCGCCAACTGGTGCATTTGGCAATTGGATTGGTGCGGCAAATGTGTCGCTACCCGTCACGCCAACAGCCACCGCTAAGCCTTCAGTGGGCGTCCAGTCTGAAACGGCCAAGCGCACTGCGCCGCCAGCCGCAAGTGAAAGGTCATCGCTTGCAAACACATCTGTGGCAGTCTCCGAGACATTGGCTAAAATCAGCCACATCTCATCTTGGGATTGCGCCGTATCAGTTTCAACAAGCAGGTCACCATCAGGTTCTAAGCCAAAGGCCAGCGTTTCTGCTGCATCTAGCTGCACCCCGCCCACAACAGCAACAATCGCGCTGCCATCTGGCTGTTGAACTGAAACCTTCAGCACCATCTGCTCTTGCGCCGATGTTGGCGAAAATTCCAGCCGATTTTTTGCTAAGTCTAGGTCGAACGTTTCGGTAGATGCTGGCGCAAAGTTGAGCCGATCTAAGGAAAGCGCGATGCCATTCCCAATCGCACGCAGGTTGCCTGTCCCGATGGCTTCTTCTTCACGGGTTTCTACGGTAATGGTCATTTCTGTTTCTGGCGGCATGAAGATAAGCGGCTCACCATTGTTGAACATGCTGCCCCGAAGCGGCACAATGCGGGCACCGGCCACTTCGTTTAGCGTGCTGCCACTAAAATTACCAACGCGTTGGCCAGCGTCTGTTTCCACGCGCATGTAGCCATCATCGTCGCTAAAGTACAGCATGGTCAGGCCGCGCAAAGAATTTGTACTGGCTGGGCTAGCTAGTACGCCACCCGTCGCCGGGCGGGCCGCACTGACCACATCAT
Source organism: Anaerolineales bacterium (assembly GCA_020630175.1). Lineage (GTDB taxonomy): Bacteria > Chloroflexota > Anaerolineae > Anaerolineales > UBA6668 > JAHDIM01. The sequence goes on from JAHDBW010000150.1 coordinate 4,812, forward strand.
CACAAAACGGACATTCGAAGTTTTGCGTATACGCGTCTAGCGGCACATACATAAGCGAACGGGTGCGGTCATCGCCTTCCCAAGCTTCAGGATCGCTTGCCGGGTCTGCCGCTGCTAGCGAATAACGCCACGTATTGGCAACATAATCAACTTCCACGTACAGCTCTTGGCCGGGCCAGTTATTGTCATAAACCTTGATATGGTAAATCCCGTTGCCCTGCGGCTCTGCGCCATAGGCAGACACAGAGTGCCCGCCGCCTTTCCGGTTGAACAGCCCTAAATCAACAGGCGCTTCATTGTTTAGTAGGCCGTCGACAATGTCACGTGGCGTGCCGCGCACGGTTGCGTCAATAATTTCGCCCGTTGTTTGCAGCGTCCAGTCAAGTGCAATTTGCTGCATCACGCTAACATCGCGGCTGAGCGCAAACGTATTAGCGGCGTTACTGGCATACACGCTTGGGTCAGTTTCCCCCATCGCTAGGCGGTGGCTAAACACGGTAAAGCCAACACAATGCCCGCTGGCCATTGCATCATTCATCTGGTCTAGCCAAAGCTGTGTAATTGGCAGCGGCACGCATTCGCCGCCCGCAACTTGCGCACAGACGTCATCGCCAAACACGCTCCACACTTTCTGGACGCTCAAGTCACCTTCTGGCGACCGTGAGCCGTAATTGCGAAAGCCAAAGCCATCAAAGGTGGTTTCAAAGCCAGTGTCAAACGCTGTGTCTGGCAAGATATAGCCATTGGGATCGGCCGTTTCTACAGCCTTGACCCCTGTGCCAAAGCCTAATCCTGTCAAAACTGGCAACTGATCGGCCACGTTTCGCAATGCTGCCACTGGTGGCTGGATCTGCCGTTGCAACTGTTCGCGGACGAGTAACGCCAGCAGCGCAAACACGGTTAGGCCCGCAATCAGCGCTAGGTAAATTGAAATAAAACGGATGCTTTTATTCGATTGCATACTGACCTATTCCTCGGCGATGATGAATGCGCCTGTTTGCAACAAGCTGGAATTTACATACAGTTCTACGTAGTAACGCCCTGGGTTCAGCGCAAACGTAGCCCCTGTATTTAGCGGCAGCACAGCCTCGCCGTTTGCCGCTAGCGCCCAGTCATACACCATGCGCAACCCCGGCACTTCACGGCCATCTTCATAGACCTTGGCAATCAGCAATTGGCCGGCGTCAATATTTTCATAATCAAATGTGATGAACAATTCAGCGGGCACATTTTCCACACTGCGCCGGATTTGCACATCGGCTAACTCAGACTGCGCGTCAAAGGTGCCTGCCGTCCGTAACGCGGTGTCGGTAAATAAGGGCCGGTATTCTGCAATTTGCCCAGCGTCGTTATAAATGGCTTCGGTGAACGTCAGATCCGTCACCACAACATCGTCGCTAGCGATTGGTGGCATTTCATATTCCAATGACACCGTCAGGCTCTTTAGTTGTAAATTGAGCGCGTTAATATCTGCTTGCAGGCCGTTGGTTGCCACCGCTTCATAGCGTGGCGCACCAGCGCAAATTTGCTCTTCTAGACAGCGCAACAAATTATCCAAATCCGCCGATGCTTGGCTAAGGTACCACCAAAGCGTGGCCGGTGGCGCTGCGCCAGCTTGGCGGGCGCTAAACACTTGCAACGTGGCCAGTTCGGCACCATGGTCATAAGCTGCTAGCGCCTGCTCCATATCACCCGCAGCCAGCGCCATCAGGCCTAAGTTGTAGTGCAGTGCTATTTGCGTGGGAGAAATTGCGATAGCCGACTGGGTCTGCGCAATCGCGCTGTCTAAGTCGCCATTGACGTAATAGGCCCAGCCTAAATTCCAAGGCGTATTGACGCCTTCATGCCCATGTGCCAGCGCGGCTTCATAGTCTGCAATAGCGGCCGCATACGCTTGCAAGGCAAAGTTGGAACGCGCCCGCCCATAATAGGCATTGGCATACGTTGGGTTATCCATTAGGGCATTATCAAATTCTGCTAACGCAGCGGTATGTTGATTTTGAAACTGTAACCCCATGCCTGCCGCATAGAACGTCATGCCTTCATCCGTGAGCGTCTCAATCGGTTCTATGACAACAAAGACCAGCCAAATCAGCGTGAGCACCGCAATGGTGGTCCCAATTGCCATAAACCATTGGCTGATCCGTTCACTCATCGTCAAAGAAAGACCATATAAAAACAGCGTCACGGTTAGCAGCGTAATATGCGTGACGTGGCGGTTGGCTTTGGTATCCCATGCATCAGCAACGCTGCTGGCGTTGGCAAATTGCTCACGCAGCAGTTCTGTTTCAACAATGTAGGTATCCGCTTCATACGCGTCGATGTCCGGCAGGGTGGTGCTAGTCGGATCAAAATATGGGGCTGCTAGCAGCGGGCTTAGTTCGCTAATCGCGTCACGCATGTCTGCATAATGTTCTGCGCGCACAGTATCGCCGCTTTGTTCCGCTAGGAATGCCTGCGTATCCAAGGCTAACCATTTCCGATAGGCATCGGTCAGCGCGTAGCCCACTTCAATTTCACCGCGCGTTTGCAGGCCAATGGCGTGCCGCGCATAATGGTCGGCGGCGCGCTCGATGCCGTCGCCTTTTGCACCAGCTTCAAACTCTAAATAGCCAGCCACCGCAGCCGCTAGCGTCACAATTGAGATCAGAATGGCAACCAAGCGTTCAATCGGGTCGCCTTTGAAAAGGGGGACTTTTGTTGTTGCAGCCATATTACGCACGCTCCACAAAGATAATGGCAACTGTGGTCAACACCAACAGCACTGTGCCAATTGTTGCTAATGAATAGCGCAACTTTTGGCGCTGTGGATGCACGCCCTCCGCTAAGGTATAGAAAATCAACGTTACCGAGAGCACCACAAAAATCTGGACTAACCGCTTCACTTTTTGCGCATGCACAGCAGCTTCCGCAATGTGTACGCTTGGGTCAAGGTCTAACACCTGCTCCGCTTGCGCCCACGCTTCCCCCAACTGCCGTGAGACAGCATAGCTACCATCGCGGTTGAGATAACGTCTTGGGAAAAACAGTTGATTGGTTGTGGCTAAGTTTTGGGCTGTCAGCTGGGCTGCTGGATCTTCTAGCAAGATGGCTTGCTGCTCTAGCAATTGTTGCTCGGTGAACTCTGTATAGGCTCGGTAATGCCGAAACAAGATAATGTCGTTATTGGTCCGCGTATGTTCAACGTTATGTTCAGCTTGGGCGGTGGCAAAGTGCGCATCTCCGGCTAATAATCCCGCCACTGAAGAGCGCCAAGCGACTAAAGCGCCGACTAATGTGACAAGCCCAATAAAAACAGCCATGACTGTTTCAAACCGATCGACTGTGTTGGAGACTGTGTTTTCCATAATTGAAATTCTGTATTTGCGCTATGCGAAAGACTGTATTGCGTGTTCTATATCTACATACAAAATTCTAACGACGGCGTCTCCAATACTTCGGGCAGCATTTCACCTTCTTTACAGTAATGCCCGAAGTCATCGGGCAATTCTGTAATTCACATCAGGCGTGAATGGCACTTACAGCAATCAATAAATCCTTGGGGTATTCAGATTACAGTTGCCCGCACGGGGCTAAATCATTAGAGATTGAACTGCTGTTGCGAGACGGCAGCCATTAGTTTTGAGCGCTTATAGCCCAGCGGGCTTTACTCAATACATAGCGGCCCGGCTTCAGCCCGCTGCGGCGTCGGCTAAATTGGTTCACTCTGTTTACTGTGTTATCCAGAACT
>JAHDBW010000151.1 GCA_020630175.1 Anaerolineales bacterium
TTTCGGTTGACTCTGACATGATTTGTTAGTCCTTTTTACGCAGCATATAAACGCCAGCGCCGGTACAGAGACTGCCCTGAAAAATTAGGTTTGTAGCTGAGCCGCCGCCTAGCGTGGTTAGCCCCCAAGCAGCAAGGCATAAAATGCCGATTACGATTAGTGCCCAGCCTAGTGGTCGATTGTATTTACTCATAGTTTTGTGTTTCTCTCTTTTTGTTTTGCTAGCCACGATAAAGCATGTAGATGCCAGCAGCTATGGCTAGAAGCCCGCGACCTAGCAACGAAAGTTCATGCCGTTGTCCTTTTCCAACGCTAATTAGCCCCCATACTCCAAAACAGATAAGTCCTAGCCCAATCAGACTCCAGCCAATGATTTGATTGAAATTGCTCATTCTGTAATTGGTTTGCCTGTAACTTGCTCTGTACGATGTTTCCATGCTCGGAAATATTGATCATAAGCAACAGGATTAATCCCTAATAATTTGCGTGTCGGATTATTTTGCACAGTTTCTTCAAGCAATGAACTAAATTTAGGATTTGAAAGTGAATCAATACTCTCTAGAATTTCTTCCCGATTATCAGCGTAATCTGCTTCATAGGTTAAAATTGCACGCCCTTTTTCATAAATTTCATCAAAAAGCGCCTCATAAACAACTTCACACAGCATATGTATCGCATCAAGAAATGCTGTTGGCATCTCACGGCTCATTATATTGCGGTAGTAAAATGCCCTAAACTCTTTATAAATTGAAAGCGTTTCCTCTGATGCATAGGCTTGTTCAGACTTAGTATTTTCATTTCCAATATCAATCAATTTCTGGATTTCAGTCGCATGGAATTCGGTTGCACACCAGCGCTTTTCCCACCAGCTTTCTTCAGCATCATAGAGTGCAATATTTGTATAGATTGTTGCTGCCCATACGTTACGCAGATGTTGCAACAATTCAAATTCTTTTTCCTCAAGTAAATGGCTGCCCTCCGCCAAACCTTCATCTAACTTTTGCAACCAAACAGGCAAGGTAATATTAGTTTTACGCATATTTTCACGTGCCTCCTGCGCTAACATAAACGATCCACGCCTCACTGTGCTCCACAGAAATATCATTTCGTGATAAAACGTCTCGCTTGTAAGGATCTCTCCTTTTTCTGACAAGATTAAAGACCCGAGCGGTGTCAGTTCATGATATTCATGTTCTTGATAGATTGTTTTACGATAGTAAAAAATCATAAAGTAGCGCTTACCATCAATCAGAATTGATGGTAAATAATGGTAGAACATCTCACCTTTTAACAAATGTTTATCCATTTCGTCTCGAACAGACGGGAATTTTTTACGACGATAGTGAAGCCGCCAAGAGGGGTGGCGAATAATTGGTCGTGCTGTTATCAAAGCTAAATACAGCCCTAGGCCAAGCCCCAAGAGCGTCAAAGTTATATTAATAATAAAACTAGTCATCCCCTCTGCTTCAGCTATCCAAACTCGCCACGGAATATCGCTGTCAGCTGGATACCAGAAACTTAGAAACATCCCCACAAGAACTGTAGGCAGTACGGCAGCGATAGCAACGAGTGGAGATTTTCTTACCCAATACTTGCTAAGTAGAATAGGCTTTCGACAAAGTATATTCATAGTTTACGTAGTTCAATCATTGGAAAACCAATTCTTAGCTTTTCCAAATAAATTTTTAGCACCTTCCGCTATTGCTTCTCGATTTTCATATACAGTAGCCCCAAGCGAGACAATGGTTCCCGCCGCAACTAAAACTGCGCCCACTGGAGCAGCGGGCGTAAGCATCAGAGCAGAGCCAACTAGTGTTACCGCACCAGCAACACCTTTTGTAGCATTTACAACCGACTCTTCCTTGGTAAGCGGCTCTCCGTTTTCATTTTTACCACTAGAATATGTCTTAATACTCTGATAAACATCGACACCACCAGTAACAATGCCCAGAGCTGGTCCAGCAACTTTTGCCGCTACCTTTGTAACTTTACCAACCTTAGCTGCTATGCCTACGACCTTATTAACATTGGGCAGAATCTTAGTACCACCTCTGCTGGCTTTTGCAATGATGTTTGAGACAGCGCCAACACCATTCGGTTTAGGGCCAAAGGCGGTTCTAACTACACTCCCAAATTTGCCTCCTACAGACTTGGAAGTATTCCATAAGTTCCCCATGTGTGATTTTGCATTTTTAGCAACAGCTCCGAATTGTTTTATCGGATTTCGAATACCATATGCCTTGAACTCATTCGAAACATTCATCACAGTGCGTGCATTTTCAAGCGCTTCCCCACCTGCGCGCATGGCTTTTATTGCCACTCGAGCATCACTCACATCGCTAACAAGGCTAAGACCTTGATCCGCAATATCAATTCGATTGAGTAGCTTTTTATTCCGAGCAACAAATCCAGGCGCAATTCTCTTCATCAATGGATTATTGACCGCAAGATTCATAGCCTGTAATGCCACATGCGCCCGACCCGTACGCGAGACATGAGGAGAGTTGACAGCAAATGACGGCTTTTTACCTTCCATTCCAATAATGCTTTGATGTCGAAGAGACTCTAATCCTAATGACGCATCATCAACACCATATCTCCGATTACCTGTGCTAGGGTCTATTCGATTGTCATTGTAAATTAGATTTGCGACAAGACCATTGGTGCGTTTCGAGCTATGGACTTTTGACCCTGTACGAGTAACTGATTCCGTATTGTAAGAAGTAATAGGAATCGTTTCTTGCTTCGATCGAAGTGGCGAACGAATCATTTCTGAGTATGATGATATATATCCATTTCTCTGCTTATTTACAGCTTCCCAACTAAGTGATCTTTGATTACTGTGTCTATTACGACCATAATCAATATTGACATTAGAATAGGTAGAAGTTCGATTATTTGTGTTACGAGTTGAAGTTCGCAAATCAAATCCGACACCTCTGCCCTGACTACCTCGGCCCCTAGATTGCAAGCTAAATGACCGTCTGTGAAGTTCTGCTCCTTGTATACGTTTTGTTGAAACCTCCAATTGTCGTATTCTTTGATTATTACTATCTATATAAGACGTAGAGGTGATTTTAGGTCTGGCTTTATATACACCATAAGCAGCTGCTCCTAATGCAGCAACACCAGTAGTTATACCCCCTGACAGCATATGATACTTTATTGATTTTTGTGTTGCGCGGTCCCGCTTCTGTTTTTCGACAGCTTCGTGCTCGCCTTTCACAAACGGCATCTCTGACGTCCATGGTCGCCCAAGCGGCCTGGGGTTTCGCTTCACAAATGGAATTCTTGACGTCCATGGTCTTCCTGGTGGACTAGTGGGGTTTCGCTTCACAAATGGAATTCTTGATGTCCACGGTCGTTCCGATGCATTCCCTTGGACTGCTTCTACCTGACCTTCATTAGGGGGCTCACGCAAATCCTTAGCAGACTTTGGCCCGCCTGCGCTATATACACCAAATTTGAACTTACCTTGTCTAGGAGCTCTACCAACGCCTTTAACATCATTGTCATAATCTTGTTTCGGACCTCTACTGCCGCTCCTAGCACCACTGCTATTTGGGTTAGCAGCAGACCTACGTGTTTTTACATTCACACCCCCTAACTTTTGTAAACGTTTCGTCTTAGCCAACAGCGCATGAAGACCATTTCCTAGCGACTTTCGATTTGTTCTTGTTGTTTTAGAGCGATTCCGAATTGTTCTCCCCAGTTGGCGTCCGGCAACAGCACCTAACAAAGCTGCTGTTGTAACGCTCTTGCGCACCGTCTTCCGCACGCCATTCTTGCGGGTACTAATCACCGCGCGTTTCAATAAATTACGCGGCCCACGCACCACAGACACCAAACGCTTACCCGCTTTACTGGCCTTTAGCCTGCTAGCCAAACGGCTCACTGACTTACCAACGCGTGAATTTGCCGCAGTCTTAGCCCGGTTGATCACACGCTTAGCAACTTTTGAACTACGCAAAGCAGTTGCAATGCGATTACCACGGCTGCTAACACGCTTCCGCACAACATTACCTGCACTGCGGATTGACTTTCTAATGCCATTTTTACGTACAGACGTCCGGACCGTTTTCGCTTTGGCACGGAATGCTTTCAAGCGGCTGGCAATGGTAGTTTTACGCTTTTTACTACTCACTAAGCGCCGGTAAGGCGCAACAACAGCACTCACGCGCTTACCAACCTTAGACTTAGATACAGCCGTTGTAAGTCGTTTACCACCTTTTGTATTCGCTAACTTGTTTATAAACGGATTCTTACGCATCCGCCCAGAAACACGCACAATACCTGTTACAACGCCACGCGCCGCCCGGCGCAATAAGGATTTACGATAGTTGTTTTGCGTTCTAGTGTTACGCTTCTTATTGACCGTCTTGCGCTTGCTGCCAATGCCAAATTTGCTCGCATAACGCGTAACACGCGTTGAAGCACGCTTAAATAAGCTCCGAATTGGGGCTTTTCTAATTGAAGCCTGAATGCGACTAACCGCCGCTTTACGGGCTGCAGCCGTTTTAGGGCGTGACATCCGAGCCTTAGCACTAGTAGCACGCGGTCGGTAAGAAACTGGTCTAAACCGTGGCTTAGGCGCAGCTTTACGGTGCCGCGCAATTGACTTACGCACAGGTGGCTTATATCCATATGTACGCCGTGTAGACGTCGAAACCCGACGCCGCGTAGGCGGTTTATAAGACGTCCTTACCCGAGATACCGGACGCCTACGCAGTGGCGCACGATACACATGCCGGCGGCGTGTCACCGTGCGTCTTGGGCGTGGCGCAGGACGTGGTCTTGGACGCGGCCGTGGTGCCGGGCGATGATATACACGCCTTGGCGCTGGACGCGGCCTAGGCCGTGGTGCTGGCCGCGGGGCAGGACGATGATATACACGTCTTGGCGCCGGGCGTGGCCTCGGCCGTGGTGCCGGACGCGGTGCGGGGCGATGATATACACGCCTTGGTGCGGGACGTGGTCTAGGCCGTGGTGCTGGCCGATATGACCGCCGACGTGGGGTGTATCGCCGCCGCCGATACCGACTGCGCCAACCTGCCCCTAGACCTTTACGGTTTGTGCCTTGTGCTGCCAATGCAGCTAACGCCACGGTTGCCCCCACTCCGCCAAATAATGGTAGCGTACTAGCGGGCACAGCAGGTTTAGGCTCAGGCATTACCACCACTCCAGAAGCGCCATTGGCTTTCCAATTTGCTTCTAATTCAGCTTTGGGTATAGCAACTTGCCCTTTGAGGGGGTCATTGACAATATAAGCCGTGCCCGTCTTATTCATGCCTGTCACTGTTAAAAAGTGCCCCTCAGACTGCGCATACTCTGGCATCTTCACAGGAATATTAACTGGGCGACCAGCTTTTAATTCGGCTTGCAACTTTTCTGGTGTCCATTCATGAAAGAAATAACTTCCTTTGAAGCCATTCTCTCTGGCAGCATACGCGAGTTCTTCAACTCCAGTGCCAAATTCATAAAACAGATTTTTAGAGTTCATCCAATCAATTAGTTGCTTAGATGATGGCACCGGCTTCTCTGAACCTTGCGTTTTGTAATACTCCATTGCCATGCCAAGCGTTGCCGCACCGCAATATACGCTGTCAGGGTCTTGCGTACGCAGTGGCACGTTCATTGGTGCAATTGACGCATTCACGGGTTGCGACAACAACATAGAAGACCCCAACGCGCCAGACATTAATAATGAGTACAGCCACATGCGTGGTTCTACACGGCCAAAGCCAGTGCGCATATACGCGCCCACCAACTGCGGATAGCGTTTAAACAAGCCCATGAGGCCGTTCTTTTGGCGCGTACCGCGTCGCCCTTTTCCACGCTTTCCTATTCCGCGTTTTCCTGTTTTTGGGCGACCGGCATGTTTACGCTTACGCCAACGTCGCATTGCACCATTAGCCCTTCGCGAACGTTTAGCACCAAGCAAGCGCATTGTGCCTAGCCCGCCTGCGGTGGCCAGCGCCGCCGGCCAAAAGTTACGTGCAAACCCCACCCCCGGAATACCCGCTTTGATCGGCGCAATTTTGGGGATTGCAATCGTTATCCGTTTGCCAAAGTTATTTTCTATGCCTAATGCCGGAGTCGGCAGCACCAACGTATTTAGGGCTGTGTCTAAAGCAGTTGGAACAGGGGTAGGGTTGCCAATTTCCGCTACCGCCAAAGCTGCAGTCGTTGGTGTGGTTGTGGGTACAGGCGTATTTGTTGCAAATAAAGACCCTAAAACTGACCCCGCTTGCGTTGGTTCTATAACAGCAAGCGGAGTGCTGGTTGGCAACAGTGTTGGAAAAGCCGTTGGGGTAATTGTGGGCGGAATAATTGCTGTTGGGGTAGGAGTAGGCGTAATTGTGGGCGTTGGTGTTGGCAAATCCTTAATTACATTTCGGCCAAACAGCCCCGTGTTCCATCCAATTTCTGTAGAGGCTTCCCCAGCTAAACAAGCATTATCGTTACCACGCACTCTGGCTGTAAACGTACCTTCGGTTAAGCCGCCAGCATCCCAATACTGTGAAGTGCGTGATGGCCAAGACTGTAAAACTTGGCCGCTTTCATTTAGCAGTTCGGTTGTCCAACCACGTATGCCAGAACCATCATCACTTGCATCTACATTGATAGTAATGCCGTTATCATCTGTACTTACGCTGATATCAAAGGTTGGCGATTTTGTGTCAATGTTATACGTACGATCACTACGAGTTTTTCGATTACCCGCTGTATCGTGGGCGGCAATATCAGAAATAGTGTGTGCACCATCTGTAGAAAAGGTTTGCGTCCAATTTCCTGCCAATACGCGGCCATCTACGGTCAAATCATTTAGGCCAGATTCAGCATCACTTGCTGCAATAGACACCGTAACTGGGCCGTTATACCAATGCGGGTACCACTCACATTGCCGTCCGGAATCCGTAATTCCAATGGAAGGTTTAGCGCCATCAATTTTGAATTGCACAAACCGTTCCGCTTCGGTATTACCAGCAACATCATCAGCATAATAGCCAACCGTAATTAAGCCGCTACCCTGATAGGTATTACTCGCTTGCGCAACGCCATCAATATAAGCTTGATTAGTCCCTGATGTTGCATCAGTTGCAGTGACGCTGACAGTCACTGGTCCTGTGTACCAGCCGCCGGTTCCTAAAGTTCCATTAACAGAAACCGTACTAACAGGATCAACGGTATCAATGTTTATTGTTTCAGTATTTGTTGGCTCAACATTGCCTGCCACATCATCAGATGCAAAGTTGATTGTGGTGGTACCTTCTGCGGTATACACTGTTGCGCCGCCATAGGCAGCACCGTCTAGCGCAGTTGCATTGAGGCCAGAGGTAGCTTCTACAACGCTTAAATTTACTGTTACAGGTGAGGTGTACCAACCGTTATTTCCTGCTGTCCCGCTATACGTGCTTGTGGTCACTGGGGCAACGGTATCAATATTGAAACTATCCACAGTCGCAGCTTCTATATTGCCCGCATTATCAGTTGCAAAGAAATTAGTTGTGGTGAGGCCTTGTGCAGTGTATTGCCGGACAGTTGTATACGGAGCTCCATCTAGGGTAATACCAGCCACCCCAGACGTGGCATCTGCCGCTGTCAACGAAACATCAACGGGTGAGATATACCAGCCTGCATTCCCAACTGTGCCAGACCGGGCGCCAGAAGTAACTGGCGCAACGGTATCGATATTGAAAGTAACATCAACATCAGTTTCAGCATTACCTGCATTATCAATAGACGCATAGCGAATATTGTTAATACCCTCTACATTGTAAGTTACGGCCGCACTATATACATTGCTATCTAATAGGGTTCCGGCCACCCCCGCGCCATCTGGGTTAGGACTGTCTACCGCTGTTAACGTGACATCTACTGGTGAGGTATACCAGCCATTAGCCCCCACAGTCCCTGCTAAAGCATGGGTTGTTGTGGGCGCGTCTTCATCAATCTTGATGACTTTAGTTTCCACAACTTCAGTATTGCCAGCCATATCTGTTGCAAAGAAATCGATGGTGTGAGTCCCACTGCCAGAAAACACAAGCTGCGCTGGTGTTGTATAGCCAGTTCCATTAACAGTAATAGAGTCTACGCCAGATAATGCGCCGGGGTCTGTTGCCACTAAATCAACGGTCACATCACTAGTGTAAAAGCCGCTTGCATCTAGCGTACCTGTGAGCGTGGCAACGGTATCTGGCGCCGTTTTATCAATTTTAAACGTAGTGGTTTTGGGATCTTCAAAATTCGGGCGTGGTTCATTATTTGGCCCGCCATCAGTTTCTTTGTCATAAGAAAAATATGAAACTGTTGTTGTACCTTCGGTGCTATAAGTTACCGCAGAAGAATAGACATTTCCATCCAAGTAGGTTTCTTCAATGCCAGTAATAGCCAACGGGTCTAAATTATCCACGGCAGATAGAGCCACCTCCACATCTGACTTGTACCAACCGTTATTGCCATCCGGTGCGCTTGGCGATAGGGTTGCTGTAGTTTCAGGCGCTGTGGAGTCAATCATCTCCCGATAAATGCGCGTTAA
>JAHDBW010000152.1 GCA_020630175.1 Anaerolineales bacterium
GTGATATCAATGGTTAGCTCAGGATCTTCTGGAATACCCGGACAGTTGTTAGGGCGGGTGAAGCGCTTTTCAGCAATCGTTTTGCCATTTGCGCTAATGATAATGGTGCCGCCATCGCTATTGTCTTGGATCTTGAACCACGCGCGGACATTGCCGTTTGCAGCAATGACTTCATTTTTGTTGTAAATCTCTGTGCCGTTATCAGTCACAACACGAATATTTACACCTTGAATAGTGTTAGCGCGGTTGTTGATGCGGATGTCTGTCTGGAACATTCCGTTTGTCAGACAAGGTTGCCCGGTAATATCAACGTCGACGTTTGGTGTAACGCCGCCACAGCCATTAGGGCGCGTAAATCGCTTTTCAGCAATAATGCGACCGTTGTGGCGTACATAGATGGTGCCGCCATCGCTGTTGTCAACAATTTTGACCCATTCACGTTGATTGTTGGTCACGTTGTAATTCTTGTCGAGAACAATTGAGTTGTTATCTGTCACGACTTGAATATTAAACGTGTGTGTTCCGGCTGTTGTGTTATTCACCCGGAAATCCACTTGGAACATCCCGCCACCCAAACAAGGCTGGCCGGTGATGTCAATCGTGGCAGACTGTGCATATGTTGGCGTTACAGCAAAAGCGGCAAATACAATGGCCGCAAAGACTGCAACGAACATACCTAGTCTTATTAAATTATTTTTTGCAAATCTGAAAAATTGCATTACTCCTCCAAATAAGGATTCTCTTATTGATAGTTATCAAACTGCCCAGGCAGACGTAAATACAAAAATCAGCGAATCAATTGGAGGCGTTGCATCTTCCTCAACTAATACACTGGTCTATCTGTTATGGCGGCACGTTTGATATTGAGTTGCTAAATACGGCTCAATTCATAGGCAAACGATTCCCTTTAGTTGTTACTTGATATGTAAACCCGAGGTGGTACGAAGTTCCCTTTTCGTACTGCTCTAATGTTGGCATTGGGGAATCGAAATGTCGATAAAGTATGGGTAAAGAGATTGTTTGATAGCAGTTATAAAAAAGAACTTAGGTGAGGGAAGCGTTTGGGAACTGCTGGAGAAAGGTTTTTTGCCCTGTAATGGGCTGTTTTTTGTACAAAACGCGTGCAGACATGCTTGCAAAATGACGTTGCGTAAGCAGAGTTTTGTGCAGGTTTTGGATGGCGCTGCGTTGGCTTCGAAAGCAGATTTAAATAAAATGGCCAGCAATCAGTTGGGTGTGATTGCCGGCCATTTAGGGTGTGTATTAAGTTGTTAGCGAGCGGGGTCTATTCATTTTGTAGCGCCGCTAAAGCAGGGCGTAGCGTGTCTGCGGTTTGCTGGCCAAACCAAGTGTTGGTGACTGTGCCATCCGCCGCAATCAATGCCACGCTGGGGTGCCCACGAATACCCAATTGAATTTGTAATAATTCATTTTCGCGCTCGGCGGCGTCAAAGCGGATAAAGTCAATCTCTGTAAATTCAGCTTCTAACCCATTCACGATGGGTTCAAATTCCATTCAAGGCGCTCAGTTGTCGGTATAGAACAGCACAAATGCTGGCCCTGCGATGGTTGGCGTTTGGAGTTCACTGCTGCCACAGGCAGATAGCAAGCCACCAAACCCAATGGCAATTAAGAAAAGGTAGAGGTAAGTTTTCATTGTGATTGTGCTTCCCTTTGTGTTGCTTCAAGTTGACGTTCTAATTCTACAGGCCCCCAATTACTTTTGAAGAAGGCAATAATCGCATCAACTTGTTCGACGCTTAGTGTATCGCGATAGGCGGGCATTACGCTAGCGGCTTGAAAGGCGGGATCTAACCCTTCTGCACCGTTGAGAATCCGGCCACGCAGATTTTCATCGCCATGGTGCCACGTATGACCGCTGTCATCATGCGGTGGGGCGGGATAATAGCCATTCGCATCGCGTTCTTTCCAATTCTCTTGGCCTTCTAAGTTCACTCCATGACAGGCGGCACAATGTTGTGCGTAAAGTTCCGCGCCCAGTGCTACGGTCTCGCTGGTGACGGGAACGCCAATCTGTGACGGAGCAGTGCTACATCCCGCAAGCCAAACGCTAACGAGTGTACTCAGCCATATTAAAACGCGCCGCGTTCGCTTGTTCATGAGCTATATCCAAAAAAGGGCAATCGCAAGTGCCATGCCCCAGTCATACAGTAAGCAGAAGGGTGCGTACCAGCTTGTGAGTTGAACCGAAATCTCATGTCGATGGTGGAGTAAATCCCAGACGCCGTGTAAGACATAGCCGCTTACCAGCCACCACGGTGAAACCCATAATCCCAAGAGCCCGAAGAGCATAAATCCAATGGCAACTGCAAACTGCTGTTCAAGGTGTTTGTTTTGTGAGATGGCGAACCCCACATAGACTGCGCCAATCAGGGCTAACAAGGCTGCAAATAGCTGCATTGCCCACGCATGCGGCAATTGCCATGCAATCGCAACAGTGAGAAGGGTTAAGCCGAGCCCAACCCAAATTGGATGCCGGGCTAAGACTGTGTCTTGATGATGGGTGTGCGTATGTTGCATGTGGCGTGTGTCCTAAGATCGGGCGCTTTTGATTAATGTGCCAATCAGAATAACCTCGATGATTTTGTCAAAAATGCCGATACCGCTCATTTGCGCCGGTGTGTGCGTAACAAAGTAAGCGATGATTGTCACCAAGGTATACGCAATGAGTAAATAGCAGATCCACTTCCGATTGGCGATGAATGCTGAATGTGGGGCGATGAGCGCTGCTGCCAAGGCAAAGTACCCTACGCCATTGAGAATCAACAATGTTTCTCCGTTCAAGCCGAAGAATAAGTGGATTGCGGCTGTGATGGTGCTTAAGACAGCAATCATGAGGCCATTGCGATTTAGTTTGCCGTCTGTGGCTAGAAAAATCGCACCGAGTAAAAAGATTACGCTGACGATAACCGTGAGCGGTGTGGCAGCGGCTGAACCGGCAGCTGTGCTAGCGCCTTCATCACCGTGGCCACCATCAGCAAGTGCAATCGCAAACGGGATTAGCGTGAGCAGTGCAGCAAAAATCACTGCGCGGCGGGATGTATGTTTTTTAATCAAGGAACCTCGCTCGGATGATGATCCAATTTGTATTGAAATTTCGAGATCTACGAATATCTATGACGTGTTTAGTGCAATGGAGTAGAGCTTAGGCAGTTTATTTCTACGTAACTGCTTGGCATGATGATAGTGGTTGTACTGTGGTACAAGGTCAAGCGTTGAATTTTACGTTGTGTTAGTGACCGCAGGGTGCCTCGAAGGTGTGGGTTTCCATTGCTTCTAAAATTGGACAGTCGCCTAACTCGCCTTCACCGCTGCACTGATCTGCTAATGAAACTAACGCATTGCG
Source organism: Anaerolineales bacterium (assembly GCA_020630175.1). Lineage (GTDB taxonomy): Bacteria > Chloroflexota > Anaerolineae > Anaerolineales > UBA6668 > JAHDIM01. The sequence continues at coordinate 3,368 of JAHDBW010000152.1, forward strand.
CATGAGGGTCAGCGTTTTGATCTTTTCGTCAATCTCGGTGACTTTGGCAAGGGCGCTGGCTTTGACATCACCTTTGCTGCCATGCGGGTCAATCCGCAGGTCTAGCAAGTCTTTGATTTCAACCAATGTAAAGCCCAATTCTTGCGCGCCTTTGATGAAACTTACGCGCTCGATACTTTCCACTGGATACAAGCGATACCCCGATTCAGCGCGCGGCGGTTCTGGCAGCAGGCCACGTTTTTCATAGTAGCGTAATGTTTCAACATTGACTTGTGCGGCTTTTGCGAGTTTTCCTCTGGTAAGTGCTGACATGTTGTGTTCCTAATAAATGTGACAGCGCTTAAGCTGCTGCCGATGGATTGAAATCCATTGTTAGTGAAGTAACCATGCTGATGCATGTTCAAAGTCGACTGGCAACATGCTTCTGCATGTTTGTTCCATTGGTCACAGAATTCATTCTGCTGATGACGCCACAACAGCATTAGCGCCCCTATAATGCTGTTATGCGTCAATTCTTTGCTTTTGAAATGTGGTCACCTCGTAACAACGGGTTTGTTTTGCTCGTGCTGGGTGCCATTCCACTTGTCTGCCTGGGCTGGACTGCTTATAAAAGCATTCCTGCAATTCAGTCTGCGACCGATATTCCTATCCCGACAGTTGTACAGTCTGCAATGACCGAAACGCGTTTTGAATATTTACGGTCTAGTCAATTTCAAGTTCCTGGACGATTTGGGCAATCAGCGCTGCCAGAAGTTCTCGATGAGCGCGTCTGCGACTTCTGTCCAGAAACAGATAACTGTTATTGTCTTGTCATTGCAGAGCCGTTTTTCCGCGACCTTGGGTTTGACTACATCCCATGGGATGTGCAGCAGATCTATGTTGATACCGCTGACTTAGACTGGGAACGTATCCAAGCTGACTATGCCAAACTGCTTAGAAGACGCGGGTTTGCAGCGCGCACGCTATCTACAGACATTGATCGTTTCGACCACATTGCAATTTGGGAACGCTCGCGCTACAACGGCTTAGAAGGCGAGCTGATTGCCATTGCTTGGGTCGATCAAGTGGATGCGCCGTACCTGATTGTCATTTTGGGCATTGACTTCTAAAGCTTCAAACGTCGCAAACGCAGGGCGTTGAAGACCAAACAAATATCCGATGCCACCATCGCGAAGGCCGCCATAATTGGATGTAGCTGACGTAAGAACAGTGGCACGGCTGCAAACGGTGCCAAAATGCCAGCAGCAACCGGAATGAGGGCGATGTTATAGCCAAAGGCCCAGCCTAAATTTTGACGTACGTTGCGCATCGTGGCGCGGGAAAGCGCTAACGCTTGCCCAATGCTGTTTAGGTCGCCGCGCATTAGGGTTAGGTCGGCGGCTTCCATGGCAACATCAGTTCCCGTGCCAATGGCAATCCCAACATTTGCTTGCGCTAACGCTGGCGCATCATTGATGCCATCGCCAACCATTGCAACTTGCGTGTTTCCATTGGCTTGCAAGTCGCGGATCGTTTGGGCTTTGTCCGCTGGTAAGACGTTTGCCACCACCTTACTAATGCCAACTGATTTAGCAATGGCCTGTGCGGTCTCTTCGTTATCGCCGGTGAGCATCACCACGTCTAAGCCCTGTGCTTGTAGCTTTTTAATAGCGGTTGCTGCTTCTGGCTTCACCGTGTCGGCCACAGCAATTAAGGCGTGGGCTTGGCCGTGACTTGCCAGCCACATCACCGTCTTGGCTTGGGCTTGGAGCGCAGTGGCTTGTGCGAGCAATTGGCTTGTGTCCACGCCTTCACTTGCCATTAGGCGTTTGTTGCCCAGGGCAAGCGGCATGTCATTTACTACGGCGCGAATGCCTTGACCCATTACCGCATTGAAATCAGCTGGCATTTGCAATTCGAGACCTTTTTCCGTTGCCGCGTTCACAATCGATGCGCCCAATGGATGTTCTGAACTGCGTTCGGCTGAAGCGGCCATTTGTAGAATGGCGGCCTCTGTAAATGGCGTTTTGGGTGCAAGTACAATGTCGGTAACGGTCGGTTCACCTTTGGTGATTGTGCCGGTTTTATCTAATACGATAGTTTGGATTTTGTGCGCAGTTTCGAGCGCGCTGGCGTTCTTGAACAGAATGCCATTTTCAGCGCCTTTGCCCATGCCCACCATAATTGAGAGTGGGGTAGCAAGCCCCATTGCACACGGACAAGAAATGATCAGTACGGCTGTCAATCTGAGCAGCGCAACAGTCCAACCGCCGCCAACGGCAAACCAGATGCCAAATGTAATCAATGCAATCAGCACCACAATCGGCACAAAAATGGCTGAGATTTGGTCTGCCAAACGCTGTACCGGCGCGCGGCTAGACTGCGCTTGTTCAACTAAGCGAATGATGCTGGCTAGGGCAGTGTCACGGCCAACTTTTGTGGCTTCAACGTGTAACGCGCCTTGCTTGTTCATGGTGGCACCGATCACAGCGTCACCAATTGCTTTTTGAATTGGCAAACTCTCACCGGTAATCATGCTTTCATCTACGGTTGACTTCCCGTGAACGACATTACCGTCGACGGGCACTTTCTCACCCGGACGCACAACCACTACGTCGCCAACCAATAAATCGCGCACCTTCACTTCGCTTTCAACGTTGTCTCGTAGACGGCGTGCGGTTTTAGGCTGTAAGCCAATCAATGCTTTGATGGCTGAACTGGTACGACTTTTTGCATTCACTTCTACCAATTTACCGAGCACGATCAGCGTAATAATCGTAGCTGAAGTCTCAAAGTAGACATGCTCAGCGGCCAATACGCCACCCAGAGCGAGCGTTTTCCAAACGGTGACCAGAATGCTGTAGAAATAGGCCACGCTAGAGCCAAGCGCCACTAACACGTCCATATTGGCGGATCCGTTGCGTAAGGATTTCCACGCGCCGGTGTAATAATCCCAGCCGACGTAAAACTGCACGGGCGTTGCCAAAGCAAAGAAAAGCCAGTTGACCCACGGGGCATGTGCCCAATGCCCAACAAGGCTGAAATCGCGCGCCATGCTGAGCAAAAACAGTGGCAGCGTGAAGACGAGACCGACCCAAAAGCGGCGTTGCTGATGTGCAATTTCTTTGGCACGCGCGGCGGCTTCTAAATCTTCTAGCGCTTCATCTGAGGTCGCATCGAGCACGTCAAACCCAGCTTTGCGAATGCGTTGCACAAAGTCGTGCCGGTTAGCGGTGCCAACGGCATACGTGATTTGCGCGCGTTCGGTGGTGAAGCTGGTGTCTACCGCTAACACGCCATCAATCTTTTTGAGATTGCGCGTGATGGAGTTGGCGCAGTTCACACAATCCATGCCCAGCACTGGCAGTTCTAACGTGGCAGTTGGCACTTCAAAACCTGCTTTTTCAATCCGCGCGATAGCGGCGGCAGTGGCCTCTGGCGTTTTGAGTGCGCCGTCTAGGGTTAGCGTGACTTTTTCAGTTGCAAAGCTGACCACGGCATCAGAAATACCATCAGCTTTCTTGGCATTGCGCTCAACCGTATTGACACAGTTGGCACAAGTCATTCCAATAACGGGCAGGGTTAGGGTGTTAGACATAGGGTGTAGTGGGATTGAGTCCCAAGTGATACGTGCTGCTGATTGAGCAGTTGAAACGGTCTCTCAGTTGTAGTGCTTGCTAAGCGGCTGGCGTAAAGCCGATTTCTTCTAGCAATTCCAAAATACCAGCTTCACTGGCCGGTGTTGCAAAGGCGATTTTGGCAGTTTTGCTGTCTACATCAACGCTAACGGTTTGTACGCCAGCGAGCTCGCTAACTTCGTTTTCAATGGTCATTTTGCAGTGACCGCAGGAAATTGCTGGAATGTTGTAATTAAGTTCTGACATGGGATTACCTTATTTTTTTGACACATTTACTAAATGTGCGGGTTCTTTTTCGCTGATGTAATTATTATGCACCTTGTACCTACATACAAGGTCAAGGGATTGGTGTTTTCTCATAATAAGTCGCAGAAAATAGAGGCAGCGTTACTTTTGGCGGCTCTCAAGTTGCGGTCAAACCGTTTTGGGTTTGCTATGATTGCTGCATGAAAATCGAACGCATTGAACTCCATCATATTTCCAATACGCTTGTGCATCCGTTCCGGACTAGCATGGGTGTTGAAACTGAACGTCAATCTATCTTGGTCGCGGTGTATAGCGAAGGCATTGTGGGCTGGGGCGAATGCGTTGCCAGCATGGGGCCGTTTTACTCGAGTGAAACCATGACAACGGCTTGGCATGTGCTAACGGAATTTCTCATTCCAACCGTCGTTGGCCAAGAGCTGGCCACACCAAGTGCGGCGGCTAAGCTGATGAAGAAGGTGCGCGGTCACCCAATGGCGGCGGCGTCTGTTGAAAATGCAATTTGGGATCTGTTTGCCAAGGCGCAGGGCGTTTCACTGAGCAAAATGCTGGGTGGTGTGCGTGACAAAATCGAAGTTGGCGTTAGCATCGGCATCCAACCGTCTATTGAAGCGCTTGTGGCGCGGGTTGGGAAGTTCGTTGATGAAGGCTATAACCGGATCAAATGCAAAATTGAGCCCGGTTGGACTGTTGAACCCCTTGACCGGATTCGGCGCGAATTCCCCAACATGCGTGTCATGGCCGACGCTAACTCAGCTTTTACGCTAGACGATGTGCCAATGCTGAAAGAGCTCGATGCGTTAGACCTGCTCATGATCGAGCAACCGCTAGCTTATGACGATATTGCCGACCATGCCCGATTACAGGCGCAGATCAAGACGCCAGTCTGTCTAGACGAAAGCATTCACGGCGTGGCGGATGCACAAGCGATGATCGATCTCAAGGCCGGTACGATTATCAACATGAAGGTAGCGCGCGTGGGTGGCTTGACCAATGCCATCCAAATTCATGACATGGCCCAAGCGGCTGGCATTGGCATGTGGAGCGGGGGCATGTTAGAAACAGGCATTGGCCGCGCGGTCAATTTGCACTTGTCCACGTTGCCAAACTTCACCTTACCAGGTGACCTTTCTGCCACAGATCGTTACTACGCCGAAGACATTGCCACGCCACATTTCTTCCTCAATAAAGAAGATAGCACGGTAGATGTGCCGACAGGGCCGGGCATTGGCGTTGAAGTGCAATTAGATCGTGTTGAAAAGTCGCG
>JAHDBW010000153.1 GCA_020630175.1 Anaerolineales bacterium
GTAGGGCTAGCAGGACTCGAACCTGCGACCAAGAGATTATGAGTCCCCTGCTCTAACCACTGAGCTATAACCCCGTATTACAAAAAAATCTCTGGACATTCTAAAAACAGCACACTGCTTTCTTGATACTGCCAGAGACCTTACATTGTTTATGGAGCGGGTGGCGGGGATCGAACCCGCGATGTCAGCTTGGAAGGCTGATGCCTTAACCACTTGGCAACACCCGCATATAATAAAAAACCCTATCATTGTACATGACAGGGTTTTAGTCGGGGTGCTCAGACTCGAACTGAGGACCCCCGCTTCCCAAAAGCGGTGCGCTACCAACTGCGCTACACCCCGAACGACCCATAGAATATCAGTCTTTGACTAGACGAGTCAAGTTTTTGGGTCAACCAATTTTCTAGCCAATTATTTGTTGTAAAAACGCCCCACGTTAGGCGCTTGGCGTAGGCTGAATACCTTGCGTGCACGCCGCTTCAAGCGCCACCTGTTCGGCACGCCATTCAGCATTTTCTTGGAATTCTAAAGCGGCTAAATAATTCTGATTCGCGCCGCAGTAGTCACCATAGCCCACCAACTGCGCGCCCCAGTTGGCATAAGCTGACGATAATTTTGTGGCGGTGTCTAAAAAGTACGGTGCAATTTGATAGAGTGTATAGTAAGCTTCGATTGACCGAGTCCAGTCCTTATCCCAATAGGTTTGGCCTTCGGTATACAAAGAAGCCCATTGCAGCCGCTGAGACGCTTCGGCATCTAAGTACCCCATTTCTTGCGCTTGGCGCAAATGAAACAGGCCAACTTCAAATAGACCGCCGTCCACTTCAGCAACACCTTGATCTCGCAGTGCCCGATAGACAGCCGAATCGGCGTCAAACTCGCCTGCTTCTGGATAGTTCCGACGCAGTTGGCCGGCAAGTTCAATCATGTTCGCCCAATCTGAATTTGCAATTGCCGTGTTAAGCTGCGCTTCAAGGTCAGCGCGCGAGAGCTTATCAACATTTGCAATCGGGGTTGCTGTCGGTTGAGAAAAGACTGGCGTAGCAATCGGCGCCACGTCTTCAGACTTGGCTTGTTCTTCACGCAATTTTGTTTTTAGACTTGGCAGCCGAATATAATCAGGCGCAGTATTTTCAATATATTGAATCCGCGTTTGCGCTTGAGCAAAATTTCCGCTCACAATATCTGTCAGCGCGTGCCGATATTGCGACTCAATTTCATCAGAAATCGCCTGTGCAGCCAGCGCTGTTTGATCCTCCTGCCCCGCGCGGTAACCAGCCGCAACGGCGACACTAATGATCGACAAAAGCAGACAGGTAATCATTGCAACAGCAAAGAAACCAGAATTGAGCAGCGATGTGCGTTTTTTATTTTCAGAACTCGACATTAGCGCGATTATAAACGGGGCGATATGCCATGTCTACGCGAAGGTTTGGTTGTAGTTTGGAGTGAGATAGGAAACGCCCCTTTCGCGTTGTGTAACAACCAGTTTCTCTAGGGAAGATAAGAACTCAGGAAATGTTTAAACAAATTGTTTAGCAATAGAGAAGATAAATCAAGACCTCCAAAACCATTTATACGCTTTGGTGTTATCACCAAAGCCAGCACTTTATCAGCACGGAAACAAAATGTATCTTGGTCGCGAAAGCACACTAAATTATCGCCGTAGACGGCGCAACAGCCCAGTTCGGATCTCAATTTATTTGATTCTTATCGGATGCGGATTGTTTGTCCTATGGCAAACACGCTCGGGCGGAATTGATCCCATTGGTCTGCCTACCCCAACAGCAACACGCACTGCCCTCTCTTTTGCAGAAGAGGCCGAAGCGGCGTTCTCTGCTGGCAATATTCCTGAGTCAATTATTGCGTATCAGCAGGCTGTTCAAATTGAACCAGACAACGTTGATTATCTTATTCAGCTCGCCCGCTACCAAGTGTATGGCGACTTTGTAGATGAGGCCGTTGAAACCGCTAAAACGGCAACCTTCTTAGATGACAGTAACAGCATGGCGTTTGCGGTGCTTTCCTTCGCGCTAGACTGGCAAGGCAACTATGAAGATGCCGCAAACGCGGCGGTCAAGGCCATTCAGCTTGATGGTAACAACGCCTTAGCGCACGCCTATTATGCCGAAATCTTAACCGACACTGGCAACTGGACCCGTGCCAATGATGAAGGCCTCTTAGCGCTTTCGCTCAACCCAAACCTAATGGACGCCCATCGTACGTATGGCGCGTACCTGACCAACATTGGGGCCTATGAAGACGCCATCGGCCACTATCGCCAAGCGGCAACAATCAATCCAAACCTGCCGTTTTTGCACATTCAACTCGGCCTGCTTTACCGGGCGCGGCAAGAGTATGAACTTGCATTGGAATTCTTTAATCGGGCGTTGGCGCTTGATCCTGAAAATGTTGCACCATATCTTTCGATTAGTCGCACCTATTTTGTTATTGGCGAACTCGTGCGGTCAGCTCAGTATTTGGAAGATGCCCTCGAAGTAGCGGTAGACACCAGCGAAGAAAACCCCGACTATCTACAAGATATTGCCGACATTTATGGCCGCAGCGGCATGGTAAAAGTACGTAACTTGAATTATGAAGGCGCCCTAACCGACCTGACCTGCGCCATTGAAGGGTGTGAAACTGAAATCGGCAGTACCCGGCTCAATGTGCCTGGCCTAGAATTGAACAATGTTAGTTTGCAGTATTACTATACCTACACCTCGATGCTGGCAGCATATGCTCCAATCGAGCCGGCCTATTGCGATACTGCCCTGCCAATCATGTATGAAATTGAGCTGTTTGCCAGCGACGATGAAATTGTGATGGGCATTGTCAATGAAAACCGTGAGATCTGCCGCCGCATTGGCGTTGGCGAAAACGTAGTGGCCGACGGCCTTAGTGATGATGCGCCTGAAGACGATGCAGCCGCAGAGGGCGCAGAAGGCGCAGACGCTGGGGAAGCCGAGGCAGAACCAGCCGCAGAAAATAACGAAGGCTAAGCAAGTTTATTCAGTATTAGGGGATTCCCACCCCTGTGCTTTTAGCACATAAATTACGTACAGATTTCTACCTAGCAAATTCTATTTTTCGCGTTAACATTCATGCAGTAACTGTACGGAATTGAAGGCTATAAACACCTTTTTTATCAAACGAGCGATTGCATAATGTCAACGATGAAGACCCTCAAACCTCGAATTGCTGTCATGACCAGCGGTGGAGACGCCCAAGGCATGAATGCTGCCGTGCGCAGCGTTGTGCGCACCGCGCTAGACATGGGCGCCGACTGCTTTGCAATTCAAGATGGCTACAGCGGCATGGTTGCTGGCGGAGATGAAATCCGGCCAATGCACTGGGGCGATGTTGGCGGCATCATCCATCGCGGCGGCACAGTGATTGGCACCGCCCGCTGCCTTGAATTTCGCGCGCGTCCCGGCCGCCTCACTGCTGCAAAGAATCTAATCCAAAAAGACATTTCCAGACTGGTCATTATTGGCGGTGACGGCAGCCTAACTGGCGCTAACACCTTCAAGAACGAGTGGCCCAGTCTACTAGAAGAATTAGTCGATACGCAGCAGATCACGCTTGCACAGGCCGCGGCCCACCCTGATCTACACATTGTGGGGCTGGTTGGCTCGATTGACAATGACATGTGCGGCACAGACATTACGATTGGCGCCGATACCGCCCTGCACCGCATTACCGAAGCAATTGATGCAATTTCAAGTACTGCGGCTAGCCATCAGCGTGCCTTTATTGTTGAAGTGATGGGCCGCAACTGTGGCTATTTAGCCCTCATGGCCGGGATCGCAACCGGGGCAGACTGGGTGCTAATTCCAGAAAATCCGCCAAACGGCGAGGACTGGGAAAAACGCATGTGCAACATCATGCTCGATGGCCGCAAAGAAGGCCGTCGCGACAGTATTGTTGTGCTTTCAGAAGGTGCTGTTGACCGTCAAGGCCGCGAGATTACGGCGAGCCGCTTGCAAGGCATCCTAGAAAGCCACATGGAAGAAGAGGTGCGCATCACCATCTTGGGGCACGTGCAGCGGGGCGGCACGCCCAGCGCCTTTGATCGCAACCTCAGCAGCCAGCTCGGTTGGTATGCAGCCAAGTACGTCATTGAAAGCCAACCCGGCTCAGAAAGCATGATGATTGGCATTGAAAACAATCGTGTCATTCACAAGCCGCTGATGCAGTGCGTCAGAATGACCCACTCCTGCAACGATGCCATTGGCAACCGTGACTTCCGCACAGCGCTAAACATTCGCGGGCATAATTTCAAGCGAAACTTCCGTATTCTGCGCACGCTGGTACGCGCCCGTCCGCATGAAATCCCTGCTGACCATCAGCCAAAAACATTTGCCATTATGAATTGTGGCGGTCCAGCACCGGGCATGAATGCTGGCACGCGGGCTGCTGCGCGCTTATTGCTTGACCAAGGGCATAAAGTGCTCGGCATTCAGCGCGGCATCAAAGGGCTCATCAACGATTGGATCATTGAGCTCGGCTGGATGGACTGTAACGGTTGGGCGCCTTTGGGCGGGTCTGAACTTGGCACAAGCCGCCGCCTGCCCCCAGAACCTGAGTTTTACAGCATTGCGCAAACCATCGAACGCTACAACATTGATGGCATTTTGATCATTGGCGGCATTTCTGGTTACACAGTTGCCAATATGATCAATTCGCGCCGCGATCACTTCCCGGCATTTCACATTCCAATGGTTTGTATTCCGGCGTCAATTGATAACGATCTGCCAGACACTGAACTCTCAGTTGGCACCGATACCGCGCTCAACAACATCATGAATGCGGTCGACAAAATCAAACAATCGGCAGTGGCCTCTAATCGCGCCTTTGTGGTGGAAGTGATGGGGCGCCGCTGTGGCTATTTGGCAACAATGGGCGGCCTGGCAACGGGTGCGGAACGCGTCTACACCCATGAGGAAGGCGTGACCATTGAAGACCTGAGTGCCGATGTGCGGGATCTCACTGCTGCGTTTAAAGACGGCAAAAAGCTAGGCTTACTCATCCGTAGTGAAGATGCGCACCCCGTTTATACAACTGACTTTACCCGCCGCCTGCTAGAAGCAGAAAGTGGCGACATCTTCAGCGTGCGGCAATCTGTACTGGGTCATATCCAGCAAGGTGGCGACCCGACCCCGTTCGACCGGATTTTTGCCACGCGTTTAGCCGCGGAGAGCATTGATAAATTACAAGCACTTGTCAAAGACAACCGTGATGATCAGCTCTATATTGGGCTAAAAAATGGCGAACTCACCTTCAATCCGGTTGAGGATTTTCTACGCCAAATGGATCAAGAGAACGCCCGTCCCCGCGAACAATGGTGGCTAGAATTGATGCCAATTGCCCAACTCTTGGCAAAATCTGAGCCAACTGTTGACCATGCGCAAAGTAACGTGCTATGATTTTCGCAGCAAGCGCAACATGCGCCACGTTATGATTTTATTCAACACAACGACGACTACGACTATGATGACCACGGGGTGTGCCCACACAACCGTTGTTTCGTAACGTCTGAGTACTAAAAAGTATCTTACAAAAGCGGAGCCAACGGGCTCCGCTTTTTTTTTGCCTATATGGCACCAATATCGCAACCTAAAACAATCGTAAATCAAGCCTATTGGAATTGGCATTTACAGGACTAAGTTGCTACAAGGAACTACGATGACAAAAACATTAGTAATGAAGTTTGGCGGAACCTCCGTCGGGAGTGCTAAGGCAATTCGCCAAGCAGCGGCACTCATTCAAAAAGCAAAAGAAGAATGGGATCAAGTTGCCGTGGTCATTTCTGCCATGAGCGGTGTTACAAACTTGCTCCTTGAAGGCGCAGATACCGCCGCCGCTGGCGACTCAAAACGCCCGGTTGCCATTGCGGCAGAGCTCAAGAAAAAGCACAACGACGCAATTTTTGAACTCATCCGCAGTAAAGAAGAGCAAGAAACTGTTTTTGAACGTATGACTGCCCACGTCGATGAGTTCAGCATGCTTACCCATGCCGTCAATATTCTTGGGGAAGCTTCACCGCGTGCCATGGATGTTATTTCTAGCTTGGGCGAACGAATCAACATTCACACCTTGGCTGCGTACCTACGCGAAGAAAACTGCATGGCAGAGGCCGTGGGGTCAGTTGACCTTATCCGCACGGATAGCACGTTCCAAAACGGTAAGCCAGACATGGACATCACCCGTACGCAAACTGCAGCCCGCCTCGGGCCGGTGTTTGCCGCTGGTTCAGTGCCAATCATCTCTGGCTTTATGGGCGCTGATGAAAACGGCGCAATTGTCACCCTAGGCCGTGGCGGTAGCGACTATGCCGCTGCGATCATCGCCGCTGCCTTAGACGCAGAACAACTCTGGATTTGGACCGATGTGCCGGGCGTTATGACCGCTGACCCGCGCGTGGTCAAAGCCGCACGCACGTTGCGCAATGTCACCTTCCGTGAAGTTTCAGAATTGGCGCACTTTGGTGCAAAAGTCTTGCATCCCAAAACCATGCGGCCAATTGTTGGCTCCAAATGCGAACTATGGATCAAAGACACCTTCAATCCAGATGGCCCTGCAACCTGCATTGTCAACGAAAACACCAAAACTGAAGACCTGCAAGCCCTACGCGCTGTTACCGCCATCAAAAAGCAAGCAATGATCACAGTCGAAGGTCGCGGCATGTTAGGCGTCCCTGGCATTGCTGCCCGCACCTTTGGCGCGGTTGCCGCCGTCGATGCAAGCGTCATTTTGATTTCACAAGCCTCTTCAGAGCAAAGCATTTCGTTTTCCGTCAATGCAGCTGAAGCAGAGGCCGTGATCAAAGCGCTCAATACTGAATTTGTTCGCGAATTAGAACGGCGTGATATCGACAGCATCAAAGCCCAACAAGATACGGTGATTGTGACCGTTGTTGGCTCACGGATGCAACATACGCCGGGCGTGGCGGGGCAAGTCTTTATGGCACTTGGTAACGCTGGTATCAACGTGATTGCCATTGCCCAAGGCTCTAGCGAATGCAGCATCAGCCTCGTTGTAGACGCTAAAGACACCGACGCCAGCGTGATTGCAATTCACAAACTAATTGAAAAATAATCGGCTTTTCTAGCCACTAACATCCGTAAGGTAAAAGATCATGAGTAAAAAACGCAAAGTCGCCGTTTTGGGCGCAACCGGCACCGTTGGGCAACGCTTTATTCAATTGCTAGATAATCACCCTTGGTTTGAAGTAACCGCCCTCACCGGCTCAGAACGCACCATTGGTGGCAAGTTCAAAGACGGCTGCCGCTGGGTAATTCCGGGTGACATGCCAGAATGGGCCGGCGAGATGATTGTGCAAGAAACTGCGCCCAACCTAGACGCAGACATTGTGTTTAGCGCCCTGCACAGCAGCATTGCAAAAGAGGTGGAACCCGTCTTAGCAAAAGCAGGCTACAACGTCTTTTCAAACGCCAGCAGCTACCGCATGACAGAAGATGTACCGTTGCTAATCCCAGAAGTCAATGCTGATCACGCGCACCTTGTCACCCACCAACGGAAAGTTCGCGGTTGGGATGGCTGTATCGTAACCAACTGTAACTGTACGTCAACTGGCTTTACCGTTGTGTTAAAGCCATTGCATGAAGCATTTGGCCTAAAGAACATCATCGCCACGTCTATGCAAGCGATTTCTGGCGCGGGTTACCCTGGCCTGCCAGCCCTAGACTATGTAGACAACATCGTGCCATTTATTGGCGGTGAAGAAGCAAAATTGGGGATTGAGCCACCAAAAATGCTTGGTGAACTCGTAGATAACAAAATTGTGCCAGTGGAATTCAATGTGTCTGCCCACTGTAACCGCGTGCCAGTGACAGACGGCCACACCGTTTGTGTCAGCATTCAGTTTGAAAAGAGCCCAACGCCAGCAGAGGTGATTGAGGTCTTGAAAAACTATCGTGGTCACGAAGTTGTGCGCGGCCTACCAATTTCACCAGACACCGTGATTGAAGTCCGCTCAGAAGATGATCGTCCGCAACCACGCCGCGACCGCGATGCAGGCAACGGCATGACCACCGTTGTTGGCCGCGTTCGTGAAGACGAAGTGTTCGACATCAAGATGGTCATTATGAGCCACAACACCTTCAAAGGTGCGGCTGGCGGTTCAATGCAAAACGCAGAACTGTTAGTGGAAATGGGGCTTGCATAAGACCAAATCCGGCACCGCCCGTATGGCCTCACCGTGGTGAGGCCATACGGGCGGTGTTTTTAGTTAACGCTCCAGCCACACGGTAAACGGGCCGTTATTCAATAGCTCGACCTGCATATTGGCACCAAATTGCCCATGCTGGATCGGCACGCCTTTTTCAGCAAGCTTCTGCGCAAAGTATTGCACGAGTGGTTCGGCTTGGTCTGGCAAGGCCGCATTGATAAACGACGG
>JAHDBW010000154.1 GCA_020630175.1 Anaerolineales bacterium
TTGTCACTCATAAGATTTTTCTAACTAAAACTAATTTTGTGTGTTGGTTTTTGTGTATCGCATTGTTAAGTGTTTCGCAACAAAAACTCAGAAATAAATGCGACGATTGCGTGCGAAACCTTCAGTAAAAACCAGATCGGTCGCCGATTTTATTTCTGAAAACTTGCTGGTTTTTACATAAATGCCACGCACTATAAATAATTACGCATGCTGTCTTGCAGTTTGCGCAGTCAACTTATCCATCAAATTAGCAAGTGTCCAATTTTCGTCCAATGCGTTGCGCACATACTGCGCTGCCGTTACCGGCGCATTGCCCCCAATTGGCGGGTCTGAGTCAAGGTTGGTTGGGAACGAATAGCCTTCCGCCACGCACGCAATAACGTTATCAAGCTCACGTGCAGATACCTTTCCTGCGGCCTTACTTGCCTGTAGAGCTGGGTAGACGGCTTCGATCATTGCGGTGCGGTTGACAGTTTCCATTGCCCGGCCAAATGCGGAAGACACTTGAACCAAATTCACCAGCCGATCTTCGTTTGTATTGTTATTGCCACCGCCATGAAATAGCGCCGGACTAAAGAACACAAGGTCGCCCTTCTCTAGCGGTAATTGTACGTGATGATTGTTGAAATATTCGCGGAAGTCGGGGTACGTATACGCAATGTAACCGGGTAAATATTGCTGCGAGTAAGGCAAGAATAACGTTGGCCCTTTCTCAACTGGCATGTCGCAGTGCGCAATGGCACCTTGTAAGGTGAGATATTGCGATGCGATTTGCATATGCGCTGGATATCGCTTAACGATTGCGGGCGATTGAAAGCCTAGGTGATAGTCACGGTGTGCCGATTGGGCGCGTCCGCCCGGTTTGACATTGTTCACCTGGGCTGTCATTTGATAGTTGGGGCCCAGCCACGCTTCACACACAATCGCCATGGCTGGCGATTTATAGTACTCCACAAACAAGGCCGGATCGGCAAGGCACGCTTTTTGGACTGAGTTCCAAACGCGTTCATTATTGCCAAAGTGATCCCCTTCACCGCTACCAGCAGCTTTCTCGGCTTGAACAATCTCTTCAAAAACAACGGTTGAGCGATCAATGACGGAAAGGTCGGTATAAGCAGCTTTGATGACAATTACGCCGGGGCCGTCTTTTAGGGCGCGACATAGTTCAGCCTTCAAGGCTTGTTCTTTTTCAGCACCATCTAGCGCGCTTTCAATCGCTGCGTTTTGGTAAACGAGGATGTTCTTTTGAACCTCAGCCGCATGCGGATAGTCCGCGAGGGCCGTGGTTTGACCGCAGACAGCGATCAAGTCTTTCAAATCAATGTCTGCATCAGAGAAGTATGGCGGTAGTTGCATGGGAGACAAACCTTATGAATAAGTTGGGTGTTAGGTGCTGCTAGGCAGCTTACCCGACCGTAGCGCCACATTATGCTATGGCACTACGGTCAGCTTGGAGAAGACAGGCGCTACGTGCTACTGCTGATGGTAGCGACCTTTTTGTAGTGACGGCTCATAAGCCTCACGCGCGCTCTGCGTTGCTGGATTTGTCGAAACTTCCGCAATTGGCACGTCCCACCAGGTGTAGCCCGGACAGCCTGCATAACGGTCGGTTTCGATGTAAATACAGCAGGTTCGATCCACATCTTTAGCATCCACCAAGGCTTGGCGTACGTCTGCAATCGACTTGCAGCGGAACGTATGCGCGCCCAAGCTTTCTGCATTGGCGGCTAAATCGATCGGTAAGAAGTTCACATCGTAGCCAGCTTTATCTAAGCGATGGTTGCCGTCTTCATCTTTGAAGGCCATGCGGGTGCCAAAGCCATCGTCCCCAACAGAACGCGACAGTGCCCCAATCGATGCATACCCATTGTTATTGATGAGAATGATGACCAGCTTGATGCCTTCTTGGACGCTTGTCACAATTTCAGAGGGCATCATCAAGTATGAGGCATCACCAACAATGACATAGACTTCACGGCTTGGATCGGCCATCTTCGCACCCATACCACCGGCAATTTCATAGCCCATGCAAGAGTTGCCATATTCAAGGTGATATTGCTTCGGATCGGTGGTGCGCCACAGCTTGTGCAGGTCGCCCGGTGCCGAACCAGCCGCGTTGACGATGACGTCTTTGTCATCACAGAAAGTATTGATTGCGCCAATTACTTCAGCTTGGGCTGGTAGTGGCTGCAATTCTTGCGTGTAATAGTCGGCCACAATGCCGTCCCATTCGGTGGCAAGTTCGGTTGCGCGGGCTTGGTAAGCGGCGTCTGTTTGCCAGCCAGCCAGCATGTCTGTTAGCACGGTTAGCGTTTCACGGGCGTCGCCGGTAAGCGGCAATGCGCCTTGCTTGTGCGAGTCAAATTCGGCAATGTTGATGTTGACGAATTTCGCGCCTTCAGCGCCGAGACCACTTTGTGACGCGGTCATAAAGTCGTTGTAACGGGTTCCAATGCCAATGATCAGGTCGGCTTCTTGCGCCATTGCGTTCGCGGCTTTATTGCCGGTGACGCCAATCGCGCCAACGGCTAAGCGGTGCTTATAGTGCAAAGACCCTTTCCCAGCTTGCGTTTCACTGACTGGAATGCCGGTTGCGTCTACAAAGGCGGCCAGCGCGGCGGTGGCTTCGGCGTAAATCACTCCACCCCCAGCAACAATCAGCGGCTTTTTAGCGCCTTTGATCATGGCCGCTGCACGTTGTAGCAAGGTGCTATCTGGCAGCGGGCGTGGAATAAACCATACTTTCTTTTGGAAGAAGTGGGCTGGGTAATCAAAAGCTTCGGCTTGCACGTCATGTGGGATGCCAATGGTCACCGCGCCAGTGTCTGCTTGGGAGGTCAGCACGCGCATGGCGTGTGGCATCGCGGCCAACAGTTGTTCTGGCCGATTGATACGGTCCCAATAGCGCGAAACAGGCCGGAGCGTGTCATTCGCAGAAATATCTTGCGTGTGCGGGACTTCAATTTGTTGCAACAAGGGGCCAGCGGAACGGCGGGCAAAAATATCACCGGGCAAGAGCAACACTGGCAAACGGTTGATGGTTGCGCCAGCGGCAGCTGTTACTAAGTTTGTTGCACCTGGCCCAACAGAGGTGGTGCAAGCAAAGGTCTTTAGCCGATTGTGCATTTTGGCATAGCCAGCGGCGGTGTGCACCATGGCTTGCTCATTGCGCGTTTGGTAATACGGCATGCTTGGCGTCTGATGTAGCGCCTGCCCCATACCGGCCACGTTGCCGTGCCCAAAAATACCAAAAACGCCGTCAATGAACTTGTGTTCAACGCCGTCGCGCTCAGTGAATTGATTGTTGATATAGGTAACGAGGGCTTGTGCCATCGTCATGCGAATAGTCTTCGCCATATGCTACTCCGCTAAAGATTGAAGTTAGGAGATAGAGGAAAGAAGTCAGAGATGTTGATTATATAAATGCCGCGTCTTGCGATTGTCAGTCAACATGCGCTCTCTGGCTGCTACCTTCTTATTTGATTTCAGAAATTAGAACAGGTCGATTTTCTTGCAGTGACAGCGCTGCCGCCTTCGCAATGACAACGGGCCAACGGCCATCGATGCCAGAGACGATCGGTGCAGTGTCATTGTTTACACAGTCAATAAATGCTTGCATCTCATTGACGTAAGCATCCATGTAGCGTTCTAAAAAGAAATGGTATGGCAAGGCGCTTTCAACGCCGGCTGCGGTGCTAATCACTGCCTGATTAGGCTGATGATTGTTGACTTGTACCTGCCCTTTAGAACCAAACCATTCAATGCGCTGGTCGTACCCATAGTCTGATTGACGACAGTTATTGATGATGGCCGTTGCGCCGTTTTCATATTTCAGAATGAGGGCAGCGGTGTCGATATCATTGGCTTCTGTGCCAATTTTTTCATCAACTAGCGTGCCTCCGGTTGCATAAACTTCAACAATGGGACTGTCTGGCACAAGGAAGCGCGCCATATCAAAGTCATGAATGGTCATGTCATTGAACAACCCGCCCGATGCTTTTAAGTATTCAACTGGTGGTGGCGCCGGATCACGGCTGGTAATAATAATCAGCCGCGGATCGCCCAATTCACCAGCGGCAACCTTGGCTTGCGCCGCCGCAAATGACGGATCAAAGCGGCGTTGAAAGGCAACCAAGAGCTTGACGCCTGCTTTTTCAACAGCGGCGAGCGCTTCGTCAATTTTTGCCAGATCTGTGGCGATTGGTTTTTCGCAAAAAATATGTTTGCCAGCTTCAGCGGCTTCTTTGATTTGCTGCGCATGTACGTTGCTGCTAGAGCAAATTGCCACGGCATCAATCGTTGGGTCTGCCAGAATGTCGCGGTGATCGGTATACACGTTTTTGACATGTAACCGCTCTGCTAAGGCTTGCGCAGATGGCAAGTGAACATCACTAATGGCAGCTAAGTTCGCATTTGGGTTGCGGTTTGCAATACTTTCGCCATGAATTTGACCGATGCGCCCGGCACCGATAAGACCAATATTTAACATAGGGAAGAGAGTTGGTTGGTGTGTTGGTGTGATAGTTGGGTTGGTTGGGAGCCTGACTAACTAACTAGCCAACCAGCACACCAACATCCCCCCCCAACCACTATCAATCCAATTTACTTTTCACGTGCGCCTGTAATTAGGTCGGCAATATCTTGTTGGGTCAGTTCACCTTTGAGGTATGTGCCCACGCTTTTGCCTTGGCGAATAATGGTATAGCTATCAGACACTTCATAAATGTGATTCACGTTGTGCGTAATAAAAATTACCGGCAAACCACGATCACGCGCTGCGCGGATATAGTCCAATACTTTGCCGGTTTCTTTTACAGAGAGCGCTGAGGTTGGTTCATCTAAGATCAGCAATTTTGCGCCAAAGTGGATTGCCCGCCCAATCGCAATCGATTGGCGTTCCCCACCAGACATTTTGCCTACTTTTTCTTCCGCAGAGCGAATGTGAATGCCAATGTCTTTGAGCGATTCGCGGCATTGCACTGCCATTTCTTTGCGGCGGAGCCATTTGATTGGCCCGATATCTGTGGTGAGTTCGCGCCCTAAGAAGAAGTTGCGCCAGATGCTCATCAGCGGGATCAGCGCCAAGTCTTGATAACATGTTTCAATCCCCAATGCGCGAGCATCTGCTGGTGAATTGATTTGAACGTTTTCGCCATCAAATACAATCTGACCTGTTGTTGGCGTATGCACACCGGTCAACACTTTGATCAGGGTTGATTTCCCAGCGCCGTTGTCGCCCATGAGCGCGCGCACTTCGCCTTTCCGAACTTGGAAATCCACGCCGCGTAACGCTTCAACGGTCCCAAAACGTTTGGTAATACTTTGCATATCCACCACTAGTGGATTGTCTGCAAAGGGATCATTTACTTTTTCTAATACTGCTTCAGCCATGTTCTTGTCTCGAATTAGATTAATAGTCTCGCGTTAGTCTATGAAGTAGAACGGTTGCGGAGCCAGTTGTTGAAAATTACAGAGGCGATAATCGTAACGCCTACAATGGCTGGGAAATTGTCAGCCGGAACAAACGGAATTTTTAGCAAAATTACGGAAGAGCGTAGTACGCTAATTAGGAGTACCCCAACAAGTGCGCCCCAAACGCTGCCGTAGCCACCGTTCAGTAGCGCCCCACCCACAACTGCACCGGCAATTGCCGTGAGTTCGATACCAGTTTGCTCTGCCACACGCACGCTTTTGAATTGACTAAATTGCACCATGCCAGCAAATCCGGCGAGCATCCCGCTGATGACGAAGCCGGTTACCCGCGCACGGGCACTGCGTACGCCTTGGGTGCGGGCCGCCCCTTCGTTACCACCAATTGCAAAGAGGTGATTGCCAAATTTTGTACGGACGAGAAGTGTTTGATAAATGGTCACTAGACCGATAAGCCACAATGTGGCATAACGGAAATTGACCCGGTCGCGCACTTCAGGACCAATAAGATTAGTTCGAATATAATCGTTTAGGCCTTCCATCTTACCGTTTAGCACTTGGTAGACGAATGGCTCATCGAGGACTTGCAGCAGTTCTGCGCCGGCTACAATCCACACCAGACCGCGATAAATTTGGCGCGTGCCTAATGTGACAATAAAAGAAGGGATGTTGGTCCAAATAAGGATCAGACCATTAACTAACCCCATCAGCGCCGGAACGCCAAGCCCAAGAAAGATTGCAAATGGAATATTGCCCTGTCCGACCGTAGCTGGTAGCCCCCAAGACGATAACGTGTTGACAATTAGGTTGTCTGCACCCACTGAAACCGACCCAAAAAGATAACCGCTCATGGCGATCATTGGCGCGAGTGATAAATCAAACTCGCCCGAAATCATTAGGATCGTAATGCCAATGGTGACAATACCTGAAATTGAGACCGCCGTAATAATGCCCGAAAGCGTCCGCCAAGTGGCGAAGTTCGGTACAAAGAGCCACGACAGCACATAAATAGCGATAAGCGTAATGAGAGGGCCAGCGATCGCAGAATTTTCAAACAATCGCAGCAAACGGACCCGTAAAGTGACTTTTTCCATAAGGTTTAGGAAGACGCTGGCCGGATCTTGAAGACCCGACCAGCGAATAGCAAGCGGCTAGAGACTAGCCCCTCACAGTGTGATTAGCGGTATTCACCAGCCAATTCTTGTACAACAGCGAGGTTGTCTAGGGTCACGAAACCAGGACCGGTTGGGGTCACTGGAAGTGCTGGAACAACACCGTGGCGAACCATCAAGTTCAACGCTTGAACAGCACCAAACCCTTGTAGGAATGGTTGTTGGTCGATACCGAATTGGGTAACGCCACTTTCGATCATTGCGCTAATTTCTGGGCTCAAGTCGAAGGTACCGTGGATGAAGTCATCAGCGGTTAGGCCTTCGTTGTCCAAGAAGCTGTAGAACGGAACTGCACCGTTAGGACCCATGGTGATGAAGATATCTGCATCTGGGTTAGCGGCGTAGTAGTCACCAATGATGGTTGCTGATTCAGCAGGATCGTCATTGATTACGAGTTCTTCGTAGCCAATACCAGCTTCAGCCATAGCGGCTTCGAAACCAGCACAGCGTTGTGCAACACCAGTGTGACCTGGCGCGTGGTTGATACAAACACCTAGTGTGCCACCGTCAGCAGCCAAGCGTTGGCCACCTTGGTAACCACCAGCGTACTCGTCTTGGCCGAAGTAGGTTGAGTATGCAATGCCGTCATTGACTGGGCCTGAACCAGCGTTGTAAGCAACAACTGGAATGCCAGCTTCTAGCGCAGCGTTGATTGGGTCAGCGAACACGGTTGCGTCCGTAACGGTCAACATAATTGCATCTGGTTGAGCGGCAACAGCTTGTTCGATCAATGAAGCAGTCTTGTCGACGTCAAATTCGTCTGGCGCCAAGATTTGCAGATCGATGTTCATGTTGTCTGCAGCGGTGGTAGCACCGTTTTGGACAACACACCAGAACGCATCCCATGCACATTCAGCGTGTTGGACAGCGATGATTGACAGTGGAGCGTCTGCACCAGCTGGGTCACCCAAGGTGTCTGCGGTGATGAAACCAGGACCGGTTGCAGTCACTGGGCCAGCAGGCAAGATACCGTAGCGAGCAGCCAATGTTAGCGCAGTCACACCACCATACCCTTGTAGGAATGGTTGTTGGTCGATACCGAATTGGGTAACGCCACTTTCGATCATTGCGCTAATTTCTGGGCTGTTATCAAACGTACCGTGGACCATGTCGTCGGTGGTTAGACCTTCGTTGTCCAAGAATGCGTAGAAAGGAACAGCGCCGTTAGGACCCATGGTGATGAAGATATCAACTTCTGGGTTTGCTGCGTAGTAGTCACCAATGATGGTGGCTGATTCAGCAGGATCGTCGTTGATTACGAGTTCTTCGTAGCCAAGACCAGCTTCGGTCATTGCATCTTCAAAACCAGCACAGCGTTTTGCAACACCGGTGTGACCTGGCGCGTGATTGATACATAGACCTTTTGTGCCACCGTTAGCAGCCAAGCGTTGACCACCTAGGTAACCACCAGCATATTCATCTTGACCGAAGTAGGTCAGGTATGGAATGCCGTCTTCAATTGGGCCAGCACCAGCGTTGTAAGCAACAACTGGAATGCCAGCGTCAAGTGCAGCGTTGATTGGGTCTGAGAATACGGTTGCGTCAGTGACCGTCAGCATAATTGCGTCTGGTTGTGCAGCAACTGCTTGTTCAATCAATGAAGCAGTCTTGTCGACATCAAATTCGTCTGGAGCAAGGATGGTGACGTTTACGCCATTGTCCGCTGCACCTTGTTCAATACCAGCTTGAACGGTACACCAGAATGCATCCCATGCACATTCAGCGTGTTGAACAGCAATGATGTTCAATTCGCCGTCAACGCCAGCGCCAGCAGCCATTGCTGCATCGCCGTCGCCTTCTTCCATTGC
>JAHDBW010000155.1 GCA_020630175.1 Anaerolineales bacterium
GCACGATTTTTATAAATCGGCGGCGTTTTTTTATTTAAGGTGCCAACCTATCGTGAACTAACTTTCAGGTACAATAAAAAAATGAACATACATTCTAATCGAGCATTGATTTTGCCATTTGCGGCTCTCGCATTGTTTACCATGGCATGTAGTGCTATGAGTTTTTTTACAGAAAGCGGGGTGAGCATTCCCACAAATGGCACCGAGGTTGTGCAAGCGGCGGGGACGCTTGCAGTTCGTGGTGGGCAGGTTGCTTTAACTGAAGGGGCAGAGGTTGCGCAAACTGCGATTGCAGTGGCGCAAGACCCTACTGCACTAGCAGGTACCTCACAAGCAATTGCAACAAGCGCGGTTGGGTTTGGTCAGTCTGCAGCGACAAAAAGCGTGATTGTTGCGCAAACCGCTGCGGCTGTAGCGACTAAGGTTAATGCACAAGGGGTTGCTTCTGACGATGCCAAGGCAATTATTGAGACATACTTGCAAGACATTCTTGGCGTAAATACGCAGCCTCGTTTTGCGTCTGGGTTTTCTGGCGGCTGGCAACCGGGCTTGCATATGAGTGACGATGCTGAACAAGCGGCGGAAGAGGCCTCAAATGCAGCGCTTGTGACGTATGGCGCCGTTTTTACAGAGCCACGCGGCGTGGGGTCTGTTAGTTATGGGGATGGCACACTCAATGGCCGGCTGGATGTAGACATTAATGCAGCTAGCGTTGGCAGCTTTTCTTTCAGCGTTGATGCACCTGCCCCGACGAACGAAGCTGAGGCCTTAGCGTTGGTGGTACAGACATTTCCTAAATTAGCGCAATATACGTTCGCAGTCGATACTGAAAATGTAAACCGCTACAGTTGGAAAGCCTCCGGTAGAACGCCTGGTTTTGATAGCGAAACTTGGGAAGCAACAATGGTTACTGACGAAATTCGAGCTGGCGTCATCGATCGTAGCGACGGTGTGCTGAATTTAGGTGTGATTGTTTATGTGGTTGTTGGGCGCGGCACCCTAGCAAGTGCGGTTGGCGATTGAGCTAATCGGTTTTTGTAGTTCAGGTGCTAGCGTTACAGGGAATGCGCCATACGCAATGAAACGTGCCAGCAGTTTGCGAATAACAGGTATGCGCTGGATTAGTTTTGCTGGTAGCGGTGGTTTCACCACATCTGTATTTAGGAATCGACCAATGATTTGACGTTGGGCAATTGCTTGAAACCGTTGCGCAATACGTGTTCCTAGCTCGCGTTGTTGCTGAACACGCTGTAAATCTGGAAACGTTAGCGCATTCTGTTGAAGTGGTGCATACAGAACGTTTGCTGTTGCAACGGCATCTTGGATGGCGTAGTTGATTCCAATACCGCCAACAGGAGACATTGTATGGGCTGCATCTCCGATGATTAATAACCCCGGCTTTGCCCATTCCTTCAATCGCCCTATTTCAACCGAAAGTGGCACAACTTGCCGCCAATCTGTTAGTGCATCTAGCGTGGTGTTGAATTCTGGAATCATGGTGCGCAGCAGGTTTGTAAATGAAGCTAATCCCGCTCTTTTTATATCGCGATAAGATCCTTTCAAGACAACAACGCCGATTTGCCAATCTTGCGTCCGCTCAAAAATTAGCACGATTGCGCCTTTTCCAATGCGACCTGCCAAGCCCTTCGCTTTTATCATTTCACCGGCCTGACGCGGTAACGAGAGCCACAACACATCCATTGGCGCTGCTAATTTCGTGTAGGGTAGCCCAGACGCGGCTCTTAGCTTTGAGGCGCGTCCATCAGCGGCGATAGTCACGTTGGCATAGATTTCACCCTGCTGCTTGCCACTACGGAATTTGACCCCAACTATTTCACCGTTTGTTTTAATGAGTGCTGTTGCGCTTGTTTTTAAGCGCAATTTAAAATTAGGATATTGCGAAGCCTGATCGATCACATATGTTAAAAAGTCTGCCTGTGGCATCATAGTTACATATGGAAAGGGGCTGTTTAGTGCAGAAAAGTCGATGATTTCAAATGGGGCTGCAAACACTGGCCCTTCAATCTTGCCACTGTATAGTTTGCTATGCGGCAATTGCATTAATGCGTCTGCTAAGCCTAGCGAGTTTAGCAACTCCATGGTGCCAGAATGAACTGTATCCCCTCTGAACGCACGGTTGAAATCTTTTTGCGCTTCAATCAATGTGACGTCAATGCCTTTTCGGGCAAGCAAGAGCGCCAGAATTGCCCCGGCTGGTCCAGCGCCAACAATACAGCAGTTCGTTGTAATCATTTCCATGCTTTGAAAATAGCCTAACCTGCTAAATGTAGCAACTGCAATTCCGTGAGATTTACAAGTTGCTTGTGTCGTGTTTCAGCAGAGCTATCAATTCAGGTTTGTAACTGCTAGGCTAGGCCACATATTGGTGGTGTTGAATATGGAGGCTCTGCGGTATTCTTGCAAACGTACTATGCAAATACTGGCGTTTGTTGTAATGGGCCGGATGTTGATTGCTAAGCGCAAGACTAACTTTTGGGCCCCACTACAGACGCAATCAGTAGAATAAGACATTGTCGTTCGTATAGCATCTAACTAATAATGCACCCTTCTATTTCATTTTTGATTCAAATTCCTGAGTTTGCGCGGATTTACAACACTTACGGTGCGCCACCAGATTGGTCACGCGCCCCTGGGTTTGCGACTGTGCTCAAAATTATTCTAGAGCAACAGGTCTCGCTAGCATCAGCGCAAGCTGCATACGATAAACTCACAGATCAGCTAGGCGTTGTAACGCCTGAAGCATTTCTAACCTTAGACGATGCTGAACTCAAAACAGTGGGCTTTAGCCGTCAAAAAACGCGCTATGGACGCATTTTAGCGACTGCAACTTTAGATGGTTCGTTAGACTTTGACGCACTTGAGACTGCCGATGACGCAGCCGTCGCAGCTGAGTTGACTAAACTCACAGGCATTGGCATGTGGACTGCGGAAGTCTATTTGCTGATGGTGTTACAGCGCCCAGATATTTTGCCAGCCGGTGATATTGCATTGCACGCGGCGGTAAAAGACGTTTTTGGACTAGCAGTGCGCCCCAAGGCATTAGAGTTCAAAAAAATCGCCGAGGACTGGCGGCCGCATCGTTCGATGGCGAGCATGTTGCTTTGGCATTGGTACCTGAGCGAAAAAGAGGCTAAGAAAACTGCGGCTAAAAAATGATTGAACTTGCACCGCGCCACAAAACAGGCTTAGTTCTCAATACGCCACTGTTAACAATGGCGGGCATTTGGGGCTTTGCAGATGAATACGCCAAGCAATTTGATTTCTCAAAACTGGGGGCGTTTATTACAAATCCACTAACTTGGAGCCCTCGGCAGCCGGCGCGTGCCAATGGTGCGGTCAACACAGATCAAGGCGTTGTGCTACATACAGGGTTACCCAACCCTGGGGTGCGTAGTGCGCTCAAGCGATTTGGTGGGCGTTGGCAACGATTGTCTTGTCCTGTAATCCCCCATCTTGCTTTAGATACCCCCGATCATGCTTGGCGTGCAGTGGAGTTATTGGCAGAACATCGCAATGTGATTGGTGTTGAGCTTGGCTTCCGGCATGATATTGATTTGACTGCGGCTGCGCATATTATTGAAGCTGCCGTAGATGGTGAACTGCCGGTAATCGTGCGCTTACCGTATGAAGGTTTTGCGCAATTGGCAACTGTCGCAGCGGAGCGTGGTGCGATTGGGTTAACTTGTTGCGCTACACCGCGTTATGCAGCCACCGATTCGGACAAGGCTGTCTTACCGAGTGGGCGGTGCTATAGTGCCGATCAGGCGGCGCATAATATCACTGCTGTACAAACATTAAGAGCGCAAACGGAACTTTCTTTGTTAGCGGCTGGCATTGCAAGGCCAGAGCAGCTATTTCAAGCGATGTCTGTTGGCGCACAATGCGTGCAAATGGGTGCGGTTGTTTGGCAATCGCCAAGGGCCATACAATCACTTTTAGACACCGTGTAGCACTGTACAAGCCGTCACAATCAAGTAGACTCTATGTATGCCTGTAACGCCTGCTCAACAAGCCCAGCTTGATACTTATAAAACCGAACTCCTCGTGTGGAATCAGGTTCATAATTTAACTGCTATTCGCGATCCACAAGATGCGGAGTTAAAGCACTTTCAAGATTCATTAACAGTGCTGCCCTACTTGCCTGCCAATATGTCACATATTATTGATGTTGGCACTGGTGCTGGGTTTCCGGGGCTAGTCTTGAAGATTATGCGACCAGAGTTGACTCTTACCCTTGTCGAATCGGTTGGCAAGAAGTGTAAATTCTTGCAACACATGGTAGAAACTTTACAGCTCAAAGATGTTGTTATCCTCAACGAGCGGGCTGAAGCTGTTGGGCAGTTAGCCGACCATCGTGAAGCTTATGACGTTGCGATTGCGCGCGCCTGTGCACACTTACCAGTGTTGACCGAGTACTTATTACCGTTGGTGACTGTAGGTGGCCAAATGCTAGCCATGAAAGGCGGCTCTGCAACGCGTGAAGTTGCAGAAGCGCAGACCGCTATCGAACTGCTGGGTGGTGCTGTACAAGATGTGATCACGATTTCTTTGGCCGGATTACCAGATCCCCGCTATGTTGTGCGGATTAACAAACAATCGGCTACCCCTTCAAAATATCCGCGCCGTGTTGGCAAGCCCACAAAAAAACCACTCTAACATCTGCTAAGCGTCAGAACTATCGTCAGAAAGGTTTGTCATACTTGTATTACAAGCCTCGTAATAGCGTAATACAAGCGCTTTATTGTCGTAACATTTAGAAATTGATTCGGAATTATTGGCGTTTTAGCAATAAAGTATATTTCTGGTTTGAATTAGGTAATAATAGTTATTTCCTGGTAAAAGGGGCGTTGCTACACTAAGACTGTAGAAGTAGTAATGGTAAAAGTGTAGAGCGGTATTTTAATTTAGTAGGTACAAGATGGCAACGATATTATTGGTAGATGAATCGCGTGTGAATTTGCGTGTTATGCAATATGTGTTAAGTCGTGAAGGGCATCAAGTCTTTTTAGCCGAAAGTGGCTTGGAAGGGTTGTACTGTCTGCAAGATAACCGCATTGACCTCATAATTACTGAAGCCCATATGCAATTAATGGATGGGTTTGAGTTTGTTCAACATATTCGTAACAACCCAAAATATTTACGTTTGCCAGTTTTGATGCTTACAAATGTTGGTGATGAAGAAGTTGTGCGCCGTGCACGTCGTTCCTCAGTGAATGGCTTTTTGACACAACCGTTGAATTCTCGTCAACTTGGCGAAATTGTCGCTCGCACGCTTGTAAATCGACTGCAAACACGCCCGCTAGGCACAAAAATTCTACCGAATTATGGCCTTTCAAGGCTTACCTATTCATAAATAACTGGTTACTTATCGCTAATAAACGCTCAGTCGATCGACTGAGCGTTTTTTTGTTAAACTCTTTTCAGTTGCCAAACAATCTGTTTTGTTTTAACTCAGCGCTTTTGCGCATCATAGGTAACCGGTCAACAACCATTGACCAATCTCCAATAAGCAATGACAATTCAACCATGATACGCATGCTGCATTTTGCCGACCTTCATATCGGCATGGAAAACTACGGACGAATCGATCAAGAGACGGGCACCTCTTCCCGCGTGCGCGATTTTTTAGATCGCTTAGATCAAGTCATCGATTACGCCTTAGACAATGACGCCGACCTGACCGTGTTTGCTGGGGATGCCTTCAAAACGCGTGATCCAGACAAAACGCAGCAGCGCGAGTTTGCCCGCCGCATCAAGCGTTTGGCAGATAAGATGCCAGTTTTGTTATTGGTAGGCAACCATGATTTACCCGCAATGGCTGCCAAAGCCACCACGCTTGATATCTTCAGTGCGCTAAATGTGGATGGCACCATTCTTGGTAAAAAGCCGGGCTCGCAAGTGGTGCAAACAAAAAGTGGCCCCGTATTTCTGGGCTGGCTACAGTACCCCATGCGCAATCGGTTGTTGCAACGGGAAGAATACAAAGGCGCTACCGTAGAAGAGCTAGAAAAAGCACTCCGCACAAGGGTAAGCGAGCTGCTAAATGGGCTCACCAAAGAAGCGGCTAAGCACGACATGCCACGCGTATTAAGCGGTCACTTCAGCATTGCTGAGGCCAAATTAGGCTCAGAACGGACGGTAATGCTAGGCAACGATGTGGCCGTCAACCTTAGTGATATGAATAATCCGGCGTGGGATTATGTGGCAATGGGCCACATTCATAAGCATCAAGATTTGAACAAAGGCCGCTACCCCGGCGTTGTGTATTCTGGCAGCTTGGAACGCATCGACTTTGGCGAAGAGAAAGAAGCCAAAGGCTTTTGCTGGGTTGAACTTGAGCGCGATAAATCAACGTGGAAGTTTATCGAAGTTGAAGCGCGCCCGTTCAAAACAATCCGCGCGGATGTGCGCAAAGAAGCCGAACCAACCGAGTTTGTCATCGAAACCATCGGGCGCAAAGTGATTGATGATGCAATTGTACGCGTGCTGATTGATGTTAAGGCTGAACAATTACCGCAACTGCGTGACCGTGATATCAAAGCCGCGCTCAAAGCCGCCTACAGTTTTAGCATTACGCAAAAAGTAGAACATGAAGCCCGCGCCCGGTTAGGCCAATTTTCAGCCGAATCGCTAACGCCGCAAGAGCTCGTTGAAAAATACTTCATCGATAAAAAGTTTGACGAGGAACGCATTGAAAAACTCACCGAATTGGCGGCGGATATTTTCAAAGCTGAGTAACCCCACCCGCCTGCGCTATGGATGATTACTACGCACGCCTTGGCGTCTCCATTACAGCCACCACTGATGAAATTCGGCAGCGCTACCGTTACTTGGCGTTTGTCTTTCACCCCGACCGGATCGACAAAGACGCCTATAAATTAGTGGCTGTTGAGGATCTAAAAAAACTCAATCTGGCTTACGAAACGCTTAGCGATCCAGAGAAGCGCCGCCTTTACGACCGTGATCTGCAAGACTTTGAAATTGAGTTCAATCAAGAATGGCAAGAACGGCAGCATAAACGTGAAGCCGCTTGGAAAGCCGCCCGCGAAATGGAAGTCGAGCGGTTTGAACATGAAGTGGCCGACGAAACGGTTGTGTCAAAGCCGCCGCCCGCTGAAGCGCCTCCCACTTGGGTGACGGCCTTAAAACTATTTGTTATTTTCATCGTGCCCTTTGCCACCTCTTGGTTGCTGATTTCATATCTACGCTGGCACATTTTCTTGGGGTTATTCCTGACCGGCGTGGCAACGGTTGGCACGTTCTTTTTATTTGCCGTGCTAGAAACCTTACGCGTGCAGGATGATGAAGACCTATGACCGACGCCTTCAATCACCGCCAAACGTGGCAGTTGGGCAACGTAGAGCTGAGCACCGACCGCACCCGTTTAGACCTGCCCTTCATTTGCAATTGGCTTTCTGAAGATTCGTATTGGGCCAAAGGGCGGCCGCATGCTGTTATCCGGACAACCATCGCACACAGCGTGGTGTTTGGCATGTATAGCAACGGTCAGCAAATCGGCTTTGCCAGACTAGTGACCGATGCGGGCGTGTTTGGATACATTGCCGATGTATTTGTCTTGCCTGACTTTCAGGGCGCGGGCCTAGGAAAGTGGCTGGTGGACTGCATTTTGCAGCATCCGGCGTTGGCAACTGTGAGCCAGCTTTATTTACTGACCGGCGATGCCCACGGCTTATATGCGCAGTATGGCTTCCGGCCTTTGAACGCCGCCGAAATTGAACGTTGGATGCGCTGTGAAAGCGTAATGGAGCAAGCATGATTACCTACGCGCTTATTACGTCACCGCTTGGGCCATTTCTTATTGGCGGCACAGACGCTGGCATTACGCACATGAGCTTTCAACATGCGGTAGATCCGTTCCAAATTCCAGCCTCTTGGGTGCGCGATGACCTCGCGTTTCCAAATGCGCAAGAGCAATTGCAAGCTTATTTCAGCGGTCAGCGCACCACGTTTGATCTGCCGCTAACGCCGCACGGCACGGCCTTTCAGAAGCAAGTGTGGCAAGCGCTGCTGGCAATCCCCTACGGGCAGACCACTAGCTATGGGGCCATCGCCAAACAGCTTGGCAAGCCTAACGCTTCACGGGCGGTTGGCGCTGCCAACGGGCAAAATCCGATTCCGGTGGTCATT
The DNA here is from genome assembly GCA_020630175.1 of Anaerolineales bacterium. Classification (GTDB taxonomy): domain Bacteria; phylum Chloroflexota; class Anaerolineae; order Anaerolineales; family UBA6668; genus JAHDIM01. The sequence continues at coordinate 8,170 of JAHDBW010000155.1, forward strand.
CCATGCCATCGGGTGATTGGCGCTAACGGTAAACTGACGGGCTATGCTGGGGGCTTGGCAATCAAAGAAGCTTTGCTCACGCTTGAAGGCGTGCTACCCGCAGATGATGGAGATCAGCTAGCGCTGTTTTAGCGGCTTGTTGTGCATGTTAAAAACAAAA
>JAHDBW010000489.1 GCA_020630175.1 Anaerolineales bacterium
GCCCTCTATAAAACATCGCAGGCGTTTACGTCTATTTCTTACCCACTAAGCTGGGAGAAGCTTGAAATTGACGATAACGTCTCGCTTTGGGCGAGCTACACGCCAAATTACCAGGCCAACGCCCCACTCAAGCAAGCCATCACTGTGGATTTAGCAATCATTGGCGGTGGCTACACGGGTGTATCGACGGCGTACAATTTTATGCGGCGCTTTCCTAATAAAAAGGTGGTCATTTTAGAAGCCAAGACGCTTGGCAACGGAGCTAGCGGACGCAACGGCGGCATGATGCTGAATTGGGTGTACGGCATGGGCGAGATGAGCGCCCAGCAAACCCAGCAGGTTTACGCGCACACCAACCGCACAATCGACGCGATTGAAGCCTCAATCCGTGACCATAACTTAGCGGTTAGCTACCGCCGCGATGGCTGTTTAGAAGTGTTCACCGATGAACAACGCGCCAATGACGCCCGCGCTGAAGTTGCTGAGCTAAATGCGCTCGGCATTCCGGTGCAGTTCTTAGAAAAAGATGCTGCGCAACGCTACCTCAATCTGACCGGCATTTACGGGGCACTGTTTGATGCCAATGAAGGCCAGCTAAACGGCGCGCAATACACTCGCGCTATGCGGCCAGTCTTAGAAGGCTTAGGTGTGACGGTTTTTGAAAACACACCGGTCACCAAGGTGGAAGAAGGCGCAACAATTACGCTTAGTACGCCCAACGGCAGCGTTAAGGCTGGCGCGATTGTGTTAGCAACCAATGGCTATACGGGCAAGCTCGGCTATTTTAGAAAGTCCTACTTTCCGCTGCATTCGCACGTCTTTTCAACCGCCCCACTCACCGATACCGAAGCACAAGCGGCGGGCTGGCGCGGATCGGCGGGCTTTTCTGATGATCTCAATCGTATTTCTTATGCCACGCGCACCAATGAAGGCCACATCGTCTTTGGCGGCGGCAGCAACAAGTCTTACGACTATTTATTCAACAGTCGCACGGCATACAAGGGCAATATTCAACCGGCCATTCAAGACATGCGCCGCACGATGACGCAGTACTTACCCGGCACGCAACCCTATCCGATTTCACACCGCTGGACAGGGACACTGTCCATTAGCCTGCGCCGCAACTGCTCAATGGGCGTGCGAGGTGCGCACAACAACGTCTATTACGCGCTGGGCTACTCTGGCCACGGCGTAACTGCCGCCAACATGGCCGGTGAAGTCATCACTGATCTATACGCCGACGACCTCGACAAATGGCGCGGGATGAATTTCATCAACGCTAAGTTCGGCCAAATCCCGCTTGAACCATTCCGCTGGCTGGGCTATCAGATGGTGACGCGGGTGAC
>JAHDBW010000156.1 GCA_020630175.1 Anaerolineales bacterium
CCACTGGCCGTTACAATATCGCCGCTATCTGTCACAGTAACCTCTTCAATCTCTTGTTCTTGCGCTGCATTTTCTTCTACAGCTGGCGCTTCTTCGCCACCACACGCTGCTAATAACAACGCTAGCATCAAAGGTAAGCTAATTTTCAGTAATTTCAAAACACGCTCCGTCCTTAATTGGTATGTTTACGTACCTTTAGGCACATCAAAAAAGTGTACAGTATTTTTCACTGAAAATGGAAGGAAAATATTATTTGTCAATTAATAACTCCTAATTTTTAGCACCCGTTGCTACACACACGCGTAAAAGGGACGGCTTGCTTGCAAAAGCCTTGCCGTTTGGCAATTGCGTGTTGCTTCCTTAGTCCATGTCTAATTCTTGCTTGAACGCATCACCAGAAATTAGCCGTTCGGCGATGATGCTACTAGACAACACTCCCGGCAGCCCGGCACCCGGATGCGTGCTAGCCCCTACAAAGTACAAGTTCTCAAACTCTTCAGACTTATTGTGCGGCCGGAACCAAGCCGATTGTGTCAACGTTGGTTCAATAGAAAAGGCCGACCCTTTCCAGCTATTGAGCGTATCGCGGAAGTGCAACGGGTCAATATAGTGTTCTGAAATGATGTTCTCACGTAAATCTGGCAGGTAATTGTCTTCCAAGAATTGCAAAATACGGTCTTTATACTCTGGAGCAAAGGTTTCCCAATCCGTGCCAGAATCTAGGTGCGGCACCGGCGAAAGTACATAGAAGTTTTCGCAGCCTTCTGGTGCCAGCGATGGATCTGTGTACGTGGGCATGTGCAAATACAGTGAAAAGTCATCGGCCACAATTTTGCGCTTGAAGATGTCGGTCAGCAATTCTTCATAACGTTCGCCCAAGATGATATTGTGATGGCGCAGGCCAGTATCTGTATAACGGCGTTTGGTGCCAAAATAAATGACAAATAGCGACATGCTATAGCGCGTGTTTTCTACCTTGCGCTTGGTGTATTTACGCTTCTTTTGCTTTTCTAGCAATTTGCTATACGTGAACGCCACATCAGCATTCGAGACCACGTGGTCTGCTGCGTGATGCGTGCCGTTTGCCAGCGTAATCCCCGTGGCCGTGCGGTTGTTATCGACTGTAATTTCAGCCACATCGGCTTCAAGGTGAATTTTGCCGCCTAGTTCTTCAAACAAGGTACCCAATGCTTGTACCAAAGCGCCCGTACCACCCATCGCAAACCAAACGCCCCACTTCTTTTCAAGGTAATGGATCATGGCATAAATGGAAGGCGAATCAAATGGATTGCCACCAATCAACAGCGGATGGAAGGAAAAGCACTGGCGCAAGAAGTCGTCTTCAATAAATTGCGTGGCGTATTTATACACGCTTAGGTAAGACTGCATCTTGATTAGGTCTGGCGCGACCTTGAGCATATCAGTGAAGTTCAGAAACGGTTGGTCGGCCAGTTCAATAAAGCCTTTTTGAAAGATTGGCTTTGTAGTTTCAAGAAAGCGACGGTAGCCGTCCATGTCTTTTGGGCTGCGCTCTTTGATCTGCGCAACGTTGAAGTCAACATCATCGGTATAGTCAAAAGACTTGCCTTCATGGTCAAAAATCCGATAAAACGGCGTGCACTTGGTAAACGTGACGTAGTCTTCACGCTTTTTCCCTGCTGCCGCAAAAATATCGTCAAACATAAATGGCGCGGTAATTACAGTTGGGCCGCCATCAAATTTGAATCCATCTTGCTCATAGACGTAGCCACGGCCACCGAGCATGTCACGTTTTTCAAAGATGCTAACGTCATAGCCTTTAGCGGCCAAGCGGCAGGCTGTGCCTAATCCGCCAAAGCCACTCCCAATTACAATTACTTTTTCTGCTGCCATTATTGCGTATCCTATTGATTGTCTAGTATTTGTCCAATTTCCAAATCAGTATATCGCTCCAATTTGCAAATGGCAGTCTACAGCTAACAATCCATATTGCCGCTAGGCATGCCAGACTAACGGCCTACCCAACCACTCGCTTACGGCTACCCCACACAATAAAGAAGCCAGACACGTGGTTAGGATTTCCGAACCGATTTAGGCGCTAGATTCGCTATAATTGAGCCGATGAAGTTTCGTTTTATATTTTTATTTGTTTGTTTAGGCATTTTTGCCACAGGGATGGGCGCACAACACGTTGTTGCTGCACCAGCTGCCCAGCAGAATTTGTTTCAGAATCCAGGCTTTGAACAAGGCACCATCCTTTGGGGTGGGTTGCCCAACGCCGAAGTGCCAAGCGGCTGGGATTATTGGCACGCAACAGCCACCAGTGCCGATGCACAATCGGCTAACTGGCAACAGCCAGAAACCCGCATGGTGTCTGACATTACCCACGGTGGCAGTAAGGCCATGCATGCTATCGGCTATAGCCGCCCAGTGTGGTTCAGTCTGTCGCAATCGCTATACGGACTAACGCCGGGAGCAGAATATCTTTTTTCTGTCTGGGTCAAGTCTGAAAACCAAAGTGCAGAACATCGGCTCAAAATCAATGAGCCAACCATGAAGATTCAAGATTCTGGCTATCAGCTCTCAGAAACGGGCTGGCGTCAGATCTCGGTCAACTTTGTGCCGGGCAGTTCGCAAGTTACGCTAACGATGGAATTGCGCAGTCGCCAAGCCCAAGAATGGTGGGTTGATGATATGTCACTTGTGGCAACTGGCCGCACAACCGCTGTGCCAACGCGCTCTGTCTTTTCCGCGCCGGTTGGCGCGGCAGCCCCCGCTGCGGCAGCACCTGCCGTGCCACAACCTACGCCAGACTTTGGGCCAACGGCTGTGCCTGCCGCCCAACTTACTGCACAGGCCAACGGCAATCCAACGCCGGACAATGCCTTGTACGCCGCGCAACTTGCCGCCACGCGCCAAGCTGCTGACGGCGTCTTAGTCAGCGCGCCAATTGTGCCAACCGCGTTCAAAGTGCCAGAACCAAGCGCCGATGGCAAGATTTATTACGTTGTACAAAGCGGCGACTCGCTTATTCGGTTAGCAAGTTTGGTCTGTGGGCCAACCATTGCCTGTGTTGAAGCATTGAAAACACTCAACAACATGGGACCGAATGACAACGTGCTCGATCTTGGTGAGGAAATCATCATCGGCCCCATTGCCGGACGCGAATATTACATTGTTGAACCCGGCGATACGCTGGTGAGTATTGCGATTCAGGTCTGTGGTGAAACGGTGGAATGTCTCCAACGGCTACAGGATCTCAACAATATTGATGGCAACCTGATCTACGCTGGGCAGCAGCTTATTACCAGCTCCCTAGCAGATGAAGAAGGCACAACTGCGGCAGACCTATTGATTTATGCTGAGACTGTAGAAGGCGAAATTGAACCCGCTGAAGAAGTGGAAGAGGTCGTCGAAGAAGCCGAGCCGGTTGTTGAAGACGCCACGCCAGAACCAGAAACAGAATCAGGGCTTACCGAAGCCGATGTCCGTGCGACATCGTTAGCAGAAGCCAGTTTCACTGAAGATGCCGCAGCAGAGGCTGCCGATGCAGACGCCGCGACGGCCACACTCCCAATCAATGTGCCGTGGTGGCTCAGCTTTGGGCTGCTAATGTTGGGCTTTGTGTTTGGCGCTGGAGTTACTTACACGCTGCTTAATATTCGTAATGGTGGTGGTAATGATGACGATGACACGCCACAAGCACCAAACCCAGATGATATTCTGCCAACCGAGTCGATGCATGTCACAAGTGATAGCACCATGCACACGCCAATTGTCACCATGACAAAGTCGCCAAAATACGACATCATCTTATTTGATATGGCTGGCGTGCTGGTACGCTTTGAAGGTGTCAAACACCTGACCCAATTTACCCAAACGCCGGTTAGTGAAGAAAAGCTTTGGGAGCGTTGGCTGCATTCGCCCGCTGTGCATCAGTTTGATTCTGGCCTAATTCCAGTCGAAGAATTTGCGCGGCGCGTTGTTAAAGACTTGCATCTCACCATCACAAGTGATGAATTCTTAGCGCAGATGGAAGGCTGGTTACAAGGGGCTTATGAAGGCGCAGAAGATTTGCTAATCGCACTAAAAGATACTTATCGCTTAGGTGCACTGACCAATATGAACGTGGTGTATTGGCCAATGATTGAAAATGACACTAACCTGACCAATTACTTTGAAGTCATCTTTGCTTCGCATGAGATGGGCACGGTCAAACCAGATCCGAAGATTTATCGGCGCGTCATTGAATTGTTGGATGTTGACCCACGTCGCGTGTTGTTTATTGACGATAACAAGCTGAATGTAGACGCGGCCCGTGACGCTGGCCTATCTGCCTTCCAAGCCAAAGAGCCAACTGGCGCGGCCCAGCTGTTACGCGACTTAGGCATACTGTAATGACTCCAGATCTGGCGCGCATTGCGCACCACGAAGCAGGTCATGTTGTAGCGGCGCTTGTTTTCAAGCGCCGCTTTTTGTATACCACCTTGCGCGAAGATGCAGACAGCATCGCCCATACGCGCTTTACAGAACCGTCGCAGCACCTCATTACGGGAACGTACAACCAACGCCGCAACGCCATCGAAAAAGAGATTATGGTTACTTTAGCGGGGATGGCGGTGGAACAGTTGATGTATCCGGACAGCCCTTCATTTTTGGGCTTTCAAGATGAAATTGTGGTCTCTCAGTTAGCGCTGGAGCTAACAGAAAGCGGGGCCGAATGTGACGCCTATCAACGGTGGCTGCTAGAGCGTACAAAAAACGCGCTCAGCGCCCCACAAGCGTGGAAAGCCATCGCGGTGGTTGCGCAGGCCTTACTTGAAAAAACTGAGCTTACCGCCGCAGAGGTGTCTGAACTAACTGCTGATTTATTAGCGGAATAGCGTCACCTTTCAACGCTACCCAATCAAAATTGATTCTTCTGGATATTGCAATAGTTGCGGCCCCGCATCTTGGCGTTGCCCAACGGCCAGCACAACCGTCATCGGACCGAGGCGGCCCCAAAACATCAGCAGCATAATAATCACACGGCCAAAGGCGTTGAATTCGCCCGTTATACCCAGTGAAAGCCCGCACGTTGCAAAAGCAGAGACCACCTCAAACACCGTTTGTTCCAAGGTGAGATGTGGATGGGTTAGCACAAGCAACCACGTGGCACTCAGCACTAACACTACAGAAATCGTGAGAATTGCGCCCGCACGTTGTACGGTGTCATTATCAATGGCGCGGCCAAAAACGCGCGGTTTGCGTTCGCCGCGAATGTAGCTCTTCAACGAGACCAACAGCACAGAGAAGGTCCCTGTTGTAATCCCGCCACCCATTGAGGCTGGTGCACAGCCAATGTACATCATCGTCATGATCAGCAGCGTGCTGCCGGACTGTAAGCGGCCAAATTGCGGTAAGCCTGCAAACCCAGCGGTGCGGTTAGAGATCGACTGGAATAATGACTGCATCAACTGCGTCATTAGCGGCTCATCAACAAGCACCCCATTACGAAAGGCCTCTGAAACAAACAGCCCAACCCAGCCAAACAGCGTTAGCCCTAACACCACAAAAATCGTCAGGCGCGTGTTGATCGAATAGCGTTTCCGATCTTTCCAGTCGATCAATTCCGCGATGACGGGAATGCCTAGCCCCCCGATCAAAATAATACTGCCTAAGATGGCGAGTGAAATGTTATCAGTGGGAATGCCTTCAAATTGATTGCCGTATTTATCAGTTGCGCCGTTGAATAGATCAAACCCGGCATTACAAAACGCAGAAATCGCATGAAAAATAGCGTAACACAGCGCCTTACCGGGCGAGAAGTAGCGCAACCAGTTCAGCCAAAGCAGTAACGCGCCAATGCCTTCTATCGCTAACACGCCAACCAACACGCGCTGCAACAATTTGAGAATTTCAGCCTGTGATTCCAAGCCGAGCGAGTTGGTGAGCGCCAGACGATTGCGCAAGTGGATTTGGCGGCCTAAGGCGCGCAGCAGCACAACGATGATGAACATGAAGCCCACCCCGCCAATCTGAATCATAATCAGCAGTACCACCTGCCCAGCAATAGACAGATCTACAGACGGCACGATGAGGGAAAGCCCTGTGACCGTTAGCGCAGAGACCGCTGTAAAAATTGTTTCGGTATAGGTTAGCGGGTTGTCAGTGCCTAGGCTTGTTAGCCAGAGGGCACACGCCCCCAACACAATCAGGAACGCCAACCCCAACATCAACTGCGCAGCAATTGGCAGTTGGAAGCGGTTTTTATGATGATCTGGGTGCGTTGAAAAGTAACGCGAGCGGCTCCGACGTGATTTCGGGGCCTCTGTTTTATCGCTTGGCATTTGTTAGGATTTTGATAGCCGTTCGATATCAACATCTTCTGCTAATACGACGAGCAAATCCCCTGTTTGCAAGGTAGTTTGGGGGCCGGGTGAAGTCATCATTTGCTTGCCACGCTTGATCACCAAGACATTCATGCCATATGCGCTGCGCAAGTTAGCAGTAGCCAGCGTTTTTCCGACAAACTTAGCGGGCAACTCAATTTCTGCAATGCTGTAGCCGGGGCTAATTGCAAAGCGTTCCATCAATCCCGGATTGATCAGTTCTAACGCTAAGCGGGAGCCAGCTTCCATTTCTGGCAACAACACTCGATCTGCGCCAATGCGCTCTAAAATTTCTTTTTGTCGCGCATTGATGGCCTTACAGATTACCGTTTTCACACCCATTTGTTTGAGCGCAACCGTCGTCAGCAGACTGTTTTCAAAGTCAGTCCCAATCGCCACAACTACCGTTTCAAAGTGAGCAATATCCACGCCCACAAGCGCGGCGTCATCCGTTGCGTCTAGCGCGACAATGTGTGTTAAGTGTGAAGAAAGGCTTTGCACAATATCGATATTGTCATCGATGCCAAGCACATAGTGGCCTTGCTCTTCAAGCGTCACAGCAAGTGACGCCCCAAAACGGCCTAAGCCAATTACAGCAAATTCGTGAGTATGAGACATAAAAACGGGTCGTTAAATAACAATAAAGTTAGCGATTAGAACGCGAATAAAATTACAGCCTGCCGACTCAAACAGCGTGTTTGACCGACATTATTCAATTATAGAACGTTGCCAAACGCGAATCAATTTACAGTTGCATGAGACGGTCAATCGCGGCGTGTAAAACTGCATCATCCTTGCAAAACGCAAAGCGAATCCAATTTTTTGCTAGCCGTTTGTGTGGTGTAGAAAAGAAGGCCGATGGAGGAATAGTTGCCACCCCGATTGTTTCAATTAAGTGTTTACAAAATATCACGTCATCTGAAAAGCCAAGCGCGCTAAAGTCAGCCATAATGAAAAAACCGGCCTGCGGTACATACGGCGCTAGCCCAACCTGACGCAGCGCAGGCAACAATAGGTCACGCTTCGCCTGATATTTCGCTGCCAGTTCGGTGTAATACGTTTCTGGCATCGCTAGCGCCGCAGCACAACCATGTTGTAGCGGCACTGGCGCACAATCCACGGTGTATTGATGTACCAAGCGAATTGCAGCGGTTAGCGGTTCTGGCGCAATTATCCACCCGATGCGCCAGCCCGTCATTGAAAACGTCTTGCTCATACTGCTGATCGTGATCGTCCGTTCTGCCATGCCCGGCATGTCGCGTAAACGCCGATGCGCTGCCCCACTATAAACAAGATGCTCGTACACCTCATCAACAACGGCAATCACATCCCATTTACAGCACAATGCAGCGATAGTTTCCAATTCGGACGATGTGAATACTTTGCCGGTTGGGTTGTGCGGCGTGTTGAGCATAATCAGCTTGGTTTTATTGCTAAACGCCGCCGCTAATTCAGTCGGATCAAACGTCCAATCAGGTGCGCGCAACGGCACAAACCGTGGAATGCCACCGGCCATTTCCGTATTGGGTACGTAATACTCAAAATAAGGCTCCAGCACAATCACTTCATCGCCGGGATTTACAAAGGCCATCGTGCTCAAGAATAAGGCTTCCGTTGCGCCAGCCGTGACAGTGATTTCAGTTTCTAAATTGAGCGTATTGTTATAAAAGCGCTGTTCGTGCTGGCCTAAAGCCGTACGTAACGGTGCTACTCCATGCGCCCAACCGTATTGATTTTCGCCAGCCTGCATCGCGGCGGTTGTGGCGTCAATCAATACCTCTGGCCCGCTTGTATTGGGATACCCGCTAGAAAGACGCAAGGCATTATGCTCGGCTGCTAAGGCACTAATCTCGGTAAAGATTGAGGTTCCAAAGTTGTTGAGGCGATCGGCAGATTTAGACATGAAGATATTCTAATGGAGGACGCGCAAATTTTTTCCTTCCACTTCTGGGATGTCCTGAGATAGCAACT
>JAHDBW010000490.1 GCA_020630175.1 Anaerolineales bacterium
GGGGTGGTTAGCACGCCACCCGCGCAGATTGTTGCCAAAAGTGACAATGCCTATTTGCTAGTGGCCAATGGCATTGTCGTGGATGCGGCCAGCGCACAGACCTTCCTAGACACCTTCGAAACACAAATCGTGCCCACAACAGAGCGCTTATTTGGCGCAGTGGATACCACCGGCGTTGACGGTGATCCACGCGTGTTTATTGTGTATACCAACGGCATTGGCCCGCAGGGCACGGGCTATTTTTCGCATCAGAACCAATATCCACAGGCCATTACGCACCTGTCTAACGCGCATGACATGGTGTTTCTAAACGCCGAGCTGTTGCCGCTGACAGCGCCTGAAGCCTACGCCACCTTGACCCATGAATATCAGCACTTGCTGCAATGGTATTTAGATCCAGATGAAACCACGTGGGTCAATGAGGGCTTTTCGGTATTGGCCGAGGCTGAAGCTGGCTTTCAGTCTGTGCAGGCGTTTGTTGATCCGTTCTTGGCTGCGCCCAATACGCAGCTCAACGCGTGGCCCGGTACAGTAAACGTGCTACCGCATTACGGCGCGGCGTATCGCTTTGTGGAATTTGTGAACGCTGCGTATGGCACAGACGTCATCCGCAGTTGGAGCCAAGCGCCAGCGAATGGATTTGCCGGGTTGGATGCAGCATTAGCCCAGCACGCGCCGACCGACTCGGCTGAGGCGATCTTTGCCGATTGGGTTGCTAGCAATGCCGGTCAAGTTGAACCCAGCGCTGTGCCGTGTCAGGGTGCGTTTTCATTTGAGGTGACGCAATTTAGCGCGGACTATCTGCAAGTGACGTGTGAGCAGCCGGTGGAATTGATGTTCAACGGCACGCAGCAGCTGCCCTTATTACCAGTAGACGCGCAGGCTGGCGACTGGGCTATGTGGGGCAACGCTGGCAACAGCATCAACACGCGGCTCACGCGCAGTTTCGACCTGCCCGCCGAGAGCGCCACGCCGCTCACGCTGTCTTACGATTTATGGTGGGACACAGAGTCTGCTTACGAATATTTGTACGTGCTGGCGCAAATCGAAGGGGAGGCGCAGTGGCACTTTTTGCAGACCCCAAACACCACCAGTTTAGACTTAGCCGGGCATAACTTTGGCACCGGCTACACAGGCAAAAGCAATGGCTGGCAAACCCAAACGGTTGACCTGACGCCGTTCCGCGGGCAGACCATCAACCTGCGGTTTGAATATGTCACCGATGCCGCGACGACTTATCCCGGCGTGCTCTTGGACAACATCCAACTGCCGCAGCTTCGCTACAACACCAGCTTTGAAGACGGCCTAGATGGCTGGCAAAGTGAAGGCTGGATTCAGACCAA
>JAHDBW010000157.1 GCA_020630175.1 Anaerolineales bacterium
GGCTTACTCACGCTCTTCAGCGCGTTTCGCCAGCACTTCTTGAATTGCTGTTTTCAGTTCCCGTGGCTCGAATGGCTTGAGCAGGTAGCGGTCTACCTTAGCCACTTGTTCACCATAAATACGATCGACCTTCGCTGATTTTGCCGTGAGCATTACAACGGGCACGTCTTTGAACTTTTCTTCCGTACGCACGCGTCGAAAGATTTCCCACCCACTAATTTCAGGCATCATAATATCCAGCAGAATTAAATTCGGCTGGAAACGTTGCAAAACACTCATCGCGTCAGATGGATTTGAGACACCGATAAAGTTGTAAGCATCGCCCAATGATAATTTGATCAAGTCAAGTGTCATGCGGTCATCTTCGACACAGACAATCACTGGTTTGGGTGTGGGATCAGCATTCATAAATAGTTACTTACTCGATTGTTGCATGAATACTTTAGTGCGTCAAACATTTCATGGAAATACTTCCGTTGTACTAATTTGAGACACGCCAGCGCTTGTAGCTGCAAATAATATCCCTTTTTTATCAAAGTAAAGTTCACGGACTTCGTTCCCAGACAAGCCGTCGGCGGTTGTGAAAGTCGTCCATGTATCACCGTCATAAACAGATATCCCGTTACCCGTGCCAAGCCAAATGTTGCCAGCCGCGTCTGGCTGAATTGCCCACACAATGTTATGCGCTAAGCCAGTCGCATCGGTAAAGGTGTTCCATTCCAAACCGTCAAAATGAAGTGCGCCACCACCGGCCGTGCCAATCCATAAGTCGCCGCTATCTGTTGCGGCAATGGATAGTGCTTTTTCAGATGGCGACGCTGTCGGATCGACGGCTGGCCGCCAAATACTGCCTGTATCAATTGCGTGGATGAGTTCGCCATCAAAAATTGCAGTACGTAGCGTGTTTGTGTCATCAAACGCTAGATCAAAAACGTTGCCGCGTCCTTCATAAGATTGCGGCGTAAATTCATCAGAGAACCGATATAAGCCTTGTTGCGCAGTGCTCAGCCAAGGATCATCATTTGGCCCCGGCGCAATTGCGTAGATAGTGTTGTTTGCCAGCCCATCCGCAACCGTATACGTTTCAATATCATCATCAGTGAAGACCATCACCCCACTATCTTGCGTGCCAAGCCACAGCGCATCATCTGGCCCAGTTGCAAGTGTCCAAATATCATTGGTCACCAGCCCATCATCAACCGTAATCGATTGCCAACCGTCATCTGCGTCATAGTTTGCAATACCGCCATCAAACGTTGCTGCCCACAGCACACCATCTTCTGTGATGACCAAATCTTGAATAAGATTGCTTTCTAAGCCGTCCTCGGTGACATACGTGCGGAATTGCGGGCCAATTTTGCTAACCAACCCTTTGCGAGTGCCAAACCAAATTCCTGCACCAGCATCGCTCACCAGAGCGCGTACGTTTTCACTTGGTAATGTCTCAGTTGTGAGTTTTTCCCAATCGGTTTCGGTTTGACTAAACACGCCATCTTCCGTTGCTACCCACAGCGTATTGTTGGCATCGGTAACAATTGCAGTGATTTTTTCTGATGCCACACCACTAAAGGCATCTGGCGCCCATGTATCGGCAATAAGGGTGTAGAGTTGCCCGCCAAATGTACCGACCCAAAGCTGCCCGCTGCCATCTAAACCGATTGCGCTTGGCAGGCTAGTTTCAAAGATCGTTTCGCCAGCAACTGGCACAAACGCACTGTTCGGGTCGCGCTTGAATAAGCCCAGTTGATTGATCGCCCACAGCACGCCATCGCTATCAATTAGGATGTCAGAAATAAGCTGATTATTGAGGTCGGTCCCAACGGCAATTGCATTGAGGTTCCCATTGTTGATCTCTACTACGCCATTGCCGGTTGCCACCCAGACTGTACCGTCTGCTGCAATTTCAATGTCATAAATATCACTGCTTGGCAGGCCGTTTGCGATGGTCCACATCGACCACGTGCCGTTTTGCCACACAGATAAGCCGCTACCAAGTGAACCAATCCAAACCGCTCCGTCTGGCGCAATTGCAATGGTGCGGGCGCGGCCAGAGCCTAAACCGTGTTCACTGCCAATCCGCGTAAACTCGCCGGTTGTGTCCCAACGGACTAAGCCACTGCCAGTCGCTGCCCAAATATAGTTTTGCGAGAGTGCCACATCATAAATATCATCGCCGTCGCCAAGCGTAAGCCACCCTTCATGCACAATGCTGGGGTCTAACGTTACGCTGGGTAAGTCCACCACGGTTAGCTCAAGCGCCTCTTTCGCTTCACCAGAGACTTCAGTGACTGGAATTGTGCGAATATCAGATGACCCTGATCGGGCGCGGACTAAGATAAATAAAGCAGCAATGAGCAACATAATAGACATTACGCTAATAAGCGGTCTAAAGTTGCGGGGTTGGTCGCTTTCTGGCTGAAATTGGGGTACTGTCATATAAGAATAAGTTTTTTAGACGCTAGCAATCTACACCCGCCAGCGCCTGATAAATATGCTTCTAGTGTAGCAAAATTGCCACATCTAATGAAGTAAAATTCTTGTAGTAGATTTAGACACACCGCTATCAGGCCTTGGCATGCGGCGCTACAGAATACGCGTCTGGGCTGATCATAAAAAATTTTTTCATAGGTAGTATCTCGTATGCAATTGTCAGACATCTTTAACTGGGGCCAGAAAACCTATGTGATGGGCATTATCAATGCCACCCCCGACTCTTTCTCAGGCGATGGAATTGCCAGCAATGCCGATTGGGTGCAGAACGCAGTTGCACAAGGGCAACAGTTTCTAGCCGATGGTGCACACGTTTTAGATGTGGGCGGAGAGAGCACGCGGCCCGGCGCAGCGCCTGTCAGTGCCAAAGACGAAGCCGCCCGCGTTGTGCCAGTGATTGAAGCGCTCGCTGCTGAAACAGACGCCATCATCTCTATTGATACGTATAAAGCGCGCGTTGCAGAGGCCGCTCTGCAAGCTGGCGCGCACATTGTCAATGACGTGTGGGGCTTTACGCTTGACCCTGAGCTGGCAGCCGTGACCGCCGCCGCTGGCGCACCAGCCATTTTGATGCACAACCGCAGCCAGCCCAAAGAAGTCTCACAGCAAGAGCGGCTGGGGGGACGCTATGTTGGCAGCCAATATAGCGATTTGCTAAGTGATGTTATCCGTGAGCTGTTGCAATCGGTAGAAATTGCCGTGGCGGCCGGGTTACCAAAAGCGCAAATTATGCTTGACCCCGGTATTGGCTTTGGTAAAACGGTTGAACAAAATCTCACGCTTACCAACCGGCTTGATGAAATTGCTCGCTTGGGCTATCCCATTTTATATGGCCCATCACGTAAGTCATTTATTGGGTACACGCTGGATCTGCCAGCAAATGAACGCGTTGAAGGCACGGCCGCAAGTTGCGCTATTGGGATCGCGCGTGGCGCAGATATGATCCGCGTGCATGATGTCAAAGCATTAAGCCGCACCGCCCGGATGACAGACGCTATCTGCCGCCAATAAACCTAAACATGCCCATCCTTTTGTAGTTTGTATGGACTCTTCATTTAGAACCCCATCCCCATTTCGGGTCAAATCTTTGGCTTGGCTCAATAGTATTGGGCCAGATCCGTTAACTAGCGGTTCGCCACGCAACTACGTTCTTTTTATTTCACTATTTGCCATCCCGGCGTTGTCTGTGATTGCAGTGACACACTTCCTTTCAAATACAGCGCTGCTGGTTAGAGCTGTAATTTACGGGTTATTGGTCTATCAGTTTGCTGTAATTTATTCCGTACGCAAAAAGCGCGATGCTTGGGCAATTGCCACATACCCGCTTGTGATGCTTGCGGCAATCATCTGCTCTGCAATGCTACGCGAAAATTGGCAGGTTGCGGCACGATATATCCCAACAGTTGTGTTCTTCGGTGGCGTACTTGCGCCCAAACGCGGGGCTTGGGTGTATTTACTGCTTGTATGTACAGCCATTACTGCACTCTATATGTATCATCTGCCAGCCGGTTGGATTTCCACCGAAGCTGGTGACTATTACACCAGTGGTTTGGTGTTCTCGCTCATCATTTTTCTAATTGTGGTTGTGTATCAAAACACTATGTACCTGCAATGGCAAACCCAACGTGATTTAGAGAAAAAGCAAGCCTCGCTCGAAGCAGAGATCGAACAGCGCATTGAAATTGAACGCGTGCTAAAAAATGAGCGGGATTATATTCAAGCGATTACAGAGAACATGGCCGAAGGGCTCTCGGTGACCAATCTTGAAACCACAATCTACGAATATGTAAATCAGGCGTATGCAGATATCACCCTAACAACGCCTGAACGCATTGTTGGCACTTCTATATACGAACTTATCACTAGCAATGAAGGCCGCGACAAGTTGCTAGAGCAGCGTGAGGCCCGTTTACGTGGTGAGAAATCGACTTATATCAATCAATTGAACCTGCCCACTGGGGAACAGCGTGAGATTCGCGTAACGGCAGCCCCACTATCGATTGATGGCAAAATTACCCATACTGTTAGCGTTGTTAGTGATATTACTGACCAAATCGCTGCCCAGCGCATTATTCAACGCCGGGATGCGATCCTGTCCGCAGTTGGCTTTGCTGCTGAACAGTTCTTGCTTTCCCCAAAATGGACAGACTGTATTGATGATGTCCTACAACAATTGGGCGTGGCGGCTAAGACGGATAACGTCACCGTGTTTGCCCAAAAGCACTTGGAAACAAGCGAAGTGTATAAGCTTTCAGCGCAGTGGTCCTGTTCACCCGAGCACACCATCACGCAGCAGACCATTGAAATTACGCCAAAACTCTTGAATGCGTGGGGCATGCGCCTCCAGAATCGTGAAGCGGTGCTTGTTGACAAAGAACACCATGCCAACGCAACTGAGCAGGCGTTTTTACAAGCCCTAAATGTCCAGTCGACTGTGATGCTGCCGCTATTTATTAGCGATAAATATTGGGGCGTGTTGGGGTTCTCTAATACAAACTCCGATCTGGGCTTAGATGCCTCTGAAATTGAGGCGCTGCGCATTGCGAGCGTTGCCCTTAGTGCCGCAATTGAACGCATGCTTAATCAAGAGGCGCTCTTTCAAGTTCAAAAGATGGAAAGTATCGGCGTCTTGGCCGGTGGGATTGCGCACGATTTCAACAACTTGCTAATGGTAATTGGCACGCAGTCTCAGTTGGCATTGCGCAAGCTAGCGGAAGATCATAAAGCTGTCCGGCATATTGAAAAAGCCGATGTAGCTACTAAACGGGCGGCTCGCCTCACTAAGCAAATGTTGGCTTATGCGGGCAAGGGCTCGGTTGAAACAACCTTGATCAATCTTACTGAGCTCGTTGAAGAAAATATTCAGCTCTTCCGCCCAACCCTGCCCGCGCATGTGACCTTGAATTGGAACACTTCTAAACACCCCGCTTTGATGAACGGCGATGCAACGCAAATTGCCCAAGTGGTCATGAATTTGATTATCAACGCCTCAGAGTCAATGGACACCCATGCCACTGGAAAGATGGTTGTTTCCATTTCACACGAGGAAATTTCCACCCTAACTGCGGATACGTTTATCAACGCCGTTGTGCCCAAATCAGAGCAATGTATTTGCCTACGCATTTCAGATACTGGCAAAGGCATGGATACCGGTACGCTCAACAAAATTTTTGAACCGTTTTTTACAACAAAACCAACTGGTCATGGCTTAGGGCTTGCCGCAACACTTGGCATTATCAAAGCCCACGGGGGCGGTATTCGCATTCTCACCGCGCTTGGACAAGGCACAACCCAATGGGTTTACTTCCCTGTGTTAGAAACCCGCGCAAAACACGGTATGCTGTAATAGCACACCTTTGCATCAAACGTCTTGTTTTGGGCTGCGGCATGCAGCTAGATAACCACAGCGCCTTATTTCAATGATGACCCTCAACCGTATTCTCTTTTTTTGTATTGCCCTCAGTACCGTTGGCTGTGGCACCTTAGCAGACCAAATGCTAAGCGAAGCCGACGCGCCAATCGTCGCCGATACAGTTGTTGCGCCAATTGAAGATACGCCAGTCGCAGATATCATTGTTGCTGCAACGGAAACGCCAGCAATCTCTGCTGCGTTCACGATTGCGCCTAATCCAACCGCAACCAACCTTTTGTTACCGGAAGACGTGCTGGGTGAAACCGAAACGCCCGTGCAACCTGATCCGGCCGCGACAGAAGCTCCAGCGCCTACCGCAACAGAGCCGCCTGTAATTAGTGCTCAGATTCCCGCAGAAGGCGCGCTGACCCTCAATGAAATTGCAGCCGGCTTCAATCGACCCATTTATGCCACCCACTTTGGTGATGGTAGCCAACGTTTGCTGATTGTGGAACAAAGCGGTGTCATTTGGGTGCGACAATCAGACGGCGAAATTTCAGGGTTTCTTGATATTTCAGACCGCGTGACGCGCAGTTCAAATGAGCAAGGCTTACTTGGGGTGGCGTTCGCGCCAGACTTCGCCAACAGTCGGCTATTTTATGTACATTACTCCGATGATGATGGTGATACCACGCTGTCACGCTTCACTGCCGATGAAACGCTCACCATCGGTTTACCCGATAGCGAAGAGATTTTGCTGACAGAAAGCCAGCCGTATGGCAACCACAACGGTGGTTCAATTGCATTTGGGGCAGACGGCATGCTTTATATCGGGCTGGGCGATGGCGGCCGGGCCGGTGATCCACTGGATAGCGGGCAAGATCCTGGCACCCTGTTAGGGTCAATTCTGCGCATTGACGTCTCTGGCGACAGTTACACAATTCCGGCAGACAATCCTTTTGGCAACGAAGTCTGGGCATATGGCATCCGCAATCCGTGGCGGTTTAGTTTTGATCGGGCCAATGGCGACCTGTACATTGGGGATGTTGGTCAAAATCAATATGAAGAAATCAGCTATCTCGCGGCAGACTTTAGCGGTGACCGCAACTTGGGCTGGCGACCTGTAGAAGGCTTCCATTGCTACGAAGCAGGCTGTGATCTAAGCCTGTATTTGCCGCCAATCGCAGAGTATGACCATAGCCTTGGCTGTTCTGTTACAGGCGGTTATGTTTACCGAGGTGCGCAATACCCAAGCCTGAACGGCGTGTACTTTTATGGTGATTATTGCACCGGCAATATTTGGGGCCTCACACAACAAGCGGATGGCACTTGGCAAAATGCCTTAGTCTCACGCAGTGGCCTCACCATTAGCTCCTTTGCTGAAGATGAAGCTGGCGAACTGTACGTTGTTGACCATCAAGGCCAGCTCTACCAAATCGCACTCAATCAATAATCTCTTGCAACGCCTAATTCCTGCTGAACGCACACGCGTTGAAATAGAGGTGCTGAAGTCAAAGTTCATTGCCACGGCAGCACCCGTGTTTAGCGTTGCCGAAGCCAAAGACTTTATTGCCGAAATGCGCCGTGAATTTGCGGATGCATCACACAATGTGCCGACTTTTGCAATTGGGCATGGCCAAAGTAAAACAGAGCACGCCAGTGATGATGGTGAACCCTCTGGCACCGCTGGGCGACCGGCATTGGCCGTGTTACGCGGCAGCGGCTTAGGCGATGTTGCCATTGTCATTACGCGGTATTTTGGCGGTACGCTACTGGGCACAGGCGGCTTAGTTCGGGCTTACAGCGATGCAACAAAGGCCGTGATTGAAGCGCTACCTAAAGCGCAAAAAATCGCAACGCATACCGTAATGCTGGCCGTGCCCTACAACCTTTTTGAGCAAAGCCGCTTGCTAATTACTGCCAAACGTGGCTATATTCTTGATGAAGATTTTGCAGGCGATATCACCCTCACGGTGCGGTTTGAGCAGGCCGATTTAGCGCCCTTTCAAGCAGCGCTACAAGAGCTTTCTAACGGCCAAATCCAAGCCGAAATTGTTGAAAGTGATGAAAACGCCATCATGCCCCTGATTGAGTCGTAATGCCGCTGCGGTCTGCACGCCAACTTAGTCTCGCAATCCTCACGCTTAGTTTTACAATTTTTTGGGTGCTCAGCCTCTTCGTTCACAACAGCGTCGGGGTAGATTATGACCAAGTGGTCAATACGCGCGTGATTGTCCGCCACTACCGCATCCGCTGGCCGGGCGATGGCTCGTTTCAAGCAGGCCTGATTCAGCACCATTACCTAGACGATTCAATAGCGCTTGAAGGCTTAGACTTAGCCCAAGGGTTGTTTGAACCTAAGCTCCGTAGGCCGCCGCAGTCTGTTTGGAATCGGCTTGGCTTCTGGTGGATTGCAGATGAATACTGGCACATCCGTCAACAAAGCTGGACATCCGAATA
>JAHDBW010000014.1 GCA_020630175.1 Anaerolineales bacterium
GGCGCTGATGTTGGTGTTGGCACTACACAAGTGCTGTCAAACGGCCCACAATCACTTGCAGATGAAAGCGGTGCTGTCGTGTCTGCTGGTGCGCTACTTGATGTATCTTCTACAGGCGGATCTTGCGCTGGCGGTTCACTAGGTGGCTCTTCAGCAGGCGGATCTTCGGCTGGCGGTTCACTGGGTGGTTCTTCAGCAGGCGGCTCTTCGGCTGGTGGCTCGCTAGGCGGATTTTCAGCAGGTGGATCTTCAGCAGGCGGTTCGCTTGGTGGCTCTTCGGCTGGTGGTTCTTCATCTGCGACTGGAGCGGCTGGTTCATCATCTTGTCTGATATCAGCAATACTAGATTGGCTGATACTGATGACTGAGGCTGCATTCTGGTTTGTGCAGGTTGCGTCAAATGCACTCGCGCAAGCGGTTTCGCTTACAGCTGATTGCTTAAACACAATGTCACGAGAGGACTGAACATCCGACTCGCTATTTACACAGCCTGAACTAAACCCGTTTGCACAGTTGCTTTCCGCTGTATCTGGTGCAATTGCAGCCGTATTCGTGTGCAATACACTAAAGATTTCTGCACCTGAAGCCACCACAGAACTGGATTGGCTAGGGGCGTCAGCGGCTATTGCAGCAATAGGTTGTTGCTGAAGTTGTTGTTGCACAGGTGCGGCATCGGGTGGCCCATGGGCCAGCGCCAATGGCACTGTGAATGTTAACTGACCCATTAGCATCAGCGAGGTTAATACCCTAAACACTGAGACCACTGGGCGCATTAATCGCCATCTCCTCATATTTACTCCTCTAGAGATTTTTAGTATTTTCTGGATGAGCCGATGGGTCGTTGCATCTTCCCCATTTGACTCAAAAAGCCGATAGTGCTGTGTGATTTGCACGTCTCGCTTTTCAACGTGTGGTTACTGTACCTGTCTCAAAATGCAATGTCGATAAAGGGTGTGTTACAGATTCGTTTTATTTCCGTTTGAATAAAACGATCTAAGGTAAGCGGTAGAGGGCGGCTGTACGTGGTTTTGCGCTTGTCAGGCGTGGCTTGACGTGTTTTTTAGGCAGCAGGGTGCGTTTTTGGAGAATCGTTCTCTAGCTTGAAATATGGCGAGTTAACTTCTAACTTTGTAAATTAAACAAAAAGACAACCCACAAAGGTTGTCTTTTTTAGTTATAACACTTGAGACTTTCTACGATATTTCTATTCTAAAAATGTAGACAGCCCTTTTAGAACTGATCCTTCACCGCTACTTGCGCCACCGGCAGACGGGGCGTTTGCAAGTATACGGTCTGCTAACCTTGAGAACGGTAGGGATTGTAACCAAACGCGTCCGTGGCCGCTTAAGGTGGCTAGGAATAAGCCCTCGCCGCCAAACATCATTGAGCGCAATCCACCGGCGGCTTGAATGTCATAATTGATGCCAGATTCAAACGCCACAATACAGCCGGTGTCAACGCGCAAGGTTTCTCCAGTGAGGCGTTTTTCAATCATCGTGCCGCCAGCGTGAATAAAAGCCATGCCATCTCCTTGCAGCTTTTGCAGAATAAATCCTTCACCGCCAAAGAACCCCGATCCCAAGCGGCGATTGAGTGCAATGCTGACTTTTGTGCCTAATGCGGCGGCCAAAAACGCATCCTTCTGACAAATGAGTGTGCCGTTGGCCTCATCTAAGTCAATCGCCATGATCTTGCCTGGATAGGGTGCGGCGAAGGCTACTTTTTGTTTGCCTTGGCCTTGATTGGTGAAGTGCGTCATAAACAATGATTCACCAGTGAGTGCGCGTTTGCCAACGTTCATCAGCGTGCCAAAAAGGCCGTTGGCAGAGCTTGCCCCATCGCCAAGTTTGGCTTCGAACGTAATACCCGGTTCCATGTACATCATGGTGCCAGCTTCCGCGATGACGGTTTCGCGTGGATCTAATTCCACTTCCACCATTTGTAAATCATCACCATAGATTTGATAGTCGATTTCGTGACTGCGCATAGAGTTCCTTCCAAGTTATGAATTGTATTTGTCGATTGATCTTTGGCTACCCAGATGATCGTTTTGCAGTGGCATGGGTTACGGTTACCCACTGCATTCAGACAAATTATTAGCGTGTTACCAATAGTTACGTAAGCTGAGCGGTTTGGTTGCGCCGCGCCCTTACGGTTTTAGTAATATTATTATCGCAATCATCATTTAGTTGATGCTTGTTTCTTGCCCCCATAGCGTGGCGAGTGCAATGAGCGTGTCTAAACTCTTTTCCATGTCTTGCCGCGTGATCCATTCTTGTGGGCCGTGATAGTTGTGCCCACCGGTGAAGATGTTAGGTGTGGGCAGGCCTTTCTCTGTTAATCGCGAGCCGTCTGTACCGCCACGGACTGGTTTTATGCATGGTTCTACGCCCGCATTGATTGTGGCTTGCTTCATTAAATCAACAATTTTCTTTTGATCACGTAGCCAGTAGCCCATGTTGCGATATTGTGGCGTAATTCTGACCGAGATTTTGGCCGTTGGGTGCGCCGCTTGGAAGGCATCACAGAGCTTTTCTAGTAGCGTGCCTTGGGCTGCCAATTTGTCGTTATCATGATCGCGCAAGATAAATTTGATCTCCATTTTGGCAGAGTTCCCTTGCATAATGTAAGGGTGCACAAAGCCTTGGTAGACATCAGTTGTCTCTGGGCTTAGCCATTCAACGGGCAGGGCGCTAATCAGGCGCGACGCCACTTGAATGGCATTTACCATGCCATATTTCTGCGCCGTACCAGGATGAGTCGAGACCCCCTCTACAATAATTGTTGCGCCATCGGCTGAGAATGTCTCCCAATTTAGATCACCAAGTGGTCCGCCATCTGCGGTATAGGCAACATCGGCACCGATTTCTTCTAGGCTCACATGATCCACACCACGGCCAATTTCTTCATCTGGCGTGAAGCAAACGCGCAATTTTCCATGTGGAATTGAACCATCATTTAAGAGCGTTTCGACCATCGTCATGATGATGGCAACCCCAGCTTTGTTATCTGCACCGAGCAATGTATCGCCGCTGGATGTGATCAGATCTTTGCCGATTGCGGTTTTCAATTCCGCTTGCATCGGATCATTTGGATCCAAGATTTGGGTCGTGTCTTTTGGCAATATCAGCACTTGCCCTTGATAATTTTCATGGACAATCGGCGTGACATCTGTTCCCGAATATGCGGGTGATGTATCTACGTGTGCAAGAAAACAAACGGTTGGCGCGGCTTCTAATCCGGCGCTGGCGGGCACCGTTGCAAGCACGTATCCGGTTTCGGTTAAGGTCACATCCGCTGCGCCGAGGTCGGTTAATTCTTGCTGTAATTGTTTGAGCAAATTGAATTGCTTGGCCGTTGAAGGCACAGTTTTAGATGTGGCGTCACTGGTTGTATCGACACGCACATAAGATAGAAAGCGTTCAAGTAATGTGTTCATAGCATTCAGTATATTGCGATGTTCACGAAAGGCAAGTGTACTCATTTGCTATCTTTCGCGATATTGAGACTTTTCATACGGTCATCTATTTCGGCAATCGATATACTCAATATATGCAACCCTTATTTTTTGTAAAACGAACGCGATCTTGGCGTGCTTATCTACTTGTGTTGATAGGTGCGTTTGTACTTTCTGCATGTAGCAATACTGCGGCTGGCCCAACAACGCAGTTGATTGGCGCTGTTGATGAAGTGCCCGACACATTTGCGCGCGCCGCCGCCGGACGTGAATTTGTGTTTCCCGCTGATCATGGGCCGCATCCAGAATATCAAACCGAGTGGTGGTATTACACCGGCAACTTAGATGCAGACACCGGCGAACATTTCGGATATCAACTTACGTTTTTCCGACGCTCGCTGATTCCAGTGGCTGAGCAAGTTGACCGTGACACCGCGTGGGGCGCTAACGATATTTACATGGCGCACTTTGCGGTGACGGATGTGGCCGACAATAACTATCGTGCGTTTGAGCGCTTTGCGCGCGGCGCTGCCGATGTTGCCGGTTCAACCAATGATCCCGCTTATGCGGTTTGGCTTGAAGATTGGCAAGTTCAAACAAATCCAGACGGTACGGTGCACTTGTATGCTGCGCAAGAAGAGGTCGTGCTAGATTTACAACTCACTATTCGTAAAGCGCCTGTTTTGCAAGGCATCGATGGTTACTCTCAAAAAGGCCCAGATCCGGGCAATGCTTCTTACTACTACAGCCTAACCCGTCAAGAATCGGTTGGCACTATTGCAGTCGGCGATAGACGTTTTGCTGTTACCGGCGAAAGTTGGATGGATCATGAGTTCAGCACAAGCGCACTTTCTGAAGGCCAGATAGGCTGGGACTGGTTCTCGTTGCAGGTCGATGATCAAACTGAGCTGATGTTTTTCCATATTCGGCGGGATGATGGGTCAATTGATCCGTTTTCGAGCGGGACATTTGTCGCTAGCGACGGAAAGCTTACAAAACTGAACGAAGCAGACTTCGAGATTGTTGTAACAGACACTTGGCGCAGCCCACGCAGCGACGCAGAATATCCAGCAGCGTGGGATATTGAAATTCCTAGCTTAGAGATTGCGCTCTCATTGGAGCCATTTATTGCGGACCAAGAGTTAGCCGTTTCTTACGCATATTGGGAAGGAGCCGTCAAATTTGAAGGCACACGGGCGGGATCGTCCATTTCTGGCGTTGGATATGTTGAAATGACAGGGTATGCTGGCTCTATGGAAGGTCAGTTCTAAAACGCGATTGCCAAGCATCGTTATAATACTGAAGTGGGTCGTCATTTGATGACAAATTACTTGGGCAGCGGCTTGTGAAAACAGCGTGAATTTGTTGCCCTCAATTGAATCCCTTTTAAATGAAGAAAGAAACTGAACCAAGAGAGGAAGACGTCCATCCTCTGCTAAGAAAAAAGCTAGGTTGGCCGCTAATTATCTCAACAATTTTCATGACATTTGTTGCGATTGGCTGTGGATTTTTTGTCTGGGTTGGCATCAATACCTTAGATGCTTTGCCCGAAGCCAGCCGCGCTTTAGAAACAGACGCCGCTGTTGCCGTCAACACAGAGCAGTGGCTCCAGTTTGATCCGACTGCCGATGCCAAGACCGTTGGGTTTATTTTTTACCCCGGCGGGCTAGTGGATGAAGGTGCTTATGCGCCTTATGCCAAAGCAATTGCAAATGAAGGCTATCCAACTATTATTGTGCCGATGCCGCTCGATTTAGCACTTTTTGGCGCAAATAGAGCTGGTGGCGTGATCGAGGCTTACCCAGACGTAACGCATTGGGTAATTGGCGGGCACTCACTTGGTGCTGTTGCTGCGGCGCGTTTTGCTGATGAGAACCGCGACACAATTGACGGCATGATCTTTTTAGCCGGACATCCTGAAGAAGGGATTGACTTTAGCCAAACTGATATGCACGTACTCTCGCTATATGGCACATTTGACGGTTTACTTGCAAATGTGAATGAAGATAACGAACTTTACTTCCCAGCAATCGAAAAATCACGCACAATCTTGCCCGCAGACGCCACGTTTGTGGCAATTGAAGGCGGGAACCACGGCCAATTTGGTTGGTATGGGGAGCAAGAAGGCGATCTACCGGCTGATATTACGCGTGCCGAGCAGATGCGTGTCACCATCGATGAAACTTTACTGTTGCTTAGCGCTGTAGCGGAGGACTAAATATGACTGCACAAACAGTTGTGGTGTGGGGTGCAAATGGCGGGATTGGGCAAGCCGTAGCCGCCAGCCAGCGCGCCTTAGGAAACACCGTCATTGAAATTGCCCGTGACACAAGTCTGCTCACGCAGGCTGATCACACAATTGATGCTGACATAAATGACTGGAACGATGTTCAGTCTGCTGCGCATCAAATTGCGGTTGAGCATGAGGCGGTGGATTTGTGCGTCTATGCCGTTGGCGATATTGCGCTTGATACGGTCGATACGTTAGACGTGGCCGATTGGGAGCGCATTATTGATGCAAACCTGACGGGTGCATTTCGTATGACGCAAGCATTCCTGCCGTTGATGGCCGATAAATCGCACTTGGTGTTTCTAGGGGCAATGATCGAGAAGCTAGTGCTGCCTAAATTCGCTGCTTACGCTGCCGCCAAAGCCGGGTTAGAAGTATTTGCAAAAACCCTCGCGCGTGAAGAGCGGCGTAAACTGCGCGTAACCATTGTACGTCCTGGCGCCGTTGATACAGGCTTTTGGGAGAAGGTGCCGCTGAAATTGCCTAAACGGCACATTACGCCCGCAGACGTAGCCGATGCAATTCAGGCTGCACATTCAAGCGGCTATAGCGGATTGCTAGATGTTTAGGCGGCCTGAGCCTTTAAAAAGGAAAAGCCACTCTGTGAAGAGTGGCTTGAGTGGCGAGGGCGGGATTTGAACCCGCGACCTACGGCTTATGAGTCCGCAGCTCTACCACTGAGCTACCTCGCCTAGCGCCGCAAAAGTATATCAAATGCCAGACGTGAGAGCAAGTATTTGCCCCAACCAAATTTGGATCAATTTCTAAACAGATTTTGAGGAAAACTTGCATGCGTTTCTAAACTGGCGTATATTATTTATAGGTTAGAATCTGTGTACAGAAATGCATAAATTCTAATTTCTAGAAATTAAACCCAAAGTCAACAAGAAAACGGAGAAAGCCTTGAAAGTATTACTCGTCGATGACGATGCAATTATCAGGCGCATGTTTGACCGTGTCCTCCAGCGGTCAGGTTATACAGTCAACATCGCCGCTGATGCAGAGAACGCACTCGAGTCTATTGAAAAAGACACGGTAGATATTGTCATTTCTGACATTCGAATGCCCGGTCTATCTGGGCTTGATCTTTTGCGTCATGTAAAAGAAAACGAAATTGACTGTGAAGTTATTTTGATGACCAGCTACGCCAGCGTGGATACTGCAATTCAGGCGTTACGCGAAGGTGCTTTTGACTATCTGACAAAGCCTGTTTCACAGGAAAAGCTGATTGTCTGCCTAGAACGGGCAACGGACCAGATCTCAAAAGCGCGCAATCGCCGCAATGCACTCAAAGCAGTGCAGTCTGGTTTGCAGGCAATAATGGGCGATGCGGCAGCGGCCGATTTTGGCGACCAAATGACAGAAACAGCCGTTTCTGCGCCAGCCGCGAAGTCTGAACCGCAAAAGAAAACGCAATTCCCAACGTCTGGTCAATATCTTGTTGGTCCGGTGACATTGGATTTGGATCGATTTGTGATTTATGTCAATGACAAACAAATTGATGCGACGCCGTCTGAGTTTGAAATTTTGCATACGCTGTGCCGCAACCCAGAACGCGTGCTAACACCGCAAGAACTAGTCCTCGCCATTCGAGGGTATACGGTTGAAGCGTGGGAAGCGAAAGACGTTATTCGGCCACATATCAGTAACTTACGCCGTAAGTTGCTTGCTGCCTCGCCAGAAGCCGATATTATCGGCACGGTGCGCAGCGTTGGGTATATGCTCAAGTCTAAGTCTGAGACTGTCCAGTAAGGGGCGAGGGGTATACCATGAACGATGAAAAGAAGGGCACCATTCTGCTGCTGGAAGACGAAAGCGGCTTCCGCGCCTTGCTAAAAGAAATCTTAGATGGGGCAGACTATCACGTGATCGATTTTGGCGTTGCAGAAGCAGCCATGACGGCGTTAGATGAAAGTGATGTCGATCTCATATTGCTAGACCATTACTTACCGGGCATTACCGGTCTGGATTTCTTAGGGCAATTGCGCAAAAAGGGCAACGAAACGCCAGCAATTGTAATGACGATCTCAGATGAACTGCCAACTGTTGTCAATGCTATCCGCGTGCAAGCAGTTGATTACTTACAGAAGCCGTTCGGCGCTGTAGAAGACCTGCTCCCTGCCATTGAGAAATGTCTCAATAACGCACACTAATTTATTTTTTTTGAAAGATTTAGCCACCGTCAGGTGGCTTTTTTCTTTAAACTCGACTGTTGCACATTGGGGCGTATGCTGATCATGGATTGAAAGCATTTTCCTGCTGGCTCTCAACATGCTTCAGCATGTTTACTCCACTAGTCGCAGAATTCATTCTGCTGACAAGGTGAACTGGGTTTTTCACAATGGTTGATCATGTTATCCAGCGTTCACATTATGTAAATAACCAATCAAGTGCAAAATATCCAGAGTAGGCGACGAGTAGCATTTTGATAATCTTGCCGGGTAAGGCTGCAATGAAGAATTGCCAAATTGGGATCTTTAGCGCGCCTGCGGCCACGCCGGCCACATCAAACAGCGGGGTGGGGATTACTGCCAAGGCAAAGATAATACTCAGCGCCGTTGAGCGGTTGGTCTCCATCCAGTTAACAAGTTGTGCGTAACGTGGATGGTTGTCCGCCATTCCTTGTCCAGAATAGCCCGCCGCATAGCCAGAAAGTTCGCCAATTGTTGCCCCGGTGCCTGCCGTGACTGCCACCCAAAATGGCGACAGCACGCTGCTAAATGCAAATACCGCCAGCAGGCCCGGTGCAGGTAAAACCACGGTTGCATTGGCCAAAATGCTCAGAATAAATATTCCAGGGTAGCCATAACGCGTTAATTCGTTCGCGGCATCCCGAAATATGTAAATTACAACCGTAATCACCACAACTGACAAAAAGATCAATAACCGCTTGAGATTTGGATTTAATGGCTTCAAAAATTCTTTTACCTAAGAAATATGTTCTTCGATTGTGAGATTCATACAATCATCGTTTTACAGACCTTGGGCAAACGACTTGAAAGCACAACGCTGTGCATGCTTTATGATATGCAGGTGCTTGGTTTGTGCAAAATATCTCTAAAATCGTGCAACTGAGTACAAAATGACATCCTACTGTGCAATAGTGACAATTATAATTGGTTGTTCACTGTGCGCTCTTCATTTCTACAGAGGAGAAAATGAAAAAGCTCGTCAAAACCCTATCTTTGTTGTTGGCCGCTGCGTTTGTGTTAGCTGCCTGTGGTGGTGCTCCAGAAGCTCCACCTGAACCAGAAACTGTTACCGTCACTGGCTTTGATGGTAGCGAAATTGATATTAGCATTCCACAAGTGGAAGCTGATAAAACCAACGTTGCATTTGTTTACGTTGGTGTGATTGGTGACGCAGGTTGGACCTACGCACACAATCAAGGCCGTGAGTATATTGAAGCAAATGGCGAAAATATGCACACCGCTTACATCGAAGCTGTACCAGAAGGTGCAGATGCAGAACGTGTCATTCGCTCTTTGGCTCGCCAAGGCTTTGACGTGATCTTCACAACCTCATTCGGTTACATGGATCCAACCGCAACCGTTGCTGAAGAATTCCAAGATATCGATTTCATCCACATTTCTGGTCAAAAGAAAGCTGAACCTAACTTCGGCAACGTTTTTGGCGCACTAGAAGAAATGCAATATCTTTCAGGGATGGCTGCTGGTGCTAAGGCAGCAGAAGATGGCTCTAACCGCGTTGGTTACATTGCGCCATTCCCAATCGCTGAAGTTATCCGCCTTTCAAATGCTACCGCTCTTGGTATGCGCGCAACTTGCCCAGAGTGTGTCATGGACATTCGCTGGATCTTTACCTGGTTCGATCCAGTAAAAGAACGTGAAGCTGCTGAATCATTGCTAGATGCTGGCGCTACCGTCATCATCACTGGTGCTGATACGCCGGGTCCAGTACAAGCTGCTGCTGACCGTGGTTACACCGGTATTGCACACAACTCAACCGAATCTTGTAACGGTCTTGAAGATAGCTGTCTCGGCGTTCCTTACTGGAACTGGGGCCCAGTTTATCTTGACATCGTAGAAGCTTCAGTTGCAGGCACCTACACCCCAGAAGATTACTACGGTTCAGTTGCTGACGGCATGGTTGGTTTCCTTGGCTTTATGGAAGGCGAAGAACCACTCCCAGCACTACCAACTGAAGTAATCCCATTGATTGAAGCAACATTGGCTGACATGGAAGCAGGGCTGTTTACACGCTTTGACATGTTCACCGGTCCAATCAATAACAACCAAGGCGAAGTTGCGATCCCAGACGGTTACGCAATGACCCAAAGTGACCTAGAAGGTTTATCTGCAGGTTACATGGACGCATTTGGTATCGCAGACCGCCCAGCTTGTGAAGTCTGTATGGATTTCTTGGTTGAAGGCTTCGACGAAACCGCAGAAATTCCACCGCTAAACTAATTTCCAACGAATTAGCCGTTAGCAAGTAAAATTGGCAGGCAGAGTGCAATAAACGCTCTGCCTGTTTTTTGATTAAGATCATTTTTCTCGAAATCTAAGTGTTTTTGCAAAATGCGCGCAATTTAGGCGCGCGCTTTTTGTGGCAACCAATTAAGTGAAAGCAAGTTTTGCATTGGCCGAACGCCAGTAAATACTTGGCTTTTACAAAGCGAGGGTACCCTTTTGACAGCAGAGTATGCCGTTCAAATGCGTGGCATTACGAAACGTTTTCCGGGCGTTGTTGCAAATGACAACGTCTCTTTTGAAGTGAAACGTGGCGAGATCCATGCATTACTGGGCGAAAATGGAGCCGGTAAAAGTACGCTGATGAATATGTTGGGCGGGCTCTATCGGCCTGACCAAGGTGAAATCACTATTAATGGCGAGGCTGTGTATTTCAGCTCTCCGCGGGATGCCATCAAAAAGGGCATTGGCATGGTGCATCAACATTTCATGCTGGTGCCAACTCAAACGGTTGCCGAAAATATGGTGATTGGCGCGTCGACTGGCTTTTGGCTTAGTCCTAAAAAGCTTTATGCCGATATTGCCGCCGTTTCTGAACGCTACAATTTGCCAATCGCGCCAGATGCGAAAATTTGGCAGCTTTCAGTTGGAGAGCAGCAGCGGGTTGAAATTCTAAAAACACTCTATTTGGGCGCAAAGATCCTAATCATGGATGAGCCTACCGCTGTGCTCACCCCGCAAGAAGTTGAGAAGATGTTTGTCACGCTGCGTGAGATGACGAAAAATGGGCACACCATTATTTTCATTAGTCATAAGCTAGATGAAGTGTTGTCAATTGCAGACCGCATTACCGTATTACAAAAGGGTAAAGTTTCAGCAAACGTTGCTGCCAAGGATGTAAATAAAGCTGAACTGGCAAAGCTGATGGTTGGCCGCGAAGTGTTGTTCCGTATTGATAAAGAGGCCGCTAAGCCCAAAGATGATGTATTGGTGCTGAAAAATGTCAGTGCTAATAATGATCGCGGTTTGCCAGCGTTACGCTCGCTTTCGCTCAATGTACGGGCTGGCGAGATTGTGGGCATTGCTGGCGTCTCTGGCAACGGGCAACATGAGCTGGCAGAAACGCTTACTGGCCTGCGGCACGTCACAGACGGCGTGATCGAGATCAACAATACGGGCATTCAAAATCAACCGCCGTTAGCGGCAATTGATCAAAAGGTTGCCCATATTCCGGCTGACCGAAACGGCATGGGTAGCGCGCCTACGCTTTCGCTTTCTGATAACTTAATTATGAAAAGCTATCGGGCAGCCCCAGTGCGCAAAGGGTGGCGGCTTTTGAACGCAGTCGCCCGCAATACTTCAGAAGACTTGATCAAGCAATATAACGTCGCTACGCCCTCAATTGATGTTGAAGCACGCTTGTTATCAGGTGGGAACTTGCAAAAGCTTATTTTGGCGCGTGAGATTTCCGCTGAGCCGACCTCTATCGTGGCAGTTACGCCAACGCGTGGGCTAGATGTTGGGGCAACTGAAGCGGTGCATCAACGCTTGATTAGTGAACGCGATCGCGGCGCTGCTGTGCTGTTGATTTCTGAAGACTTAGATGAATTACTGTCACTTTCTGACCGCATCCTTGTGATGTACGAAGGCCAGATTGTGGGCGAATTGCCACCAGATGAAGACCGCATCGATGAAATTGGCTTGCTAATGGCCGGTGGGGTGCAGGAGGCGCAAGCCTAATGATACGTTTTAGACTTGAAAGGCGCGAGACCACATCGCGCTGGTTACCTATATTCACGACGATTGGCGCTGTGCTAGTCGCGCTGCTTATGGGCGCAATTCTGCTAGCTTATGGTGGCCTCAACCCAATGGTTGCGTACGGCCAAATGTTCAAGGTCGGGTTTGCAGAGTCTTACTCTGTGTCAGACACGTTGGTCAAGTCTACGCCGCTGTTGTTGGCAGGGCTGGGCGTTTCGATTGCGTTTCGCATGCGGCTCTGGAACATTGGCGCTGAAGGGCAATTGCTAATGGGGGCTTGGGCCGCGACTGGCGTTGCCCTGTTCATCCTGCCAGAGACAACCCCGCGCTTTATTATGCTTGCCGCAATGAGCATTGCTGGCTTTGCGGCTGGTGCTTTTTGGGGCGTTATTCCAGGCTGGCTGAAAGCGAAGATGGGCGTTAATGAAATTATCTCTTCACTAATGCTGACCTACGTTGCCACGTTTTTTATCAATTACTTTGTATTTGGACCATGGGCAGTGGGTGGCTTTCCGCTTACCAAGAAGTTTCCGCGCAACGCCTGGTTCCCGCGTTTGTTGGATTGGGCCGATGCCATTCCATTCTTCCGAGGCATGACCGCACACATCGGATTCTTTTATGGCGTTGTGGCGGCCATTCTTTTGTATATTCTTTTCAAGCACAGTAAATGGGGCTATGAACTCAAAGTGATTGGCGACAATCCAGAGGCAGCCCGTTATGCGGGGATGAATATTTCGCGTACGGTTATTCTAACGATGGTTATTTCTGGTGGCTTGGCTGGTCTAGCTGGGATGTCGGAAGTGGCTGGCGTTGTGCACCGGTTGCAAGAGAACTTTTCGCCGGGATATGGCTTTACTGCGATTATTGTGGCGTGGTTGGCGCGGCTCAATCCGCTGGCCATGATTATTGTGGCCTATTTGTTTGGCGGCTTGCTGGTGGGCGGCGATGCTATTCAGCCCGCAGGTATTCCGCTGATGATCCAAGGCATGATTATGTTCTGTGTGATTAGCGCTGAACTATTTACAAAATATCGCATTCGTATCAAGCGCAATGCGCCGCTAACGGAGGTGTCACATGGATGAGACTCTCATTTTCATTTTCACAATTATCGGCGCTGGATTGCGCACGGGCACGCCGTTACTGTTTGCCACGAGCGGGGCGCTGATCAACGAACGGGCAGGGGTCTTGAACCTTGGCGTGGAAGGGATGATGCTTGTTGGCGCATTGGGCGGCTTTGCCATTTCATACGCAACGGGTAACCCTTGGCTGGGCGTTGCCGGCGGTATGTTAGCCGGTGGCATTTTGAGCATTTTGCACGGGTTTGTTTCTATCTCATTGCGCGGTGATCAAGTGGTCTCAGGGCTTGCGTTAGTGTTTATGGGCCGTGGGATTACGTCTGTTTTTGGTTCGCGTTATGTAGAAATTCGTGACGTGCCGCGCCTCCCAACAATCGAATTGCCGTTCATGAAGTCCATCCCAGTGATTGGTGAAAGCATTCTAGATCCATTGTTTGGCAGCCAGAACATCGTGTTTTATATTGGCTTACTAACCGTGCCTGCGGTGTGGTTTTTGATCAATCGCACGCGTCCCGGCTTGTATATGCGCGCTGTTGGTGACTATCCCGCAGCTGCGGATTCGGTTGGGATCAATGTGTTAGGGCAACGCTATCTGTGGGTGTTTGTCGGCGGATTGTTTGCCGGATTGGCTGGGGCCTCTTTGTCACTCGCTATTACGCCGCTATGGATTGAAGACCTTACCGCTGGGCAGGGTTGGATTGCCGTTGGCCTCGTTATTTTTGCGAGTTGGAACCCTTGGCGCGCGGCATTGGGGGCTTACATTTTCGGGGCACTGCGCCGTATGCCATTAGACTTGCAAGCTGTTGCTTGGCTTCCGTTTGCGAGCAACCCGATCCTTGGCGTCTGGCTAGACATGATTCCGTATCTGTTTACAATTTTGGCGCTTGTCATTTCTTCTCGCGAAGCAACCCGGCAGCGTTTAGGTGCGCCGCTGGCGTTAGGGCAACCTTATGTCCGTGGAGAGCGCGGCCTCTAAGCCAAACAAATTTCCCTTAATGTAAATAGCAGTTGGTAAGGCCATTTGGTTTGGCGTTGCCAACTGCTTCTTTGTTTATTCTCCAAGCGTAACCGTTATGTTTCAAGCTCCACCGTTTCAGCCCGCAACATTTTTGCGTAATCCGCATTTGCAAACGTTCGCCGGGAATGTTTTGCGTAAAGGCACCGGTCTCCACTTTGATCGGCAGCGCTACACCACGCCCGATAATGATTTTATCGATGTAGATTACCCGTATTTGGACGCGCAACAGGGCTGGCCTAAAGGGCCTGATCAACCTATTTTGGTTGCATTGCATGGGTTAGAAGGCCATGCCCGCCGCACGTATATGCAGCAGCTTTATCGGCAGGCAATTGGCGCGGGGCTGCGCTGTGTTGGGCTAAATGCGCGCGGCTGTAGCGGGGAAGATAATCATACGCCGTATCAGTATCATGCTGGGTTTATTACGGATGTGACGTTTTTAGTCACCAAACTAACGCAGCGATATCCGCAAGCAAAAATTGTCGTTGCCGGGTTTTCGCTGGGCGGGAATATCATCCTGAACTATGTTGGGTCTGACTTTCGGGCAGCGAACGTTGTGGCGTGTGGGGTGATTTCACCGCCAGTTGATTTGGTAGACGATATTCAGTATTTTGGCCGGTCAAGCAATTGGATGTACGATCGTTATTTCTTGCGCTCGCTCAAGAAAAAGCTCAAGCTGCGGCTAGAGAAATTTCCAGACATAACGCCTTTTCGAGATGGGTTAACCGTCAACTCACTCTATGCGTTTGATGACGTGTGCACTGGTCCGCTTAACGGCTATGCAAATGCTGAAGCATACTATACACATACCCGTGCGCTAAATAGAATCGACACAATCACTATCCCAACATTGCTTATCCGCGCGCAAGATGACCCGTTCTTTGCGCCATCAATTCCGCAGCGCGTTTATGCTAATCAAAATATTGTGCCATTGCTGCCCACATTTGGCGGGCACATCGGCTTTGTTGGTGCAAACACAACTGCTGCCGATGCAACGCGATTTTGGGCAGAAACACAAACTATTCGCTTTTTTAGTGATGTCTTGGGGTTGCACTAATCAGTCGTTTTAAAACGAAAAGCGGTGACGTCGCTACCCGTCACCGCTTGTCTCATTAAGGATACGCTGGAATGAGAGAGGGTATTCCAGTGCATCCGATTTTCACCGATATGCTTGCGTAAATGCTAACTTTTATGCTCTGCGTTAGCCCAGAGATGTCTAGCTAGTGACTAACTAGGATGCTGGGCACTCGTAGTGGCCCCACATAATTGTGCCGTCCATTGGCATGCCATTGTTTTGGGTTGGGTGGTTCACTTGTACGTGAAGGATGCCCCATTGCAATGGTTTGATTGTGATTGTGCCCATCCCATCATAGGTTGGGATCGTGACTTCGCCGTTGGTTGCACGGTTGAGCGTTGCAACGTTGGTGAATGCCATCAATTCGCCTTTGGCGAGATATAGTTTGACGCCGTTACCAGCGTCTAGGAATGCAACAACAGGTGTGTTACAGGTGCTGTGCAAGCGCATGCTGGTGTTGTCAGTGTAAACTGCGCCAGCTTGAACGCGGCGAACGTCGACACCGTTATACATGCGTGCATTTGGGTCGCAGTCGTGGCCGTCTGGGCCAGAACCGGCAGCAAATGTGTTTGGCAATGCGCCGAACATCAAAACAAACATTACTGCGACTAACGCAGCCAACTTAATTGTCCCTTTACGGGTCAGTGAGAAAGCCATCTTCGTACTCCTTACCTAATGACTAAAAGTGTTTCCTACAGACTTGAGAATGCAGTATGTCAGCTGCTTTTGCGCGCCCCGGGGTAAATTCGCGCGCTAGCGATAACATCTGCGGAAATATGTCGGTTCGTTCAATAATGAAAACTTTGATCCGACATCATGATGGCAACATGGAATAAATATTGAGTTGTAATATTGAGAGACTTGATTTTTGGATATTGGTCAATGTGTCTTGTACTACGTTGCAACACTATTTGCTAGTGCTGTAAAACTGATCTCTTTCTCCTGCACGGCAAAGTCTACACAATAAATAGTTTAAATATCCTTATAAGCTAGTACGAATTCAGCTTGAATTACGAAAAGTCATCATAAATGGGCTTTTTTCTTCAGATATTCTTGAGTTAAGAGCAATTGTTACTGATTTTTCAGACACGATATCCCATATTGGGCATGTGTTTATAAATACTAAGTTGGCAAAAATTCGCAAATATGCACGAGCACCTCTTGAATTTGGCGAAAAATCACCAAATCCTTGTTTGCGCGTTACGCTAACTATCTGGGCAATAACCGTCAAAACTGAAATGTCATCTAGTGTTTCAATAAGGTTGTATTGTTTAGCTAGCAAAACGGCGCAGTATGCACGAAAAATTTGACTGAGGCTTCTCTTGCTTTGTGATCTGGTTGGATCGCACCAAGGTTTAGACCTGCCGCAAGTGGCTCCGCTGCGTGCAAAGATGACTGTGTGACTTGGTTTTCTCAGGCCGTTGCGAATGCTAAAAGGGGTAAAATGAAGGTGTTTGCGTAGCGAGTGGAGCGCAGCAGCGAGGCGCTTCTTAAATGAAAAGCGGTGACGTCGCTACCCGTCACCGCTTGTCTCATTAAGGATACGCTGGAATGAGAGAGGGTATTCCAGTGCATCCGATTTTCACCGATATGCTTGCGTAAATGCTAACTTTTATGCTCTGCGTTAGCCCAGAGATGTCTAGCTAGTGACTAACTAGGATGCTGGGCACTCGTAGTGGCCCCACATAATTGTGCCGTCCATTGGCATGCCATTGTTTTGGGTTGGGTGGTTCACTTGTACGTGAAGGATGCCCCATTGCAATGGTTTGATTGTGATTGTGCCCATCCCATCATAGGTTGGGATCGTGACTTCGCCGTTGGTTGCACGGTTGAGCGTTGCAACGTTGGTGAATGCCATCAATTCGCCTTTGGCGAGATATAGTTTGACGCCGTTACCAGCGTCTAGGAATGCAACAACAGGTGTGTTACAGGTGCTGTGCAAGCGCATGCTGGTGTTGTCAGTGTAAACTGCGCCAGCTTGAACGCGGCGAACGTCGACACCGTTATACATGCGTGCATTTGGGTCGCAGTCGTGGCCGTCTGGGCCAGAACCGGCAGCAAATGTGTTTGGCAATGCGCCGAACATCAAAACAAACATTACTGCGACTAACGCAGCCAACTTAATTGTCCCTTTACGGGTCAGTGAGAAAGCCATCTTCGTACTCCTTACCTAATGACTAAAAGTGTTTCCTACAGACTTGAGAATGCAGTATGTCAGCTGCTTTTGCGCGCCCCGGGGTAAATTCGCGCGCTAGCGATAACATCTGCGGAAATATGTCGGTTCGTTCAATAATGAAAACTTTGATCCGACATCATGATGGCGATACGAGAATAAATTATGTAATTGTTGTGCGAACAGGTTTTGAATTTGATTATTTTTGAATACTTCTTGTACGACGTTGAAAACTAATCTATAGAGCATTTTGTGCAGTGCTGCTCTCTTGCACGGCAAAGTCTACACAATATAGGGTTTATTTTTACTTATAAAGTAGTATAAATTTAGATTGAATTACGTAATTTCGTCACAGATGTGCGTTTTTTTGCCGCAGATTCGCATAAAAGACTCGAGTTTCTAAATCTTGGCAGTTATAAAATACTAAAGCAGACAAATACTTACCTCTGTTTTTTTAGATAAAAAATATTCCAAATCTGATTGGAATATCTCAAAATGTGTGACGGCATTACTGTCTGTCATTTGGTCAACACTCCTCAAAATCGATATGTTTTCAGCAAACCTTGGTAATTGGTACCGTTATATTTATGGCTCAGATGAGCGCAGCGTTCCAACAATTAGTCGGGCGCTTATTCGGCGCGTTTTAGAATATGCCGCGCCATTTCGGGGCAAGATCGTGATCCTACTGGTGGCGATTGCGTTTCAAACTGGCTTGCAAATGATTCCGCCATTGCTCACGCGTGAGCTGATTGATGTGGCGTTGCCCAATCGTGATTTTGGGTTATTAAACCGGCTTGCGTTGTGGCTAGTGGTTGTGCCGTTATTTGGCGGGTTACTAAATGTGGCGCAACGCAAATTTAGCTCCGAGATTGGTGAAGGCCTCATTCGCAATCTGCGCCAAGGGCTGTACAAGCACTTGCAAAGCATGTCGCTGCGCTTTTTTACAAACACAAAAACTGGCGAGATTATGGCGCGCCTCAATAACGATGTTGTCGGTGCGCAACGTGCGATTACTGGCACGCTGATCAATCTCATCACAAATTCAATCACGCTAGTGGTTGCGCTGGCGGTGATGTTTGCATTGCAGTGGCAGCTAACGTTGGTCTCAATTGTGTTGTTTCCCTTATTTGTATTGCCCGCGCGCCGCATGGGTGGGGTGTTACGTGGCATTACGCGTGACGGAATGCGCGTCAATGCTGAGATGAGTGCGCACATGAATGAAACGCTCAACGTTAGTGGCGCGCTGCTGATGAAGATTTTTGGGCAGACGAATTCGATGTACAAAAAGTTTGAAGCCCATAGCAATGAAGTTGCCGAACTTGGCGTACGATCCGCCGTGGTGGGGCGCTGGTTCTTTATGGGGCTGGGATTAGTTGCATCTTTGGGCACGGCGTTAGTCTTTTGGTTTGGTGGATATTTAGTGTTACAAGATGCGTTTACCGTTGGGACGGTTGTTGCCTTTGCGGCGTATCTGGCGAAATTGTATGGCCCAGTGTCCGAACTTTCGAATGCAAGAGTCGAATTAGCCACATCACTTGTCAGTTTTGAACGCGTGTTTGAAGTGCTCGATATCCCAATTGAAATTGCTGAGCAGGCCAATCCAACGGTTTTGAAAGCGGCAGAAGGCGCGATTGCGTTTGAAGGCGTGTCATTTCGATATCAGTCTGAACAAGATGCGGCCTCGAAAGTGTTTGCCGGGTTAGCCTCACAAAAACGGATGGGGCGCGATAGCTATGCCAATATGGGGATGCAGGGGCAATTGCCAGATTACCAGGCCGCAAGTAGCCGAGACTGGGCAATTGAAAACGTCTCCTTTACGGTTGCGCCGGGTCAGTTAGTTGCGCTAGTTGGGCCTAGCGGCGCAGGTAAAACCACATTGACTTACCTCGTGCCAAGGCTGTATGACCCAACCGATGGCGCTATTACATTAGACGGGCACGACTTGCGATCGCTCGAAACTGAGTCGCTGCGCGCCAATATTGGCATGGTAACCCAAGAAACATATCTGTTTCATGACACACTACGGGCAAATCTGTTATACGCCAATCCCAGTGCCTCAGAAGAAGAACTCATCAACGCCTGCAAAATCGCCAATATTTATACGTTCATTAGTGAATTGCCCGATGGCTTTGACACGATTGTTGGTGAGCGCGGCTATCGCTTATCAGGTGGGGAAAAACAAAGAATGGCAATTGCGCGGGTTGTGCTGAAAGACCCGCAAGTGCTGATCTTAGATGAAGCAACGTCTTCGCTAGATTCGCAAAGCGAGTATCTTATTCAACAAGCGTTAGAGCCGCTTTTTGAAAACCGCACCAGCATTGTTATTGCGCACCGCCTCAGCACGATCTTGGCCGCCGATAAAATTGTGGTGCTTGCCAAAGGGCAGGTGGCTGAACAAGGCACGCATTCAGAGCTGCTCGCCTTAGATGGCCTGTACGCTGATCTCTACAACACACAATTCCGCCGAGATCTACTGCAATAATCTCTGGCTGAATGCGCAATAAATTTTTGGCATGCTGTGTGATAATTTTGTCAGCAGTATGCCATACCTTTAAATGAAGCGCGCTTTGTGCCGCACTTACCAGCCGTTTATGTGCTGATTTGCGCGTGCTGCCGATTGGCAACGTTTTATAGCGTTGGCCTCTTCTTTTACTTTTATAAGTACGAATTCAGGATTGATAAAAATGACGACCGAAAAACAACAAAAGCGGGCGCTGCTAACGGTGTCTGACAAACGCGAACTTGTGTCCTTTGGGGCTGGCTTGCACAACCTTGGCTGGGAATTGCTTGCCTCTGGTGGCACGGCGCGTGTGCTACGTGAGAATGGTATCCCTGTGATTGATGTGGCTGACTACACTGGCTTTCCTGAAATTTTGGCAGGCCGGGTTAAGACCTTACATCCAGCAATTCACGGTGGCATTTTGGCCCGTGGCACAGCGCAAGATAAGAATCAACTGCGCCAGTTTGAATGGGACTACATCGATCTGGTTGCTGCCAATCTGTACCCATTTGAAGCAAC
Source organism: Anaerolineales bacterium (assembly GCA_020630175.1). Lineage (GTDB taxonomy): Bacteria > Chloroflexota > Anaerolineae > Anaerolineales > UBA6668 > JAHDIM01. Next base: position 20,297 of record JAHDBW010000014.1, read on the forward strand.
GGTTGCTAATCCTGACTCAACGCTAGAAGATGCCATTGAAAATATTGATATTGGGGGCGTTGCGCTTATCCGGGCTGCAGCCAAGAATTATCAACGCGTGACCGTTCTGACTGATCCTGAAGATTATGGCGCAGTATTGAGCGTGCTCGAGGCTGGTAGCGACATCAGTGAAACTGAACGCAAGAAATTGGCAGTCAAAGGCTTTTTGATGACCGCACATTATGATACCGCCATCTCGGCTTACTTTGGTGGAACTGATGTAAAAACGCTACAGGCACAACGCGTAGACGTGCTGCGCTATGGCGAAAATCCACATCAACAATCAGAGTTATATAACTGGAATGGCCAAAACGGCCCGCTTGGGGGAACGCTTTTAAAAGGAAAGGCCCTCTCTCACAATAACATTTTGGATCTTGATGCCGCTTGGCGAACCGCAGTTAGTTTTACTGATCCGACGGTTGTCATTGTGAAGCATTTGTCACCTTGCGGTGTGGCGTCTGCCAATACGCTGGCCGAGGCTTATCCGGCTGCGCTTGCCTGTGACCCCGTTTCTGCGTTCGGTGGCATCATCGCCACGAATAAACCGTTTGATGCCGCGATCGCAAATCAGTTGGGTGATTTATTTGTGGAGTGTATTGTCGCGCCAGGGTTTACAGAAGATGCGCTTGCTGTGCTAGCCACACGTAAGAACTTACGCCTGCTTGAGATGTCAACCACAGCGCTTGCGCCTAGCGTCGAGCTACGATCTGTCAATGCTGGCTTTCTAAGCCAGACTTTGGATGTTGGCGATCCCGCTAGTACGGAATGGAAGGTTGTTTCTGAACGCCAACCAACAGCCGAAGAGCTTGCTGCGCTGAAATTTGCTTGGCTTAGCTGCCAGCATGTTAAATCAAATGCGATTGTATTTGCTAAGGGAACAGCCACCATTGGGATTGGTGGTGGTCAACCGAATCGGATTGATTGTGTGCATATTGCTGCGCAACGGGCTGGAGATGCAACAAAAGGTGCAGTTATGGCTTCAGATGCGTTCTTTCCGTTCCCAGATTGTGTCGAAGCTGCCCATAGTTATGGCATTACGGCAATCATCCAACCGGGTGGCTCCAAGCGTGATCACTTGAGTATTGAGATGGCAAACAAATTGGGTCTGGCCATGGTTTGCACTGGCACGCGCCACTTCAGACACTAACCGCTTGAGACTATAAAAAAGAGCGTTGGCAATGCCCAACGCTCTTTTTGTAATTGTTATTGATTTGATGGGGCCTTATATTTCGGCTCGTTGGCACGTGGATTTAGCCACTCATCCATATACAGCCATATTCCACGCGAGTAGCGGAAGATAAACGGGATGAAAAATGTCATCGCCACAAAGAAGGCAATCCAGCCATAAATACTTGAATCGATAAGCATCAGCACCACAAAAATTGGAAAGAAAATTGCCATATAAATGCCGTAACCAATGTAAATGCTTGCGGTGAAATAGCCGTGTTCGCGTTCATGCAGCACGCGGCAATAGGTGCAGTAGGCTGGCATTTTGAACATGCCTGTGAAGAGATCGCCTTTTCTACAGTGCGGGCATTTCAGCGGCAGCAAGCCCTTTAGATGTGTTCTTAATTGGCGTTTCTTTTCTTGCATTTTATTAACAATTGTTCGTTAAAATCTTGGATGGGTAAGTTCCCATTATCGTTAATCATAGCGTGTTGTTGCGGGTCTGCCCATCTCAATTATCGTTTATCGCCAGTGACTTTGCTAAACACTAGTCAACATATCTAAAAAGATGACGCTCTCGTTATCAGTTCAATAGGTTCCTAAAATGGAAGAAAAAGTTCAATTCAAAGCAGAAATTCGCCAATTACTTGATATCCTGATTCACTCTCTTTACACAGAGCGCGAAATCTTTCTTCGAGAGTTGGTTTCTAATGCGTCAGATGCGATCAATCAGTTTCGTTTTGAGCAGCTGACCAATAAAAATGTGCATGATGCCGATGCTGAATTGGCGATCACATTAACAGTTGATTCAGAAAAGAAAACGCTCACTATTCAAGATAGTGGCATTGGTATGACCGCCGATCAATTGCGTGAAAACCTCGGGACGATTGCGCGCTCTGGGGCACGTGCATTTTTAGATGCTGCCAAAGAGCGTGGCGAAGATGCTTCCGATATCATCGGGCGCTTCGGGGTTGGGTTCTACTCTGTATTTATGGTGGCCGATGAAGTCCGCGTGACATCACGTTCAATGCAGCCAGATGCTGAAGCCGCAACTTGGATTTCAAACGGTGGCGATGAATACACCATCACGAGCGCTGAACAAGCAGCGCGTGGCACCAAGATTGAAATTCAACTAAAAGAAGACGCGACTGAGTTTGCTGAGTTCTTCAAAATTCGCCAAATCATCAAGCAACATTCAGACTATGTAGAATTTCCAATTTACGTCGTCAAGGCCGATGCTGAAGATGATGATGCAGAAAAGGCACCTGTCAATCAACAAACCGCACTGTGGCGTAAGTCACCGCGCGAAGTTGAAGCTGAAGACTACAAGAACTTCTATCAGCAACTAACCTTTGACTTTCAAGAGCCACGCCATACAATTCACTATGTTGCAGATGCGCCTGTGCAACTCTACAGCTTGCTCTTTATTCCAAATAGCGCTGAGCCAAGCATGATGAGCCTGCGCCGTGAAGACGGACTCAAGCTCTACAACCGGAAGGTTTTGATCCAAGATTACACGAAGGATCTGCTGCCGGATTATTTCCGCTTTATTCGAGGGGTAGTCGATAGCGAAGATTTGCCGCTCAACGTATCGCGCGAAAGTGTCCAAGCTAGCCCGATTATTGGCAAGCTCAAAAGCACAATCACCAAAAAGATTTTGCGTGAGCTCAAGAGCATGGCCAAAGATGCTGAAGTCTATACACCGTTCTGGGAAAGCATGGGCATCTTTTTAAAGGAAGGTGTCGCGACAGACCCAGAGCAAGTTGAAAAACTATTACCATTGTTGCGCTTCAAAACGACTACTGAAACTGAGGCTTGGACGTCATTAGCAGACTATGTTGCGCGCATGCCTGAGGGGCAAGACGTAGTGTATTACATCCTTGGTGATGACGCGCAATCGATCCAACGTAGTCCGCATCTGGATTATTTCCGTAAAAACGGCTACGAGGTTTTGCTGTTCTCTGACCCAGTCGATCCGTTTATGACGCAAAACGCGTTGGAATTTGAAGGCAAGGCGTTCAAGAACGTCGCATCTGCTGACACTGAATTGCCAGAAGCGAACGCCGATGCAGCCGCTGAAGACACCGCCAATGCGCTCGAAGATGCCAGCTTGGCTGAGGTCATTGCGCGCTTCAAGACCCATCTTGGTGAACGCGTAGAAGATGTGCGCACAACTGAACGCTTATCTGACTCACCGGCACGCTTGGTTGATATGGAAGGCGCGATGAACCAAGAAATGCAGCGTATGCAACGCATGATGGATAAAGACTATGAGGTGCCAAAGAAAATTTTGGAACTCAATCCAAGCCACGCTATCTTGAAAAAGGTCGCCGAGCTGCCAGCATCAGGTGAATTGCTTAGCGTGATGATTGATCAAGTGTATGAAAATGCACTGCTTATTGAAGGGTTGCATCCAGATCCGGCCAGTATGATTGCACGCATTCAGCAATTGATGCAGGCCGCTAGCGAATAAGCTAGGCGGTTGATAGAAACAAAAAACGGTAGGCAGCGCCTACCGTTTTTTAGTTAAGTTGGTGTCAGTTGTGGCGTTAGGCAAATTTCTCAAGCCATTTGCCTAGATCACGAATACCCTGAATGGGTAGTTTGTGGCCCACATTGTAAGTGCGCCATTCCACTTCTGCTGCGGCACTTTCAAGAATTTGTTTATTGCGCTGGGCAGACTTCATGCGAATGACTTCGTCTTTTTCTCCATGCGCCATAAACACTGGATAGCCATCTAGATCTGCATCTGGTAGTAAAGATGACGGCAGTGGCATAAACCCCGCAAGTGGGGCGATGCCGTGTAATAAATCTGGCTCGAAGAATGACAGCGCGCTGATCATTGCGGCACCTTGGCTAAAGCCAAACGCAATGATGCGATCGCCATTGATGGGATAAATTTGTGAGATCGCGCGCGTAAATTTGGCTAGCGTCTCAACAGAACCGATTACGTCGTCTGTTACCGGCACTTGGCGGCCGCCCGTTTCGGTCGTGTTGAACCAGGCATAGCCCCCATCGTTTGGATCTACATACGGCGCCCGTACGCTTACAATTGCCATGTTGGCTGGGATGGCTTTCTCAAACACCCACATCACAGATTCATCACCAGCGCGTCCATGCACCAGCAAAACGGTTGGGGCGGGTTGCGAACGCGTCGCATTTTCAGGAATGCGCACATAATGCACGAGACCAGAGTCTTTGGTGCGCATGGTTTCTGGCCCTTGCCAGATTACATCGCTCAGGGAATCGGGTAATTTTGGTTGCGTTGTCATAGTGAGAGAACATCCACTTCTGAGGCTGGACAGATGTCATTGAGCGTACACGCGGCACAATCTGGCTTGCGTGCACTGCAAATGCGGCGTCCATGAAAAATAAGTATGTGTGAAATTTTGACCCAATCCTCTTGCGGAATGATGGCCATCAGGTCTTTTTCAATCTTGACCGGGTCTTGGTGCGTTGTAAAGCCAAACTTGTTCGCGAGCCGTTTTACGTGTGTATCAACGACAACACCTTCAGCTTTGTTGAAAATCTCGCCCAGAACAACGTTGGCCGTTTTGCGCGCCACGCCTGCTAATGACAATAGCGCATCCATTGAATCGGGCACTTCTCCGTCAAATTCGGTCAAGATGCGGCGGCAGCTTTCTTGCAGACGCTGGGCCTTCATGCGATAAAAGCCAGTCGGGCGCACCATTTCTTCTAAATCCGTAATGTCCGCTTCAGCAAACGCTTTTACGTCTGGGTACTTTTCAAATAGCGCTGGCGTGGTTTTGTTAACGCGTACGTCAGTACACTGCGCCGATAGAATTGTGGCTAACAATAGCTGCAGTGGCGTCTCGTAATTTAGCTCGCAATGGGCGTCTGGATGCGCGTCTTTTAACCGCTGCACGATGTCTGCTACGTAGTTTGGATCAGGGCGCTTGGGCGCACGCGTCTTCTTTTTTGCCATGTTTATAGACCTTGTAAAGGAATTGGCGTGAAGACCAATACAAACAATACGAGTGCGCCGATGGCTAAGGCTTTGCGCATCGGATTGACCGGTGTGATTTCATCCAACAGCGGTGCTTTCTGGCGACCCATCAAAAGGATTAGCCCAATCCACAGCCACCAGCCAATCCAGAAAAATGCGAGCGGTACGAGTAGTGCGATTACCACTGGTACAAAGAACAACGCCTTTTTTCCAAATAATACGCTTGCAGCATGGCCACCATCGAGTTGCCCCACTGGCAATAGGTTGAGCCCGGTTACCAGTATACCGGCCCAGCCGGCCCAAGCTACGGGGTGCATTAGGATGTCTGGCCCGCCAATTGGCAATGGTTGCCCAGTAAAGAAGAATCTGGCCCACCATACGAGCGGATTCATTTCTCCATAGGTCACCGGGCGTGGCAACAACTCTCCATGTACCAAATACTTCATCAATAAGTACACAATCGAATTGCCTTCTAACACTGCTTCTTGCGGAACAACCGACAGTTCTGAAAGTGAAATGCCAATATAGAGCACAGGTAAGGCCACGATAAACCCTGCAAACGGGCCGGCAACGCCAATATCGGTCAAAATCTTTCGATTTTTGATGGGTGCCTTCATGCTGATAATTGCGCCAAACGTTCCAAAAGGAGAAAACGGGAACGGAATAAAGAACGGCAAAGACGCTGGTGATTTGTGATAACGTGCCGCAAAGTAATGCCCAAATTCATGCGCAAGCAAGATGGCTAATAGGCTGACGGCAAATGGCCAGCCTTTATAAATTTGCGTTAGGCTGATTTGCAACATTTCGCCAAAGGTTTCAACGACGATGCCTTCATGCCCTAACTGGTGCATTGCGCCTGTTTGTAAGACTGTGATCGCAGTCAAGATGAATAGGATCAGGTTGCGAATGGGCTTGCCTTCTTTAACATTGACAACGCCACTGATTGCATAGATCACGTGTACACCATCTTCAATTCGGAACCAAGGGGTGTGCTTGAGCGCCTTGAACTCTGCTTCTAGATAGTCAAAGGCTTCTTCAGAGTCGCGGGTGAGTTGGCCACGGTAGCGCACTTCAAAGTCTTCATTGCGACCCACCGTGGTGTCTGAAACCGCCATCACTTGGTCTACGAGCTGCGCCATTTTGGCGTTGGTTTCAGTTCTTTTGGTTGTATCCGGTAAATTGAACATAAATAATAATCAATCCTACTGCGTGCGTTGGCTAAAAAATAATGCAATAGGCTTATACGATTGTAGACGAAATGCAGGGGCGTTGGCTACACAAAATGCCGAAACACTTCGTTTGCTAATAAGCGGCCATCTTCGGTGATCCGGACCCGATCATCAACTTGTTCTAGCAGGCCTAATTGAGTTAGCCGTTTCAATTCTGAACCGTAAACTTGCTCTAAAGCGTGCGCGTGCTTATTGGCAAACTCAGTAGCGGAAACACCGGCTTGGGTTAGGCGCAGACCCAGCATCATGGTTTCATTCATGGCGGTTTCTGCATCAATTTCGCTTTTTTCAATCAGCGCGTTTGAGAACGGAAACGCTGGTTCACGCGTAAGCTGCATGCGTTTGATGTAGTTTTGTGGCGACCGCACCACAGAATAGCGCCAATCGGCAACCGATCCGTGCGCACCTGCGCCAAAACCGAAGTAGGGCGCATTGTGCCAATATTGCAGGTTGTGGCGGCATTGCAGGCCCGGCTTGCTCCAATTAGAAATTTCGTATTGTGCATAGCCAGCTGCGTTGAGCGTGGCACTGGCGTGTTCGTACATTTCGGCGGCTAAATCAGAATCTTGCATTGGCAAAATGCCATCTTCTACCCACGCTTTCATGGGGGTGCCATGTTCTAGGGTTAGGGCATATAGCGAGAAGTGTTCGGGGTCTAGCGCTAAGACTTGTGCCAGCGTATTTTGCCAGCTTGCCATGGATTGGTAGGGTAAACCAAAGATCAGGTCAAGGTTGAGATTATCAAAGCCTGCCGTGCGCGCATTGGCGACGGCGCGGACAACATCGTCAAATGAGTGCAGCCGGTCTAGTAATTTGAGCTCTTCCGTTTGCGCAGACTGCACCCCGAACGAAATGCGATTAAGTCCCGCGCTGCGTAAGGCCTGCAAATAAGCAAGATCGACAGTGCCCGGATTTGCTTCGGTTGAGATTTCACAGTCTGTTGTGAGCGAGAAGCTACTCGTAAGCGTGTTGAGAATTTGAACAAACAGCGTCGCGGGTAATAGCGTTGGCGTGCCGCCACCAAAGAAGATGGTATGGATTTGCACATCAGCTGGCGTATTTGCGGCGACTTGCGCAATTTCGGCACATAGCGCATTGGTGTAATCTGCCATAAGCGACTCAAGACCCGCATAGGTGTTGAAATCGCAATACGCGCAGCGTACCCGGCAAAACGGGATATGGAGATAGATGCTGTAGAGTTGAGACAAAAGGCTAGTCGATGTTCTTAAAGGCGGCAAGCACTTTTTGCAGGGCCAGCAAACTAGCGCCAGCATGCTCAAATTCATCTAGATCTTCAATAAAATAGACGCGCTTTAGCGGGTTGTTTTTGAATTCTGGCGATGCAATTAAGGCATCTACCCGCGCGCCAATGGTGGCTTTGCGCGCTTTATCCCAGTCGCGGGCAATTTTTGTCCAGAAGATGGAATAGGCATAATCGATTTTTTGCCCATTGAGCTGGTCGTATTTTTTTCCTTTGTTGGCATTGCCACGTTGGAAATAACTCTGAAATTGTTCTGCAAGATTCATTAGTTGGATTATAACGTGAGTGCGGATAGGGTGCTTAAAATAAAAACGACTTCACAATGGAAGTCGTTTCTTTGTTGAGGCGACGAGCGGGTTCGAACCGCTGTACAAGGCTTTGCAGGCCTCTGCCTAACCACTCGGCCACGTCGCCAATTTAAGAAAAAAACAGATGGGTTGTAACCATCTGCTTTTGTTCTGAGCGGGCGACGAGATTCGAACTCGTGACCCTCTCCTTGGCAAGGAGATGCTCTACCACTGAGCCACGCCCGCTTACTAACATAACTAACTAACCAGCCAATGGTGCCGAGGCCCAGACTTGAACTGGGGACCCACGCATTTTCAGTGCGTTGCTCTACCAACTGAGCTACCCCGGCTTACACAGCTGTTTAGCAACCGACCTATATTCTATGCATTTGAAAATAACTTGTCAAGAAATTGGCAATATTCGTTTTCAAATTGGTTTAGACAAGAAGTCAGCTACCGAGAACGCGACACGTTGCGTGTGCGAACGCCAGTATTTTACCACTAGGTTCGAATGCTGTGGCCTTTAAAAATAATTGATTTCGAGTTTGCTCTGTAACCTCGCCTAAAACTTCGATGTAAGCATAGCTTGGTAAGGCTGGCCTAAGGTAGGTGGTGTTGAGTTGCGTGGTCAGGCTGGTTGGCGCAATCATATAGCTAAGTGGCCCAATGGTGTTGTCCATCATGGTCACAATTATGCCGCCTTGGGTAATGCCAACTGGATTTTGATAGCGCTCCATTTGTGGAAATCGAACGCGCATTGTTTTTGTTTCGAGATCAACAGCGCGCACTTCTGATTGCATGTCGACAAAAATAGGGGGCGGCAGTTTCAGTTTACGCCCATTGAATTCAACATCAGCAAGATGGGCAAATGGATCGGTCATGTTTTCTAGATGGGCAAAGGGAGAGTCGTTGTTTGTCATATTGCGTGTTTAGGATGCACAATTGCCCGGCAAGGGGCCTGTATGCTCTGTTTCTGTTGCGAAACCGACATAATCGGTAGTAAGTGTAAATGGATCGGTTGCAGAGCCGATAAATGTGGTGCCATATCCGCCGGTGTTGAGGTGGGCTCTTACCAATACGGATTGCGTCTTGCTGATGGCTACTGGACCGCCGCTGCGGGTGAAGGGCTGTTCTTCCACATGGCTGTGGGCCAAGATGCGCCGATATAGCAGATTGCCCGCGAGATCTAACACTTCCCACCAGTCTGCATATTGATCGCAGCCAGTGTCTGGGCTGCTGATGGTGACTTGAAATTGATACGCGTTTTCAGCGCCAGTCATGGAGACCGCTGTGACGTCGGCAGTTGGTCGCTTGGCGGTATCTGCGTCAGAAATTGCTGCTTGCTCCATAGGTTGGCAGCCAGCGAGTAATGCGAGGCTTAACACTAGGGCAAAATAGAATCGCATTGATGCTCCGTTTTTTTATAAGCAGCAAGCGCTGCAATCAGCTGTTCATTTTCATGCGCCAGCCGCGCTGCAATTCGAATATAGGCGGGCAACCCAAATGAGGTGCAGTCTCGCACTTGCAGCTTGCGCTGCATTAGAAAATTACGGGCGGCCTTTGCGTTGCCAACTTGCACTAGAAAATAATTTGTTGCGCTTGGCAAAACGGTCCAGCCTTGAGCTTCAAGCGCTGCGGCCAAGGTTTGCTTCAACTGTTGGAGCTGTGCCAATTGCGCTACGACAGCAGCATGACTATCAATTGCGGCAATGCCTGCGGCTTGGGCCATGCTGTTTACGCTCCAAGGGGGGCGGGTACGGGAGACGGCATCAACTATTTCTGGGTGTGCAACGCCATATCCGAGCCGTAGGCCAGCGATGGCATATTCTTTGGTCATCGAACACATCGCGATGATATTGCGTGTTACAACTTGTGTAAATCGCTCTGCGTTGCGCATGAAATTGAAATACGCCTCATCGATCACAAACAGCGTTTGCGGGAACTGCGCTGCTAATCCTAAGAGATCTGCAATGGGTAACTTGTTGCCCGTTGGATTGTTGGGGTTACAAATAAAGCACAGCTTATGTTGCGCGGCGCTCAAATTTGCTTGAATGGCGTCAATTTCAAATGCGTAGTTGGTTTGTGCGGTTGCCCAATAGTATTGCGCGGTTGCACCACGCAGCTTTACGGCGCGCGCATATTCGCCAAACGTTGGCGCGCAAATTAGGGCGCTGTCTTGTTCTGTCAGATAGGCGTTTGTGAGTAGGGCGATCAACTCGGCGGTGCCGTTTGTAACCACCAAATGCGCTGTTGTAATGGGCTGGGTGCTAGCTTGTGAAAGATGGCTGCTGAGCGCATGGCGCAACGCCAAACAGTCACGATCTGGGTAGCGCTCTAGGCTGACGTTTTGAACCGCATTTTGAATTTTAGGGTGCGTTCCAAATGGATTTGAATTGACGCTGAAATCAATGATCTGGGATGGCGTTACACCGCGGGCCTGTAGCTCGGCGTAATCGGGCGCACCGTGTTGATCATAAGGCGTATTGAGAATGGCAGCGCGCGGCTTTATTTGATGGTCCACACCCTTATTTTAGCGCGTTCAAGTGGGCTTGGCTTAAATAAAAAAGCCGCCACAACTTGTGGCGGCCTTTGGCATTGTGCTGTTAGCGTGGAGTAAGCTAACCAGAGAAAAGCAAGGTTACGACCCAATGCCCGGTTGTACTGTCATATGCGGTGCCAATCCCAACTTCGCGAAATACATCGGCCTCGATATTCGCCTTGTGTGCGGGACTGTTCATCCACGCGGGGAAAAGCTGATCATCGATTTGGTTATACTGCGCTGTGGTGCGGCCTAAGTTTTCCCCAAAATATGAGTAAAATCCATTGTTGCGTGCCAGTGGCAAGATAACGAGTTGCCCATTAATTGGATCATGATGACTGAAATAATGGCGAGTCACCATGTCTTGTGAGCGAATAATTGCGATTGTGTTAAGTTGTTCATTGATGCTCAGCGGGGCCAACCCTAGGCTTGAACGCTGCGCATTGATTGCGATTAGTATATTTGTTTGGGGGTCGGTTTCTTGGGCGTAGCTGGCTTGGGTGCTGTTTAGTGCCCCAAATATCGCAAGCAGCAGCGCAAGTCCGCCTATGTACCATCTGTGTCTCATACCTATTTGTTCCCGATTACTGTTTCTGTTACGTACCTATACTTACAACTAATTACATTCTAAATATAACCAAATACCAACCTTGGAAAATTAAGGATTTATGGAGGATAAATTAAGATGGAATTGGGTAGAGTATGGGAATCAAAAAAGACAGCCGGAGCTGTCTTTTTCGAGTTGAATGAGGTAACGAAGTTGAGCTAGTGCTGCTTATTGAACTTACGATGTAAGAATAAGCTTGCACCAGTCCCAACGATAACCACGAAGAGTAGGAGGAACCATTGTCCGCTTGCGAACGTTTCTTGGCCCGTTTCTGGAATACGTAGTGCGGCAACAGTTGTGCGAACTTCGTTAGATGTTGCACCACCGGCGCTGCTAGAAAGCGTTGCCGTGTTACGAATGATTGTTCCCGTTGGCGTGCCGGCTTTGATGCGTGCGGTCACACGTACTGTAAAGCGTTCTCCGGCAGCGACTGTGCCGCCATTGGCTGTTAGCACGTGGTTTGCAGCGTCGTAAGCGACTGTGCCACGGGTTGAGGTTGCACTAATGTATTCAGTTTCTGCAGCCAGCCGATCTTGGACGACAACGTCTGTAATCGCGGCTGAGTTTTGATTGACGAATGTAATTTCGTAGATTAGCTCTGTACCGGCTTGCTCTGCGTTCACGCTGGTGCCCACGTTGCCGCCGCTAATCACTTGTTTGTTGAGCGTTGGTGCACTGAGATTGACACCGGCCACTTGGGCTGGAATTGGTGTTGCTGTCGGTGCGGGTACTGGTGTTGCGGTTGGGGCAGGCGTTTCAATGCTCAACCCAGCGTCTACATCAGAGATGCTATCGCCAGAGCGCAATTCAATCCCCACGCGGCCCCGATTGTCCACGTCACTATCGATGCTATCATCGCCGCCTTGATTGGCCGGACTAAATGCTTCTTGGTTTGGTAGGTTTGCAACCACTTGTACGCTGTAGTTACCAGGGCGCAGGTTGGCAAATTCATAATTGCCAGCGCCATCGGTGCGCGTTGTGGCGAGTACGCCGCCATCACTGTCTAGCAAGCGCACTTCATAGTTCCCGAGCACCGTGTCGGCATTTCGGAAGATCCCGTCGCGATCTGCATCGCGGAAGACCGTGCCACGGAAGCTTGAAGGGCGGTAGAAACCACTATCAATGTTGCTTTCTGTTTCGCCTGAGTCTAGGTTGATCAGGTCAGTTTGCCCGTTAGATGGGTCCACATCGCTATCTTCTGTATCATCACCACCACGATCTTTTAGCGTGAAGGTGTAACCGTCGCGCGTTTCAAAGCGGACAAAGTAGTCGCCAGGTGTGACGTTGCTGAAGCTGTAGCTGCCGTCTGCGCTAGTGTTGGTGCTGGCAACAATGCTGCCGTCTGGCCGAACCAATCGGACAACAATATCTTCTAAGCTCGGTTCGCCGGTGTCGCGAATGCCGTCTGCATCGCGGTCATCAAATGCCACGCCGCGAATGGTGCTTGGCAGTACCAGCCCCGCATCCACATCATCCACGCCTTGGCCTGAGTTTACAGAGAATTCTTCTGTTACCCCGTTGCTTGGGTCAGCATCGCTGTCGCGGCTGTCATCGTTCCCCGCATTGCGGGTGGTAATTTCAAAGCCTGCTGGCGTGCGGAAGCGCACAAAGTAGCCTGCTGGCGCAACGTTTTCAAAGGCATAGCGGCCAGAGGAGTCGGTTGTGGTGGTTTCCACAATGTCACCATCTTCGTTGAGCAATTCAACTGTGACGTTGCTAACTGGATCTTCGCCAATTTCACGCACGCCGTTAGCGTTCGCATCATTGAATACGCGCCCGTTGACGCTTGCAACGCGGATTAGCCCCGCATCTTCATCGTCATTGAATTCGCCATTACGGACCACAACGTTGTTGATTTTGCCCGTGTCTTGGTCAACATCACTGTCTAAGTTGTCTTGATCGCCTTGGCGCGGTTCTACAAAGCTGTACCCGGTTGGCGCCGTGAACTTGAGCATATACGTCCCAGCGACTAATTCGGTGAAGATATATTCGCCGTTGTCGTCGGTAATGGTCTGTTGCACCATGTCGCCATCATCATCTAGCAACATGACGACAACGTTATCGACCCCAGGTTCTGATGGATCTTGGATGCCATCACCGTCTAGGTCTTCCCAAACAAAATCACCGAGTGATGTTGCGGGTACTTCGACGATTGCAGAGTCGGTATCTGTTACTGGGTCATCTAGCACGGTGCCATCGCCAGTGGTTGGTGTCCCTGTTAGTGTGGCGGTGTTGGTGATCTGATTATTGTTTGAGTCGTTATCTTCAGTGAGCCAATCTGCTTCAATTGGCGTTTGTAGTGCATAAGTGACCGATGCACCCGGTGCCAACGGCACGCCTTCAAGAACTTCTGTTGAAATATCAACGTCTAGATCCAAGAGTGGATCATCAAAGGAAAGGGTGGTGAAGTGCGTGTTACCGGTATTACTAATGCGGAAACAGTAGGTCACGGTGTCACCAATTTGGGCGGTGAGCGTTGCGCTACCTGGGCAGTCACTAGCATCGCCACCACCAGCGCGAACCGTTTTTTCAAGGGTCAGCTCTGGGTTGTCAATAATCACACCGGCTCCTAATGGCGCTGGTGTAGCATCTTGTGTAATGGTGACTGGCGTTGTTTCGCCACTATCTGGGTCTACGTCACTGTCAATGTCATCATCGTCACCTTGGTCTTGTGGACTAAAGCGTGAGTCGGCTGGACCTTCTACGCGAACTGCGTACTCACCGGCTGGTAAATTGTCGAAGGTGTAATCGCCATTGCTATCGGTGACGGTTGTATCGACAACGTTTCCGTCGCCGTCTAGCAGCGTTACTTGAATTTCTTCTAGGCCGTCTTCGCCAGTTTCACGAATGCCATCGGCGTCTGTGTCGTTGAAGACAAAGCCGTCTAGGCTAACGGTGAGGTCTACATCAACAACGGCGCTGTCTTCATCTTCAACTGGTGTTTCTGATGTTGATGTGCCGTCTGGGTCTGAGACTTTGCCGGTCACTGTTGCGACGTTGGTGATTTTTGTGTCGTCAGCGTCATTGTCTGCGGTGAGCAACGCTTCAGTAAGCTGTACGGTTTGGGCGTAGCTTACGTTGCCGGTTGGGGCAAGCGCTGCGCCGTCTAGGCCTTCAGCGGTGATGTCTATTTCTACATCTAATAACGTGTCGATTAGGGTTAGATCAGTGAGATAGGTATTGCCTGTATTTTGAATGACAAAACAGAAGGTCACTGTATCCCCCACACGGGCGTTGATGTTGCCTTCACCCGGACAGGCATCAGATGTTGCGGCGCTGTCGATGACGGTTTTTGTAAGTTGCACAGCAGGTGCTTGCGCGAAAATGCCAGCGTCTACGGTTAAGTCTTCTTCGCCGTCTGTCAGAATAATATCGGCAGTTTGGCCAGTTTCAGGATCTACATCACTGTCTAGGGCGTCATCTGCGCCTTGGTCTTGCGGACTGAAGAAGTTGTTGTCTGGCAAGCTAAAGCGAACGCGATAGGTGGCTGGTGCCAGATCCGTGAAGCTGTACTTCCCAAGATCGCTGGTTGTCGTGGTTGCGGCAACTTCGCCATCGGCATCGAGCAAGTCGACAGTGATGTTGGCAACCCCAGGTTCACCGTCGTCCATTAGGCCATTCTCGTTTAGATCAAGGAAGACCATATCACCAAGTGAGGCGCCAATTGAGTCTAAGCCGAAGTTTGCATCGTCAATTGCTTGGCCAGCGGTGAGTTCTACAGTCGTGCTGTTGTCGGCTGTCTCGTCACGGTCAAAGACTGGCACAAGATTGTCCGGTAGTGAGTCTGGGTCTACATTGATGGTGTAGTTGCCTTCTGGCAAGTTTTCAAAGGTATAGGTGCCATCGGCGTTGGTGGTTGTGCTATCCAGAATGTTATCGTCTTCATCTAGCAAGATTACGCGGATGCCGTCTAGTGCGGTGTCACCTTCATCAAATGCGGCGTCACCGTTTGCGTCTTCTACAACGCTACCGGCAATTGATCCGGTTTGGCGATAAATACCCGCATCCCACGTCAGGTCTTCTTCACCAGAGCTCAATGGAATAATTGATGTTTCGCCAGTGTCTGGGTCGGGATCACTGTCAAGTTCATCACTGGTGCCTTGGTTCATGCTTGTGAAGCTTTCGTAGCCGTCTGGCAAGATGAATTTGAGCGTGTAGTCACCGGGGCTGAGGCTGTCCCAAAGGTAAAGGCCGTCGGCGTCGGTGGTTTGCGTGTCTAGTAATTCGCCGCTGCTGCGATAGAGCTCAACGGTTACATCGGCAACGCCCGGTTCGCCTTCATCTTGGACACCGTTTGCATTGCGGTCTTCCCAAACAAAGTTCCCGAGTTGGGCAGGTAGCCCATCACCAAGCACACCGGCATCCCATTTCAAATTGGTAAGGCCTTCTTCTTCAATGGTGAAGATTTCTGTGCGGCCAGTTGTTGGATCTGCGTCGCTGTCGCGGGAGTCACTATCTGGCTGATCATCTGTTTGGTTTGGCTGGGTAAAACCGTCAAAGCCGGTTGGCAAATCAAATTCTAAGAAGTAATCGCCTGGGATTAGGTCATCAAAGATGTAGAAGCCATTTGCATCGGTGAGCGTTTCGCTCAGCAGTGTGCCATCTGGCTGATAGATTTTTACGGTTGCGTTGACAACACCAAGCTCGAAAGCGTCTTGAATGCCGTTGGCGTTGGTATCGCGCCAGACGTAGTCACCCACTACACCCGGAATAACACCAACATAGTTGCTAGCGTCAGAGCTAGAGTAGTTGATGTTGTCATCACCGGTGCCGGTGACGGTTGCCACGTTGGTGTACTGACCGCGTTGCGCTGTCCCTTCAATAGAACAGGCCACGCCAACATCAGTGTTGCTTTGACCTGGCTCTAATTTATCGATTTGGCAAACTTGCCCTTCTTGGTCATCGACAACGGTGATGTTGTTGATGGCGACCCCACCCGTATTGCGGACGAGATAGTCCCACGTGACAGGTTGGTCAACGGCGATAATGACGCCCGGTGTTTGATCAGCGTCTTGACCGTTGGTTTGTTTTTCAATGGCGAGGAAGCCGGGTGAGCTGAGACAGTCTGATGCTTCAACGTCAACAAGCCGTTCGGTGAATTCGCCAATCAGTGTGGCTACTGCTGTTTCTTCGTTGATTTGCCACAGAATGTTGCGATCTTCGAAGGCCTTGCCGGTTGTGCCGTAGAGTTGCCCATCATTAAAGAAGCTCAGGCCTTCCATATCTGAAATGATAGAGCCAGAGTCGGCGCGGACAAAGCTGCCAACGGTGAGCGTTTCACCATTTGTTTGGTCAAGGATTGAAAGTTGGCTTGGGCCACCGTCGCGATTTTGAATTGCGTAGAACACGCCAGTAATTGGGTCAATTGCAATGTCATCTACGTCTGGGTACCCATTTTGTGGCTGAACTTCTACATAGTCTGCGCCATCAAATTCGCCTGCGACGAGTGCGCCACTGCCTGGATCTAAGCGAACGAGCCGATCAGCGCCGGGGACAACGCGTTCAACGCCGTATAGCCTGCCGCTGCTTACATCCCAAGAGAGGCTGTCTATATCGCGGAAGGTGTAACCGTCGCTTGCGCTACCGACATCACCGACAAACGTGAATGCACCACTTGCTAAATCGAGCGCACCAATGCGACCGGCGTCGGCGGCGTAGAGGGGGCTTGCGCCATTTCTAAAGGCGACAGCTTCAATATTGAAGGTGCCGGTATTAGGAAAGAACGTGGTGATTGAGTTGGTGTTACCGGTTGCGCGGTTGAGGAACGCGAGCGTGTCTTCGGCGTCGCTGTCTTGCACTTGGACACCATTGTCGTCAATGTAACCATCTGAGACGGCAAAACAACGGTTCGGATTTACCGCGTTTGGATCTAATGGTTGTTTGCCCGGTGGTGTCGTGTCTTGTGAATGGGGGGCTGCAAATACGGGAAAGCCAACGCTTATTGCGAGAATAAGCGCCAGAAAAACCGGTAGTACAGTTTTCATTCGTGTGTGTTTTCGATTAAATTCCAATACATCTAAAAAATTCATAACATCTTCCAAAATCCATACCTACAAAGAAAAACTTAGGTATTTGTAGCACCGAACTTCAACAGTACAAATAACTTTTGGTAATGAAACAAATCTAACGACTAATTAAAGAATGCAACGACAACTTCTTTTTTGCGATTTGTTTCACACACTGTAATGAAACCAGATAGCCTGAATTGTGTCGATAAATTAGCTGTAAGGATATTGTTTGCAGATCGTTATAAAACTTAGCGGTTAGGTGTATAAACGATAAAAGATGTAGAAAGCGCCTATAACTGGCCGGTAATCGGGTATTTGGGTCACGCTAACGTGTTTCACGCTGTTGTAAAACAGTGATGTGATTGCTGACCTGACGCGCATGTTTTACAGGCTGTTGTGGAACATGCGCGTCTGTACAGCAAATGTTCTACAGCTTTGTAAAACATTTTGAGGTGCGCACGCTTTGTTTTACAAAATTGTGAAACAAGTCCTGATTACTAACATGCCCTTCTCTTGTTTTACAAATTCGTGAAACATTTTTCGGCAGGTGATGTTTTGCTATTGTGGATAACCAATTTGACTTGCGGCTTTTAAATCAAAAACGGCGCATCATTTTGTGATGCGCCGTTTTGAGCTTAGGCGGGGAAGGATGGGAGTCGAACCCACCGCAACTTGCTTAACAACCTGCCAACGGTGTTGAAGACCGCGAGGACCACCGGGACCTAACCATCCCCAATTTGATTAGTCTGTACTATCTGTCTGTAATGATACCTGACCCGTCATCTTTTGGTAAAGCGTTGTCAGAAATGGTGCAATGCTGTGATATCTTGCGACGCTTGTGATGGCCTGGTTGAGCGGACCGGGAATACAGACGCCACCGCGTTTGGTGTGCAAATGTTGCAATGACGCGTCTACGACCGCATCTGTGGTTTGCCACATCACGTCTGGATAGACGCTTGCATCGAATGACTCAAAGTTTTCAGCCTGATGAAATTCTGTGCGCGTGAGACCAGGGCAGAGCGCTTGGACGGCCACGCCATGGGGGCTTACTTCACGGTCTAAGCTTTCAGAAAGCGTGGTGATATAGGCTTTAGTGGCGCAGTAGTTGGCGTGTTCTGGTTCTGCCATGTAGCTCATGACTGATGACACGTTGATAATAAACCCGGCTTGCTGATCTATCATTGCTGGTAATGCCGCGCGGCACAGGGCTGCGGTTGCCAGCACGTGCAGCTTTACCATTTTGTCGACAAGGTTTGGCTTGGTCTGCTCAAAGGTCGTGAGCGTGCCAAAGCCAGCATTGTTGACTAAGAATGAAACATTGCCGCTATCACGGATGTACTTCGCCACTTTGTTGATGCCAACTTGCGTTGATAAGTCTGCGGCAAGGTATTGCACGTCAACGCCATAGTCGTCGCTCAATTCTGAGCCAAGCGTTTCAAGCCGGTCTTCACGGCGCGCGACTAACATTAGGTCGTAGCCAACGGCAGCGAGTTTGCGGGCGTAGGCTTCGCCAATCCCACTTGAGGCACCGGTGATCAGCGCAATCCCAGCTGGGTATTCAAAACTGGCGGCACACAGCTCTTGCTGTTGTTTGCGCCACCAATACGTGGCTAATGCGCCAGCGGCAACGCCACCTAATGTAAGAATCGTTTTTGTTGAACTGTTTGAATTAGACATGTCAATAAAGAGTATAACAAGTTTGTGCACAAGGCAATTGTGTTGCAGCGTACGTTTAGTAAACAAAAAGCCCATCGCGGGGATGGGCTTTCGATTTCAATTTGTGCAAGCCGTAACGGTCTAGATCTTTGATTGTTTCAAGATCTTGGCGCGTTCATTGCCATTGAGTACGCGTTTTCGCAGGCGCAGGTTTTCTGGCGTGACTTCAAGCAACTCATCCCCAGACAAGTATTCGATGCATTCATCAAGACTCATGTTGAGGTGTGGCGTGAGGTCGTTGTCGATTTCTTTGAAAGAGGTACGCATGTTGTCCAGCTTCTTCTTTTTACAGACGTTGACATCAAGATCGCCCGGGCGTTGATGTTCGCCAACAATCATGCCTTGGTATGCATCAACCCCAACGCCGACAAACAAGATGCCGCGCGGTTCTGCATTCTTTAGGCCGTAAGTGTTTGTGACGCCGCCTTCAAATGCCACAAGTGATCCCTTTGGCTTCGATTTCAACACACCTTGATAATCCCCATAGCCGTGGAAGAGCGTGTTCAAAATCCCCATGCCGCGCGTTGCGGTGAGGAAGTGATGCCGGAACCCGAGCAAGCTGCGCGTTGGCACAATGTATTCAACGCGAATGGTGCCGTTGCCCATGTCTTCCATGTTTTGCATTTCGCCTTTGCGGTTGCCAAGTAGCTCTACAACTGACCCAACAGTTTCGCTTGAGGTTTCAACAAAAACTTGTTCGTATGGCTCAGTGCGTTTGCCTGTTTCTGGATCGGTCTTGATAATGACTTCAGGGCTAGACACTTGGAACTCAAAGCCTTCACGGCGCATGGTTTCAATCAAAATCGCAAGGTGAAGTTCACCACGGCCAGAGACCAAGAAGGTGTCGGCACTTTCGGTTTCTTCAACGCGCAGCGATACGTTGTGCTTCACTTCTGCAAAGAGACGTTCGCGCAACTTCCGTGAGCTACCCCATTTGCCTTCGCGGCCAGAGAGTGGGGAGGTGTTGACCCCAAAAGTCATGCGGACGGTTGGTTCTTCAACGGTGATGACTGGCAACGCAATTGGATTTTCTGCATCGGCGATGGTTTCGCCAATAAAGACTTCTTCCAAACCGGCAATGGTTACGATGTCACCAGCACCTACTGCTTCAGCGTCGACGCGGGCCATGCCTTCTTGTACGTGCAGGTAGCGGATGCGTTCAGAAACGATTGTGCCGTCTGTTTTGATGCGCGCGATGCGTTCATTGGCATTGATGGTGCCTTGGAAGACACGACCAACAGCCGTCAGGCCGCGGTAGTTGTCGTAACCTAAGGTTGTCACTAGCATTTGGAGTGGCGCGTCGACATCAACTTCTGGGCAAGGCACGTGTTCAAGAATGGTGTTGAACAGCGGTTGCAAGTTGTCTTCAAGCTCTGGCGTGAGGCCGGCGTGTCCGTGGGTTGCAATGGTGTAAACCACGGGGAAGTCGGTTTGCTCGTCTGTTGCGCCAAGTTCGATGAACAGGTCGAAGGTTTCGTCTAACACGCGGTCTGTGTCTGCGTCTTGGCGGTCAATCTTATTGATGACAACAATTGCCTTGTGGCCAATTTCGAGTGCTTTACGCAGCACAAACCGGGTTTGTGGCATTGGGCCTTCAGCCGCATCTACGAGTAGCAGCACGCCGTCAACCATGTTGAGCACGCGTTCTACTTCACCACCAAAGTCGGCGTGACCTGGGGTATCAACAACGTTGACCTTTACCTGTTCGCCGCTGTTTGGATCTTTGATCGTTAGCGCCGTGTTTTTAGACAGAATGGTAATGCCGCGTTCGCGTTCCAGATCGTTTGAATCCATGACGCGTTCGGCAACTTTTTGATTTTCACGGAAGACTTGCGCTTGCTTGAGCAGGCCGTCGACCAAGGTGGTTTTGCCATGATCAACGTGAGCGATGATGGCGATGTTTCTGATGTCAGTTCTTTTTTGAATCATTATTATTTTTTGAGATCCGAAACTGCGGCAAGAACATCAATGTGGACGTTGTCTCAGTCGGTTTTTGGGCAGCGCATATACGCTGTAACTTTTATTATTGGACTGTGCCAAAATCTAAATGACACAAACCGGACGATGATACCAAACATCTGCAATTAATGAGAGTAGCAATTTGCACAGACTGTTGACTGATGTCTGGTTTGTTTAGCACGCTTGGATTACAAACCCATTGTGAAATCGTTTCAGGTTGGTTATTTTAGAAATGAATTGGTAAATTGCGGGCTAAATCCCGCTATACTAAATACGCGCTTGTTGTTACTTGCTGTGCAATGTGTCTGTCTAGTTACACTGTACACCGACTACAACAGCAAGACAAAGTATTTTTGAATTTCACTTACAATCAACGTTTGTCTGTTGATTTTGATATTGAGATGCTCGCAATTTGCCAGCATTAGATTTAGGAGTTTTTTAGACAATGACTAGCAAAATTCGTACGCTTGGTTACGCGCCTGACACCGTGAAGAGTGCCCGTGAACAATTGAGCGATTTATTGCATGACACGCCAATTCCAGAAAATGAGCTCTTGGCAAACCTTGGGTTATACATGCGCCCATCAGCGCTGAACCGCTTGTTGTTTATGAATGAAATGTACCAACACTGTGTGGGCATTCAAGGTGTGATTATGGAGTTTGGCGTGCGCTGGGGGCAGAACTTAGCGCTGTACCAAGCGTTCCGTGCGATTTATGAACCGTTCAACTATCAACGCAAGATTATTGGGTTTGATACTTGGGAAGGCTTTCCATCTGTGCATGAAAAAGACGGCGACTCAGACATTATCGAAGTTGGCGCGTACGGCGTTACCGCTGGCTATGAGTCACACTTGCAACAAGTCTTGGACGTTCGTGAAACAGAAAGCCCAAATGCGCATGTCAGCAAGCATGAATTGCGCAAGGGCAATGCGATCACTGAAATCGAAACCTATTTAAAGGAAAACCCCCAAACCATAGTGGCGATGGCGTATTTCGATTTTGACATTTATGAGCCAACCGCACGCTGTTTGGAAGCAATCCGGCCGCACCTAACCAAGGGTAGCATCATCGGATTTGATGAACTCAATTTGCCAGATTACCCTGGTGAAACCGTTGCCGTGCGCGAAGTCTTTGGCTTGGATAAGTACACTATTCGTCGTAGCAAGCACAGTTTGAATGAGTGCTACATCATCATTGAGTAGGATTGTTCAAAAATGGATCAGTCTGTGCGTTACACGCTTGCGCCAAACATTGTTTTCCAGCCCACGGCTGATGAAGGCGTTTTACTCAACCTGACAACAGAGCAGTATTTTGGGCTTAACAATATGAGCCGCGCGATTGTCGACGTGTTGAAAGAGGGCGCAGATATTGGCACATTGATTGACCAACTGCTACAAGACTATGACGTCGAGCGTTCAGTTTTGGCGACTGACGTAAACGCACTTATTGAAGAGTTGCTGGCACATCAGCTGTTAGTAGCTGCAGAATGAAACGCGTTGGACAGTTCCTGCGCTTAAGTCGCCTAGAGCGGCGCATTTTTCTCCAAGCGCTGTGGACATTAGTTACCATCACGCTCAAACTGAGACGTGCTAAATTTGCCGCTGTTCGTAATGAATACGAACAGCGGTTTTCGTTTACCCCAAGTACGGTTGCAGACCCAACCGCAGAACGGATCGTTGAACTTGTGCAGCAGGCCAACTGGCACTCGCATTTACGGGCCTCTTGTTTACGAGAGTCGCTAGCACTATGGTGCATATTACGGCGCTATGGGTATGAGTCAGAGTTGCGGGTTGGTGTAACTGCGCCGAGCGCTGGCTTTGCCGCACATGCCTGGGTAGAGCGGGGCGGTATTGTTCTGAATGATACAGAAGCGAACGTTGCAAGTTATACAGTGCTGCCTTTGGA
>JAHDBW010000491.1 GCA_020630175.1 Anaerolineales bacterium
GGGTATGTCATTTGGACATGCCCTTTTTTATTTAAGAGCCAATTTGGTTTCTCAGGTAAAATTCAGCCCACGTTATACATCGCATGCGGACTATACAATGAGCTATATTTCTTCTCGGGTTGCCAATTTTGGCACGACAATTTTTACTGAAATGACTGCGTTAGCGCGCGCGCATCAGGCTGTGAATTTAGGCCAAGGCTTCCCAGACTTTCCCGCGCCAGACTTCATCAAAGAAGCGGCGGTGCGCGCAACGATGGCAGATATCAATCAGTATGCGCCGTTGCCGGGCTCTCCGCGGTTGCGGCAAGCCATTGCGCAGAAAACGCAGCGCTTGTATGGGCGTGAAGTGGACCCCAACACGCAAGTGCAAATTGTGAACGGCGCAACCGAAGCGATCTTTGCCACCATTCAAGGCGTGGTCAATCCCGGTGATGAAGTGATCATGTTTGAGCCGTACTATGACAGCTACGTGCCGTGCACCACCATGGCCGGTGGCATCCCGCGGTTTTACACGTTGCGCGCCCCAGACTGGCACATCGACCGTGATGAACTGGCAAAACTGTTCAACGCGAAGACAAAACTGCTCATTCTCAACACGCCGCATAATCCGATTGGCAAAGTGTATTCCCGTGAAGAGCTAACAATGATCGCCGACCTGTGTAAAGAACATGACGTGTTGGTGATGAGCGATGAAGTGTACGAGCACATTGTGTATGATGATGCGAAGCATCTGCAAATTGCTTCGTTGCCGGGCATGGCAGAACGCACCATCACAGTCTCTAGCATTGGGAAGAGCTTTAGCGTCACCGGCTGGAAGATTGGCTGGACGGTCACCACGCCAGAATTGAACAAAGCGATTTTCAAAGCGCACCAGTTTATTGCGTTTGCGGTCGCGTCACCCTTGCAAGAGGCGTCCGCCGATGCGCTGTTTCATGCAGAAGAGAGCGATTATTACCCGTGGCTGGCGCAGATGTATCAAGATAAGCGCGATTATTTGCTAAAAGCGCTGAATGATGCGGGCTTGCCAGCACTCACGCCGCAAGGGGCATACTATGCGTTGGTTGATATTTCTGACCTAGGCTTCGAAAATGACATCGAATTTTGCCGTCACCTTACCAAGAACGTTGGCGTTGCGGCTATTCCACCGAGTGCATTTTATTCAAATCCAGCTGACGGCGCGACAATTGCGCGCTTTACCTTTTGTAAAACAGACGCACTGCTGCAAGCCGCTGCAGAGCGGTTGCGAGCGCGGTGAGGCTAATTCGTAGGTTTTCGCCGGTGATTAGGATTGGCGTAGATCTCTACCGCCCCCAGCCCCTCCTGCAAGGA
>JAHDBW010000158.1 GCA_020630175.1 Anaerolineales bacterium
TCTTCTAGCTTTGAATTCTCTGCCGAATTAGAAAACTAGCCCTTTCTGGACCTAATAAAAAGGCTTGGCACCGTGCCAAGCCTTTTTTATTTAAGCAGCAAGCTAGCGCAGGTTACGCGACAGCATTTTTCTTCAGAGTAGCTTGGGCTGCTGCTAGCCGCGCAATTGGCACACGGTAGGGGGAACAGCTAACGTAATCTAGCCCAACTTCATTACAGAACCAAATGCTTTGAGGCTCGCCACCGTGTTCACCACAGATACCAACTTTTAGGTCAGCCTTTGTACTGCGTCCGCGCTGAGTAGCCAGCTTGATTAGCTCGCCAACCCCTTCTTGGTCTAACACTTGGAAAGGATCTGCGGGCAAGATCGCGCTTTTGATATAGCTCGGTAGAAAACGGGTGCTGTCGTCTCGGCTTAGGCCAAAGGTAGTTTGCGTCAAATCGTTGGTGCCAAAACTGAAGAAATCGGCTTCGCCGGCAACTTTTCCAGCGGTCAACGCGGCGCGTGGCGTTTCGATCATGGTGCCGATCTTGTACGAGTAGTCCATGCCATAGCTGTTCAGCACTTCTTTCGCAACACGTTCTACAATTTCACGCTGGTTTTTCAGCTCTGGCGCAGTTGAGACTAACGGCACCATCACTTCTGGCTCAATTTGCAAGCCTTGCGAGCGTAGCTCAGAGGCGGCTTGGAAAATGGCACGCGCTTGCATTTCAGTCACTTCTGGATAGATCAATCCGAGCCGACAGCCGCGATGGCCTAACATGGGGTTTGCTTCACGCAACCGTTCAACTTGGTCTAGCAGGGCATTCTTCTCGGCTAACGCTTTCAACTTGGCGTCCATTTCAGCAATGCTGGCGGCATCACGCAACGATAATTTGAGGTCGGTAATCTCTAGCGTGAGTTGTTCATGATCTGGCAAGAATTCATGTAATGGTGGATCTAAGAGCCGAATGGTAACCGGATGGCCCTGCATGGCTTTGAAGATGTCAATAAAATCTTGCCGTTGGATGGGCAACAATTTATCAAGTGCTTTTTCACGGCTGCCACGATCTTCAGCAAGGATCATTTCCCGCATCACAGCTAGCCGTTCTTCGCCCATAAACATGTGCTCGGTACGGCAAAGGCCAATGCCTTCTGCGCCGAACTCACGGGCTAGGGCAGCGTCATGACCATTGTCGGCATTGGCGCGCACCTGCATTTTGCGGATATCATCTGCCCATTTCATAAGCTTATTGAAGCTGCTGCCGAGTTCTGGTTGGATGGTGTTGACCTTGCCAAGCAGCAAGCGCCCAGTCGAGCCGTCAATTGTGATCCAATCGCCAGCGCGTATTTCAGTTTCACCAACGTAGGCAATCCCAGCTTCGTAGTCTAAATAGACCTCTTCGGCACCAACGACACAGGGCGTGCCCATGCCACGCGCAACAACTGCCGCGTGCGAGGTCATCCCACCGCGGGCGGTCAAAATTGCCAGCGCTGCGGCCATGCCGTGGAAATCATCGGGGCTGGTTTCATGGCGCATCAAAATAATGGGCTCACCAGCATTACTGAGCTCTTCTGCTTCGTCTGGATCAAAGCTGACTTTGCCAGTTGCTGCGCCGGGGCTAGCAGGGAGACCTGTGGTTAGCGTGGGCGCTTTGGTCTTTGGATCTACCATCGGGTGCAGCAGTTGGTTGAGCAGGTCAGCATCGACCCGTAGCACCGCATCTTCATGCGTGATCATTTCTTGCTCAACCATTTCTACGGCAATGCGCACAGCAGCGGTGCCGGTGCGCTTGCCGGTGCGCGTTTGTAAAATCCACAGTTTGCCAGCTTCAACCGTAAACTCGATGTCTTGCATGTCACGGTAATGCGTCTCTAGCTTGGTGATAATTTCTGTTAGCTGCGCATAAACCAACGGTAGTTCTCGCGCCAAGCGCGTAATTTTTTGTGGTGTACGGGTGCCAGCAACAACATCTTCCCCTTGGGCATTGAGCAAATACTCACCATAAATGTCATTTTCCCCAGTCGATGGGTTGCGAGTAAAACAGACGCCGGTGCCACTGTTGCTGCCCATGTTGCCAAAGACCATGGCTTGCACGTTGACAGCTGTGCCGAGCGTGTCTGGAATGCGGTGAATGCGGCGGTAATCGATGGCGCGGCGGCGCATCCAAGATTCAAAGACGGCTGAAATTGCCATCCGCAGTTGGTCGAGTGGATCTTGTGGGAAGGGTTCGCCATGAAAGTGGGCGAAGATAATGTTCTTATACGCCGCAATAATGTCTTTCAATTGGGCTACTGAAAGATCAGTGTCTTTGCCACCGGGGTTTTGAGATTTGAAGCGGTCTAGCACGAAGTCAAAGCGGTCGCTTTGCACGCCCATCACAATATGCCCAAACATACTGATAAAGCGGCGGTACGAGTCGTATGCGAATCGCTCGTTTTTTGTTTGTTTGGCGAGACCCACAACGGTTTCATCATTGAGGCCAAGGTTGAGCACGGTGTCCATCATGCCCGGCATCGAAATCGATGCGCCTGAACGCACAGAGACAAGCAAGGGCTTTTTCGGGTTACCAAATTCGCGTTTGGTTTGCTTTTCTAAGACCTTGAGCGATTCTTGGGCTTGGGTCCACATCCCCTCTGGAAACTGACGGCTGTAATCATAGAAGGCATTACACGTTTCAGTCGTGATGGTAAATCCCGGAGGGACAGGCAAGCCAATGTTCGTCATTTCTGCTACATTTGCACCTTTACCGCCTAACAACATTTTCATGGTTGTGTTCCCTTCAGTAAAGAGATACACCCATTTATGGTCACGATTTGTAGGGAGCGCTTTCTTCGTCATACAGTGTCCTATATTTGATTTGTGTTTGCGTGTGTGTGGCTGCCTATGATGTCAAGCTTGCTTAGCAGAGTCATGGCGGCCACGGGGATTTACTGCAAGCTAGTCTAGTTTAGCAAAAGATTTGAGCTTACTTGGTATCTATTAATTCATATTTGTAAGGTTGATCTCACAATTACAGGGTGTTTGAAATAAAAAAGCGAGTTATATTGCTATAACTCGCTTTCAACACGATCTCTCAGAGAAGAGATGCGATAAAGGATGCTTTACAGTGCAGTTTCAGGCGCGACGAAGTCGTAACCGAGTGAAGAGGCAACCCCAGCGTGGGTAACGTTGCCGTGTGCTGTATTCAGGCCGCGCATGAGGGTTACGTCACTTTCACAGGCTGCTTTTGCACCCATGTTGGCCAGTTTGACTGCGTATGGCAGTGTAACGTTGGTCAATGCCAAGGTTGAAGTGCGCGCAACTGCACCCGGCATGTTGCCAACTGAGTAATGCACAACACCGTGTGAAACGTAAATTGGATCGTTGTGATAGGTCACGCGATCGACGGTTTCAACACAGCCACCTTGGTCAATTGCGATGTCAACAATCACTGAGCCAGGTTCCATGCTTTGGACCATTTCTGTGCTGACCAACTTTGGTGCTGATGCGCCAGGGATCAACACTGCGCCAATCAGCAAGTCTGCTTCGGCAACAGCTTGGGCCAAGTTTGAAGCGTTAGACATGACGGTTTCGATGCGTGCGCCGAAGATGTCATCCAGTTGGCGCAGGCGATTGGCGTTGATGTCCAAGATGATGACGCGTGCGCCAAGACCAATTGCCATTTTTGCAGCGTGAATACCAGAAATCCCACCACCAACGATCGTGACGGTTGCTGGGCGAACACCAGGAACACCACCAAGCAAGACACCTTTACCACCGTAAGCTTTCTTCAAGAAGTGCGCGCCAAGTTCAACTGACATACGGCCAGCAACTTCACTCATTGGGATCAGAAGTGGCAAGCTGCCATTGTCTTCTTGCACGGTTTCATAAGCGATACCAACGGTACCAGCTTTGATAAGTGCTTCGGTCAATGGGCCTTCAGCTGCGAGGTGCAAGTAGGTGAAGAGCAAGAGGTCTTCACGGAAGTATTGGTATTCTTCTGGAAGCGGTTCTTTTACTTTGTAAACCATTTCTGCAGCCCATACTTTGGCAGCAGAAGCTTCCATCGTTGCGCCTGCCGCAGCATAGGCTTCATCGGTGAAGCCGCTGCCGTTGCCAGCCCCAACTTCTACAAGCACGGTGTGACCATGCTTGACCAATTCTGTTACGCCTGCTGGGGTAATCCCAACGCGGTTTTCATTTGTTTTGATTTCTTTTGGGACGCCAATAATCATTACAGTATCCTTTGCCTTTTTATTTAAATACGTCTTTTGTTTATTAACACACTAGATCGTCCTTTGCATGTGATGTATCTAGTGCGACTTATTGCAGACATGTGTCTTGACCATTAGAATAACAAGACAAAAGCATGCCTTGTATAGTAAATGGTAAGCGTAATTCTCAATTGCCTAATATTATTAGGAAGATTTGTTTATGTCCCTAAATATTGAAAGTCTAGATGATACGTCATGGAAGTTGTTGCGAATTTTGCAAAATGAAGGGCGGATTTCTTACAGTGAGCTGGGTAAGAAAGTTGGCCTTTCTACACCGGCTGTAAGCGAACGCGTGCGCAAATTAGAGGAAGCTGGCGTGATCAGCGGCTACCAAGCGAAGGTGAATCCTGAGGCGCTTGGCTACGATACGGTCGCGCTCGTTAGTATTAAAACGACGCCGAATAATTACGGGAAGCTAATTAGTTTTGCGGAGAAATCCGGCGCATTGACAGAGTGTCATTATGTGACGGGTGATGCCTCATTTGTAATGAAGATCGTGGTGCGGGATATCAAAGAAATGGAGCACTTTATTAGCGCTGTGTCGCACATTGGCTCCACCAATACCTCGGTGGTAATGTCGACCAAAATCGATGCAAAGATCCTGACAAAATACGCTTGGAAAGCTGAGTAGTACGTTTACTGTAACGCATCGCGTAACACCTCTGCGGGGTGCTTTGCGAGCCGCGTTGTGCCATCATAAATTTGTTCACGGCAGCTTGTGCCAGCGGCGGCGATGATGGTGTCTGCGTTTGTAGCGCGGACGGCAGGAAAGAGGGCGCGTTCGCCCATTGCCATTGAGATTTCAACGTGTTCTTTTTCGTAGCCAAACGATCCCGCCATGCCACAACAGCCCGAGTCCACTTCGGTCACTGTATAGCCAGGTAATGCCAAAACTTGCTTGGCCGTTTCCGTGCCAGCTAGTGATTTTTGATGACAGTGCCCGTGCAATAAAACCTCTTTTTGCGCCGGTTTGAACGTTAGCCCTAATTCGTTTTTCTCCGCTAAGTGCGCAATAAATTCCTCAAATAAATACGCCTGATCTGACACGGTTTTGACCCGCGCATCGTTCGGCAATAAATAGTGATAATCATCTCGAAATGACAGCAAACAGCTGGGTTCTAAGCCCACAATGGGAATACCTTGTGCGGCATAAGGGTGCAGCTTGGCGATTGTATCGAGGGCGAGTGCTTTGGCGTCATCAAGCAAGCCTTTGCTAAGCATCGGGCGCCCACAGCAGTTATGACCGGGCAAAATAATTTCAAATCCGGCGGCTTCTAACACTTCAGTCGCGGCGATGGCAATATGCGGGTCGTTATAGGTGTTGAAGGTGTCGTGAAATAACACCACTTGTCGTTGGCCTTGGTTGGCAGCGGGGCGTTTGGCAAACCATTTCAAAAATGACTGTTTGGCAAACTGTGGCAAAGCGCGTTCTTTTCCGACGCCCACCACGGTTTCATTGAGCCATTTGGTGACGCCTAACGTGCCGCCCCAATTCACAAGTGGTGCAAGTGGCCCACTTGCTAAGCGATTGATGCGATGAATATTCCCAAACACCTTGGCACGGAACGGCGTGCCATTTGCTTCATAGTAGTTGTGCAGATACTGCATCTTGAGCTTTGCCATATCTACTGAAGACGGACACTCTGTTTTGCAGGCTTTGCAGGACACGCACAGATCCATCGTTTCATACAAGCGTTGCTCGGTAAGCCGATCCGCAGGGATTTTTCCGGTCAGTGCTGCACGCAGCATGTTAGCGCGCCCACGCGTGCTGTGTTCTTCTTCACGCGTGACCATATACGGCGGACACATGGTGCCTTCAAGTTTGCGGCACACGCCTGCGCCGTTGCACATTTCTACGGCGCGGTGAAAGCCTTGATCGGCAGTGAAATCGAGCGTCTCGTTGAACGTGACGTTGGAATAGTCTGCGCCGAATCGCAAATTTTCCGTCATTGGCCCCGCGTCTACGATGTTGCCGGGGTTGAAAATGTTATCCGGATCAAAGGCAGTTTTGACCTCTTTGAACAAACCATATAAGTCTGGCCCAAACATGCGGTCATTGAGCCAACTGCGGGCACGCCCATCACCATGTTCACTAGAGAATGCGCCATCGTATTCGCGCACAAGTTGCAGCGTGAACTCACTAATCTGCTGCATTTTGTCGAGGTCAGCTTGGGCTTTGGCGTTGACCATTGGCCGCACGTGCATGCAGCCGCCACTGGCGTGGGCGTAGTACACCATCTTGACATCAAGGCTCTTGCAGAAGTCGCCGAGGCGGGTAATGTGATCCGCTAAATGCTCAACTGGCACAGCGGTATCTTCAATAAACGCTGATGGCTTTTCATCGCCGCGCTTACTCATGATCAGGCCTAAGCCTGCCTTGCGCACTTTCCACACTGCCGCTTGCCGATTTTGTTCTAGCAGCGGCACACAAGCGGTGAAGTTGACCCCACTGGCTTGTAAATGCGCTGCAAGCTTTTCGATTTTGTCTTTGAGTTCAGCTGGGCTTGCGCCGTAATATTCTGTGATGAGCACGGTGTCTGGCCGGTCAACCACAAACTGATCAAGCATGCGTGCATACGTGGGCTGCGTGCGGGCCATTGTCATTGTGAGATTGTCGAGCAACTCTACGGCAGAAGGGTTGGTTTCGAGCACAACTTGCGCGGCATCGAGCGCGGCATAGGCGTCATCAAAATGAATGACGGCCAGCGCGGTTTGCTGTGGCGTGGGCACAATATTGAGCTTGAACTCGGTCATTACGCCTAATGTTCCTTCAGAGCCACACATTAGTTGCGCCAGACTAAACTGGCCAAAATCACGCCGTTGATAGGGAGATTCGGGGACGCCGTCTACAAATTTGAAGAGGTTATAGCCGCCACAGCGCCGCCAATGCTTGGGTGTGCCGTCCCGAATAATGTCGGCCTTTTCAGTGGCCATCTGTAGCACGCTGCGATAGGCAGCGCCTTCGACGCCGGGTTTTGCCGTGTAAAAGGGCAGTGCATCAGGCACATGCGCACCGAATGTAGTTAGCGTGGCATCAGACAGGACGACCTGCGTTTCCATTACATGGTCAACTGCCATCCCGTATAAAACTGAATGACTGCCAGTTGCATTGTTGCCCACAATCCCGCCTAAACCGGCGCGGTTGCCGCTGGCTGGGTCGGGTCCAAACATTAGATTATGCTGTTTGAGTTGCGCATTCATTTGCGCGAAGACTAACCCCGGTTGTACGCGCGCCCAGCGTTCGGCGGCATTGATCTCCAGCACCTGATTCATATGATGCGAAAAATCTAAGATGAGTGCGGCATTTACGGTTTGTCCGGCTAAGCCAGTGCCACCTGCACGCGGCACAATTGGCATGCCATACTGTTGCGCCAGATCCACAATGGCGACCACTTCATCGGCATTGCGCGGGAAGCAAACGCCGTGCGGCATCACCTGATACATACTGGCATCGGTGCTATAGAGCGTACGGCTGGTTTCATCGGTACGAATGTCACCACCGACGTTGCGGCGTAGGTCAGCAAAGAATTCTGAAATCATATGGATATTGTAATGCGGGTGTTGCCGATGTGAAATAAATCCTAAGTTGGATATTTTTCCCATCAAAATGAGTAGTTTTGACAACTTTCATAGGCATCACGATAAGACGACACACATTCTTTTATAGACGGCGGCAGCCTATTTTTTATAGAACGCACTTAATGTCATACCCGCGGAGGCGGGTATCCACCGCCAGATACAGTTATATAGTCATATCACTATGGGCCTAAATGCTGATAATTCATAGCCGAGACTCCTTTTGAACTGATGTACTAAGTATGGATTCCCGCCTGCGCGGGAATGACATTAACAAAAGTGCCTCAACTGCACAGGTATTGCGTCTAAAAAGTGATTTCCTTCGTTTGACTTGATACCTATGTGAGCAATTTTCAGAACTTCTTTTTACTCCTGACATAACGGTGTCAGGAGGGGGG
>JAHDBW010000159.1 GCA_020630175.1 Anaerolineales bacterium
TTCTTCTCTCCACCATTTCCCCCCGCACGTGGGACGCGCAAATCTAATACTCTTCTTACAATTGCATAATCAACGTGTTGTGTGCCTCCACGCCGCACGACACTTATCTTATGACGACCAACGTTTTGACTGCTCAACAATACGACCTTAGCGGTTTGCGCTGTCCACATTTGCTGATTACGGTGTTGCGCCTGATGCGCCAACATCCGAACGGCGCTGTGCTAGAGCTACTCGCTGATGATCCGCGTGCGCCGACAAGCATTTCTGCTTGGGCAAAACAAAGTGATTACGAATTGATTGAGTTTTATGAACAAGGCGACGGTGTCATGTTTGTTCTAAGGAGCTAGAAGGCTGTCAGCCGTCAGCTATCAGCAGTCAGCTTGGCCAAATATGAGCAAGCTGAACGCTGAACGCTGAGAGCTAACCGCTATCCGGTTATGCAAGTTACAGAGATCGATAAGAAATATGGGTTCGTCATTGACAACCGCCGCTGCATTGGCTGCCATGCCTGTAGCGTTGCGTGTAAGTCTGAAAATGAAGTCCCGCTGAGTGTCAATCGCACTTGGGTAAAATATGTGGAAACGGGCGCTTACCCAGATGTAGGCCGTAGTTTCCAAGTGACGCGCTGTAATCACTGTGAAAACCCACCGTGTGCGCGCATCTGTCCGACCGGGGCAATGTACCAACGTAAAGATGGCATTGTTGAATTCGATAATAGCGTTTGTATTGGTTGCCAAGCTTGTTTACAAGCCTGCCCATACGATGCCATCCACATCGACCCAGAAACCAACACCGCTGCCAAGTGTCACTACTGTGCTCACCGCACAGACATGGGCATGGAGCCAGCTTGTGTGGTTGTTTGTCCAGAAGAAGCCATTATTTCTGGCGACATGAACGACCCCACCAGCAAAATCAGCCGCTTGTTGGCAACTGAAAAGGTCACCGTTCGCAAGCCAGAGCAAGGCACCGCGCCAAAATTGTTCTACATTGATGGCGACGTTGCTGCCATGCATCCAACCGCCACCGAACGCGCACCGCAAACGTTCATGTTCTCTGACGTGATCCCATTGCACGATATCAAAGTCCGCACGGGCTATGAAGATGGCTTTGGCGACGGCGCAGAACACGGTCACAAGCCAAAAGCAAAACCATCTAACGTGCCAATTCGTCCGCGCAGCATTGCCATGACGACCGTTGAAAATTGGGCGCAAATTCCACAGCAACAAGGTGTGCCAACGCACGGTCCACTCGCCACTGGTTCAGCCGGTACGGTTGCCGGACAAATGGTGCAAACCTCTTACAACGCGCAACACAAAGTGCCATGGCACTGGCCAGTACCAGCTTACTTGGTTACCAAGAGCATCGGCGCAGGCATGATGTTGCTGTTTGCGGCTGGCTCGGTTTTGAATATCTTCAAGACAGACTGGCTTACAGAAACCGTCACGGTCTTCTTGTCACTGGCATTCATCGGCCTAACAACGGCGTTGCTCGTTTATGACTTGAAGAAGCCAATGCGCTTCCTCTACATCCTTATCCGTCCACAATGGAAGAGCTGGCTAACGCGGGGTGCTGTGGTGCTCATTAGCTTCTCTACATTGGGCGGGATTTGGTTCTTACTCAATCTACTCTTTGATCCGGGCCAAATCGCGGGCGTG
Organism: Anaerolineales bacterium; assembly: GCA_020630175.1. GTDB lineage: Bacteria > Chloroflexota > Anaerolineae > Anaerolineales > UBA6668 > JAHDIM01. Next base: position 1,656 of record JAHDBW010000159.1, read on the forward strand.
CGCACAGTCATTATGTGGCTGGCAATCCCACTGGCGATTATGTCTGCCATTTACACCGCGTTCCTCTTTGCACAAGCAGAAGGGCGCGACCTGTGGCAAAGCCCAATGTTGCCGTTCCACTTGCTAATCCAAGCGATTATGGCAGGGGCAGCGGGCTTCTTGGTCATGGATCTATTCATGAACTTAGACAACACGTTGGTCTTTGTGATGCGTAACGTGTTTGTTGTGGCAATCTTGACCGACCTGTTCATCACATTGATGGGTGAGTTCTACATTCCACACGCGAGTGAAATTGCAGCCCGCGCTGCCCATGACATTAGCCACGGGACGTACAAAAATCACTTCTGGTGGGGCAGCGTTGTCCTCGGACACCTCATCCCATTGGTCTTGGTACTCGCAACTGGTAATGTTGCCGCTGGCGCAATCGCCGGTGTCGCCAGCATCGTTGGCCTGTACTTGTACGAATACGCCTTCGTCATGGCACCACAGGAGATCCCAAACAGCTAAGAATGATTCCACGAAGGGCACGAAGCGCACGAAGGTTGGATCGTGAAACATCCAGCACTTCTACGCAATTTCTTTGTGTCCCTTCGTGTAACTTCGTGGATTCCGAATTATGAAAAACACTTTTGGAAAGTTAATCAATAGTCTGCTCAAGGTGGATGTGCCGCGTAAACCGGGCGCACCGCTGACTGGGCCAACCAATGCGGCCGGACAAGCCATGCCGCAATTTGCCGAAGTGGACATGTTGCCAGTGCAACAGCCAGACGGTCGGCTTACTAAATATCCGCCACCCAGCCATTGGGATGATTGGGTCGAGTGGGACAGTAAAGCGTGGCCGCGCAAAGTAGCACGCCGCTATTCGCTAGTGCCGACGGTGTGCTTCAACTGTGAAAGCGCCTGTGGGTTGCTCGCTTATGTCGACAAAACCACCTTTGAAATCAAAAAGTTCGAAGGGAACCCAGCCCACCCTGGTAGCCGCGGTCGTAACTGCGCTAAAGGGCCAGCCACCCATAACCAAATTTACGATCCAGAACGGATTTTGTATCCGCTCAAGCGGGTTGGCAAACGCGGTGAAGGCAAGTGGAAACGCATTAGCTGGGACCAAGCGCTAGAAGAAATTAGCGAAAAAATGCGCGAAAGCATGGACCGTCGGAAAGACGGCATCATGTATCACGTCGGGCGTCCGGGTGAAGATGGTTACACCAACCGCTGTATCACCGCGTGGGGTGTCGATGCGCACAACAGTCACACCAATATCTGTTCAGCTGCAGCGCGCGCTGGTTACTACATGTGGGGCGCGTTTGACCGCCCAAGCCCAGACCACGCCAATGCGCGCGTGATCTTGTTGATTAGTAGCCACCTTGAAACTGGTCACTACTTCAATCCACATGCGCAACGCATTATTGAAGGCAAGATGAAAGGCGCTAAGGTCATCACGCTTGACCCACGCCTAAGTAACACCGCTGCTAAGAGTGATGTGTGGTTGCCAACGTGGCCGGGTAGTGAACAAACCTTGCTGCTTTCGGTTGCGAATTACATTCTGCAAAATAACAAATACAACCGCGATTTTCTTTATAACTGGGTCAACTGGGAAGAAACGCTGCTGGCCATCGCCAATGACAAACTGCCATTAGACGATGCCGACATGCTCGACCGGGTGAAATCTAACACGCCAAGTTTTGAGCTGTTTGAAGACGTGCTCAAGAGCTTGTACGCCGAGTTCACCTTTGAACGCGCCGCTGAAGAATCGCAAGTGCCAATCGAACGGTTGGTTGAAACAGCTGAGTACATCGCAAATTGTGATGGCAAGCTGGCTAGCCACGTTTGGCGCAGTGCCAGCATGGGCAACAAAGGCGGCTGGCAAGTGTCACGCTGTCTGTTCTTCCTCAACGTGCTAATGGGCGCAGTTGGGAATGAAGGTGGCACCTCAGGCAATAGCTGGAACAAGTTCGTGCCAGCCGTGCCAAATAAGCCGCCAGCCTTCAACGCTTGGAACGATCTGCACCTGCCAAACGAATGGCCGTTTGCGTTCTATGAAATGAGCTTCTTGCTGCCGCACTTTGTAGAAGAAGGGCGCGGCGATATCGATGTGTACTTCTCACGCGTGTACAACCCAATGTGGATCAATCCAGATGGGTTTATGTGGCTAAAACTGCTGCAAAACGAAGAAAAGATGAAGTGCCACGTTGCGATGACGCCAACGTGGAACGAATCGGCCTACTTTGCAGATTACGTGCTGCCAATGGGCCACGCTGGCGAACGGCATGACCTGATGAGCCAAGAAACGCACTCAGGGCAGTGGATTGCGTTCCGCCAGCCGGTACGCCGCGTTGCGCTTGAAAAAGCAGGCCACACCATCAATAAAACCTACGAAGCTAATCCGGGTGAAGTGTGGGAAGAAAACGAATTCTGGCTAGACCTTTCGGTTCATCTTGACCCAGACGGCAGCCGTGGCATCAAGCAATACTTTGACAGCCCGTACCGTGATGGTGAAGTCATCACCGTTGATGAATATTATCGCTGGATCTTTGAAAACAGCGTGCCGGGCTTGCCTGAAAAAGCCGCTGCTGAAGACCTCACACCGCTGGAATACATGCGAAAATACGGCGCGTTTGAAGTCACCGCCACCAACTACACGCCGTTTGAAAAAGCCGTTGATCCGGCTGGCACCGACATCGATCCGTTGGGTCGTGTGATGAAAGACGGCAAAGCGATTGGCGTGCAAGTTGAAGGCGTGTCTAAAGCGGGCTTTGGTACGCCAAGCCGCAAGCTGGAATTCTTTAGCCCAACGCTGCACGAATGGGGCTGGAAAGAACGCGACTACAGCATCCCGTGGACGCTAGAAAGCCACGTCTCGCAAAACAACATCAACCTTGAAGAAGGCGAGATGCTGTTGCTGCCAACGTTCCGTCTGCCAACGCTCATCCACACCCGCTCTGCAAATGCAAAGTGGTTGTATGAAATTAGCCACAAAAACCCAGTCTGGATCCATCCTTCAGATGCACAACGCTTAGGCGTGAGCACTGGTGATTTGCTGCGCGTTGAAACGGAAATCGGTTTCTTTATCGATACCTGCTGGGTAACGGAAGGCATCAAGCCGGGCATTATTGCCATGAGCCATCACCTTGGGCGCTGGCGCTTGCCAGATGCACCGGGCATTGGCCCTGGGATGGCCAGCGTGGTAGACGTGACCGATCTCGGTGGCGGCACCCACAGCCTGAACATTCTTGAAGGCGGTCAACCTTGGGAAACCTTCGACCCAGACACCAGTCGTATCTGGTGGAAGGATGTTGGGGTACACCAAAACTTGACGCATGCGGTGCATCCAGACCCAGTAAGTGGCGCGCACTGTTGGCACCAAAAGGCCAAATCCGTGCGTAAAGCGCGGCCGGGTGAAAAACACGGTGACGTGTGGGTCGATACCAACAAATCGATGGAAATCTATCGCGAGTGGGTCACCTATGCACGCTCAGCAGAAACGCACAGCCCAGACGGCAACCGCCGTCCAATGTGGCTCAAGCGTCCGTTGAAACCAACGGCTGAAGCGTACAAGTTGCCGGTAAAACCAGCAGCGCCGGAAGTAGAACCAGAACCAGAAGCATAACCAAGATAGACGATAGAGGAGGGGAAGATAGAAATGTCTTCCCCTCTCTCTTCTATCTCCTTTCCTCTATCCCCAATGTCAGAGTCCCCAAATTACTTAGCCCTTCATAACGCCTATCAACTTTGCGCAATTTTGCTGCGCGATGGGCTGACGCCTGACACGCTGCCGTACGCACAGTCGATTGAACCATTGGCGGCCGTGTTACCAAGTCCATTTGACGCCGATATCGCTGCGTCGCAACACTATGCGCTGTTTGAAGAGGCCGTCTATCCGTTTCAGAGCATCTTTTTAGACAAAAGTAATTTGATTGGCGGTGATGTGGCTGAGACGCTGTACGAACTGTACGCGGCGCTTGGCTTTGAAACGACTGCTTTGCCCGATCATATTGCGACCGAACTTGAGTGCTTAGCATGGCTATGTGCCGCCGCTGCTGAAACTGAGGGGCCAGCAATTGAAAATATGCAGTTGGCATTGTTGACTGAAATCGGACGTTGGATTGTGCCGTTTAGCATGGCAATGAAGCGTAATGGGACAGCGTTTTATCAGGCGCTAGCAGACTTTGTGCTGCTAGCAGTTGAGAATCATCCCCTGTTTGCTGCGTTGCCAGATCCAGCGCCACTGGCCGCCGTGCCAGATATCTTGGCCGACGACAAAACGCGATTGGGTGATATTTCGACCTTCTTGCTAACACCATTGCACAGCGGGGTGTACTTAGCACCGGCCACAATTCAAGGCATTGGCCGTAAATTCAACTTACCAATTGGGTTTGGGACGCGTAACCTGATGCTCACCAACGTCTTCCGACAAGGCGCACATTACAACTGTGTCGATGAGGTGTGGCAAACCCTAGCGGATTATGTTGCCCAATGGATTGGGGACTATGAAACGCAAAATGCTAAACTCGCTGCGCCTTGGTTAGCCCGTGCAATCGAGATGCAAGCGTTGATTACCAAATTGCGGGCCGCTACGCTCGCGATGGAAGATACGCCTGAAGCGTGACAAAAGTCTTTGGGATCGGCCTGCAACGGACGGGTACAACTAGCCTGCATCAGGCGGGTTTGTTGCTTGGACTGCGCGCTGCACCCATGTCTGTGGCGTTTCTAGACAATCTGCACGCGCCAACGCTCCAGCAGTTTGACCTGTTTAGTGACAACCCAATTCCGCAGCTGTATCCGCAGCTCGATTTAGCGTACCCCAACAGTAAATTTATTCTGACAACGCGTCCTGTTGAGGCGTGGCTAACCAGCGTGCACTGGCTGTTCACGCAAGAGGTGCCTAAACTGCCGCCTGCGTTGCGAACAACCGCCGATGAGGTCCATCAGCAGTTGTATGACCGGACCACGTTTGACGCCCAACACTTTCGGGCGTTCTGGCACGCTTACCACACCAACGTTGACGCTTATTTTGCACAGCGGCCAGCGGATCTGCTGCGTCTAGACTTCTCTGCCGGTGACGGCTGGGAAAAACTTTGTCCGTTTTTAGGCGTACCAATCCCTGATACGCCATTCCCGCATGCGAACAAGCGCCGTCAAAAACGTTGGTGGAAGTCTTACTGATCTGCAGCGCCAGACACTGCTGCGCAATGCTCTGGTAGTGTGCCGCCATCTTCAACAAAACAGTCGTCTGGGTTGCCAAATTCTGCTGGGAAAAGCGGCGTAGAGACCATCTCTGTCACGGCTTGTAACGCGCTGGCTCGCCATTCGGCGGCATCGGCAGGTTGGATCTGCCCAGAGGCTTCTAAGGCGTCAATTTCTTCATTTTGCGCCACTAACAAGGCATCGATAATCGGCTGCACTGCAACATTGTTAGCTTGGGCAACGTCAGCAATTGTTTTTTGTTGATTGATCTCGACCCACAAATCGTCTACAGAAATGCCAATCATGTCCGCTGAAAGCTGGAACGGATCATAAGCGCTGACTTCGCCCTCATCCACAATGACCATCTCGGTATCGCCAAAGTCCGCTGGGACTTCAGTTGGTTGCACGCTATGCACAAAGCTGTTTTGGAAGATGATGGCTTCGGTTTTCCACGCCGAAATTTCCTCGGCGCTCATCCCACTTTCAGCGGCTAACTGGTCAATTAGAACATGATCCGCTTCAATCAAGGCGTCAATAATGGTTTGCGGATCAACACCGCGTTCGTTGGCAATGTCTGCGATCGCACGCCCGCTACTGGTTTGTTGCACCAGCTCGTCACGCGTGATGCCGAGCTTTTCAGCGGCAATGCTGTACTGATCTTGAACCTCAATCTGTTCTGGGCTGAGTTGCGTTTCAGCATTCACATCTTCAACTTCAAGCACGGTGTCTTGTTCTGGTGGCAGTGACGCTGGCTCAGCGGCAGGCGCAGATGAACACGCGGCTAATAAAAACGAAAGTAATAGCAAGCTAGTTGTTGTGATGCGGGTCAAAAATTTGGCAGTCATGCGTCCTCGGCGGTGAGATAACGACCCTTGCTTTGGCAAGGGAGATGATGAAACAGGCTGAATTGCCATCGTGGTGTGCTCCTTAATATTGCGAATACCGTTACAAAATCAACTGTCAACACGTTTGGTGACAGTCTGTCTAGTGAGTAGACGCAAAACAAAAGTGATTTGTTCCACGAATGTGTTGTGATACGCAAGGTTCTCTCTGATAATGGGGATCAATTCAGTTGTTGCGCATCAACTGCTGAAATATTACACGATATGCAATATTCTGGAAATAACATAAATGCCTAAGTTTGCCGTTTCAACTGATACAACAATCGAACAAACCTGTGGGGAAGCGCTAGTTGCGCTGCTCGCGCAATATGAAGTGGATACCGTATTTGGTATTCCTGGTGTACATACTCTAGATCTTTATCGCGGGTTGGTTGGAAGTCCGGTTAAGCATGTGTTGGCGCGTAATGAAGCCGGTGCTGGGTTTATGGCCGATGG
>JAHDBW010000160.1 GCA_020630175.1 Anaerolineales bacterium
AGCGCCGGGCCGTGAAAATTATCTATAAACGGGGTTTGAAACAGGATTGCAAGCGACGCCGTTCGCGTAGACGTCGCACTGGGAGTTACCGTATTCTCAGCTGCTGTTTTATCTGTAGCTGGAATAACGACAAGCGTTTCAATTGCTGGCCGACCGTCTAATAAAGGCTGTATTTCAATAAAATTTTGGAGAGCAACAAATTCAGCCTCCCGCTGTTGTACTTGGGTCTGTTGAATGGCAAGCGCGGTTAAGGCCGTATTGTATGTATTTTCTATTACTGCCGTTTGCGTTGCCGCATTACCAAACTCGCTAATAAACTTATCTTCTGCAGAGCCCTCTGCCCGATTACTTAGTGAACCACCATTAAAGATCAAAGCCAGCAACGCCAACACAATCCAAGAAAATGAAAAACGCCAAAGGCCATTGTTATTTTTCATACTTAGTTGTGCACTTGCTCAATGATGGCAATCTCTTCCAATGCCAACGGCTGTTTCCATCCGAACTCAAAACGCGTATCAATCCAGTGTGAGCCTAACTTTTCATAGGCCTGATTGCTACCAGAAAACTGAAAGACCGTTGATTCGGGTGAAACTTGGATATAAATAATGGGGCATTTGCCTGCAAGTGCCGGAGCGGGAAAGCCATCAGTTTGGACTATCTGTCGAGAATCAGCCCAATCAAGTGCAACGCTGCTTCGGGTACTGTTGGTTGTAAATGAAACCAAGACTTCAGCATCGGTATTCGTAAAAAAACGAACAGACTCATTACAAAAATCTCCGTTTACAACAGTAAATTTCAGAATAATTAACGCATGACTTGGAATATACCCACTTTTCACGAGACGCAAGTTTCGATCGCCATAAATATGCAAGCGTCCCTCCTGCTGTTTGATGACACCTTCTCCAAACGACAGCCAGTTGGTCTCAAATTCCTTGTCAAAGGTGTCGTGCAACACAAATTCGCCAAATGCATTATTTTGCGTCACATCGTCTAACGGAATAGAAGCACGTATGTTGGGGAGTAAATACTGATCGTAGGCAACTATCGTGGCATCAGCATGCGCAATGCGGGTTCTTAAATCCTGTGTGTTGGCATCACCTATAACTATCTCTGCGGTCTTAGTTAAGGCTAATCGCTGGGCGGCAAGCTCACGCGGAGACGCTACACCAATATAAGAAAACCCAAAAGACAACACTAAATACAGCACAATAAACCCAATTACCATCGTCAAAATCGCAACTGGCGTTGTCTGTAACCAAGCTGATAGGCGTTTCATTTATAACGCGGGGCTATACGTTGAAGGGAGATAAATCTAGCATCTTACGTTTGATTAGATTTTAATGATACCAGTTGTACTCCCCAGTTCCATTGGCGGGCAGCATAAGAATACAGACCCCTAGGCTAGTCTAAATCTCGGTGAACACGCCCAAAACAGTCACTGTAACCATCGCTTCGTCATCATCGTTGATTGTAAGTGTTATTGGCTTTGGCATTTACATGAAGTATCTTAAATAAAAACGGCCTGCTGAAGACAACAAGCCGCTAATTAATACGCAACGCCGGATAATAGCGTTGCTGAGTTTTAGTGATGTCTGAAGTAATAAGAATAAACAGTCGGGCTGCCTATTAACTTTCGTTACTCAGAGCTAAGTGCTACATAATTTTGCCATCTTTTCGAGGGACAGTTGCACGCCATAGCCTACGAACATGTTCCGGCAGATTCAGGATTTCTAAATCGCACTTTTGCTCAATCATCCACTGTTGACTCTCAATAAGTGCAATAACACCCAAAGAATCAATTGCTTTTACGCCAGACATTTCTAGAGTCAGTTTTTCCACATTCTGGCTAGCAAAGGCGCTAATCTGATCTTTCAGCGTTACCGCTTGTGTGCCGGTGATGATCCCTGCAATTTTTAAAACAACTTCGTCTCTAGACCCTTCAGTAACTCTGATCTGCATACCCTAAACTCCATGTGTAACATGTACCCAGTTAAAATCACATTTCCCGTTATATCCCTAGGCTGTGTTGCGGCTCTTTCTGGTGCATCTTCAAGATCCGTATTAAGCGCTAAGTTGCCTAACTATAACGCGCCACCAAAGCATAAGACATTTACGATTTGTTTAGGGTTAATTAAGTTAGCAGGATGTAGGCATATTTTTGTTTGCAGATTTAGTATAGCGTTGGGGCTTACAAGCAGAGCTAAAACGCACCAGCTTCAACATACATGAATACTTTGACTATATAGAACGCGCAGACGCTAACGAATTGCGCGCTAAAGCAATCAGAAATTGAAACTATTACCACTGTATACACGTCTAAAACCATGGCTCGCAACCAGATCTGTAAGCCATTATCAAAACTTATCCCTACGCTGGAACGCGTGAATTTAGAGTTTACGGCCTCTAACTATGTAAACCTCAACAAAACCTCATGTTTTTTAGCACCGGTTTTGATGTATTCTGATAATGGAAAATGCATCAATCAATTGCGATATAACCAACTGATTGAGAATAATGCCATTGGGTTGGCATAAGTTTTGCAGAGTAGACTTTCAAATTGGGATAAATTACGGTTTATCCCAAATTATTTCCCAAATTATCCCAAATTCGCGTTTGGGATAAATCGCAACAGACAACAATCTTGCTATATCCCAAATTGAATTGGGATAAATTTGGGATAAATTTGGATAAATGAGTAACCTTCAACTTTTTAGCTTCGGAATTGCTGGGCTAGCAAGCATTTGTTATATTGCGCTTGCTGGCTATATTGCGATTCGTAAGGAACTTAAAGTCACACGCATTTGGATGTCCATCTACTGCCTTTGGGGCGTAACGCTGGTCATTCTGCATGTTTTGTCGATTTTTGAATTCCGATTTACCCTCGGCGCAATCAACATTGGCACATCGCTGCCGCTCATGCTCACTAGCTTTGTGAGCACCGCACTGCTGGGAATTACAACATTCTCTTTCTTAGAATATAAGCTGTCTTATATCTGGCCAGTTGCGGCAGGGCTATTTGCCGTGCTCGTACTTGGTTTAGATTTATCTGGCATTTTGCCCTCCATGTTTGGCATGACATGGCGCAACGCCATTATGGGAGAAACGCGCCTTATCGGCATCATCGCGCTCTTCCTATGGATGTTCCTCGGCGTTACGATCTTCTCTAATATGCTATTCGCGCTTTCACGCGCGACCTTGCCACTGCACGCAAACCGCCTAATGTGGTGGGCACTCAACGTGGCTTTTGTTGGCTTTTCAGAAATTGGCAGCACCTTTTTACCAAACTGGTTACCCATCTTTGGGGTAATGGCACGGCTGCTGTCGGTTATTGGCTTGGTCTACACCGCCTCGTTCACCCGCTTGGTTGATATCCGCAACTTCCTGCGCACATTCATTGGCAACGGCGTGCTCGTTGCAATCACCTCTGGCATTATCCTAATGGGGATTGGGGTCGGCCAACGCGTGATTAGCGACCCTTCCCTTGCTGGCATTCGCGGGTTACTAGTGCTGATTGCATTTGCGATAGCGCTGGCAATTATTTACCAAATCCTACGCAGCATTGCAGCAGGTCTCATTGAACAACTCGTGCTTAGATTCGGCTTTGATGCTAACCGTGTCACTAGTCGTTACTCGCAGCGCATTGCAAACGTGCTGGAATATAACGAACTTGCCCGCGCCTCTGCAGAAACAATGCGCTCCGCCGTTGAAGCCCGCTCAGGAGCGTTATTACTGTTCTCTACCGGAGAAGACTCGACCTTCATTGAAGTTGTACCGGGGGTTGGCAATATCAACGCAACGCCAATTGAAATGCGATTGAGCAGTCCGTTCTTACAAGTGCCCGCCCGCACCCGCCAGCCAATTCTGCAGTACAACATTGATGTCGACCGCAAATTCAGAGCACTGTCAGACGCCGAACGCGCTTGGCTAACAGGCCTGAACGCAGACGTGTTCATGCCAATTTTGGATCGCAACGAAATGACAGGCATGCTGGTTTCAGGCTCACGCATGAATGGCGAACCCTATCGCCCGCGTGAACTCAACCTCATGGCTTCAATTGCAGATCAAACGGCCGTTGCCCTCAAAAATGCGCGCCTGTATGACAACCGCACCCGTATGCTGGAAGAAATGCAGAACCTCAATGAGGAACTGATTGACACCAATGAACGCCTAGAAGAAATCGATGGCGTCAAAATGGACTTCCTGACCATCGCTTCGCATGAGTTACGTACACCGCTTACGCGCGTGCGCGGCAGTGCAGACATCCTAGACACGCTCAATCAGGCTGGCATTATGGACCAGTCGCAAATGAGTGAAATCGTCAACACCATGCTGCGCTCTTGCGATCGCATGGAAGAAGTCATCGGTCAAATGCTAGACGCCGCGCAAATTGACGTTGAAGCCATGGAACTCAAATTCACTGAGACCACCATGAGTTCCATCATCAAACAAGCGATCGAGCCGTTTACCGACTCAATTCGCAATCGCCGCCAGCGCCTAACGGTGCGCGGTGTAAGCGGCCTACCAATGATTTTTGTTGATCAAGTGCGGTTGGTTCAGGCAGCGCGCCAAATTGTTAGTAACGCCATCAAATACACGCCAGACGGCAACGAAGTGGTCATTACCACCTATCACGTGCGTGAGACGCTAGAACAGCCAGAAGCCATCAAAATTGAGTTCAAAGACACCGGTGTCGGTGTTGATCCGAAATATCATGACCTGATCTTTGACAAGTTCTTCCGGATTGGTAGCGTTGCGGTGCACTCTACAAGTACAACCAAATTTATGGGCGCAGGGCCGGGGCTTGGGTTGCCAATTGCCAAAGGCGTAATTGAAGGGCACGGTGGCAAAATCTGGATCGAAAGTTTAGGCTTTGACCGTGATGCTTGTCCGGGCACAACGGTGCACGTGCTTATTCCAGTACGACCGCCAAAAATCACAGCCTCTAGCGGCTACAAAGTAGACTTAGACTCTGATCTTCAGCCGGAAGAAGAGATCAATCTAGAAAAAGAATTCGCCGACCTAATGCGTGCAAATGACTAGTCGCCAACATCTACAACGATAAATTATAGAGAGCATCACTATGCCATATCGAAACACATTTATAAAAGTAGCTGAAGATTGTCCAGTAACAGAAGGGACTACTCCAAAATTGCGTGGTGGTAAAAAAACTGGGGTTGTCCATGAATTTGAATTGCTACAAAATGCACCTTATGCCAGATCTGGTGATCAACTAATCTTTGATGTGCACCTACGGAAGAAAGATATTTCACCCGAAATAGCCACAAAAAATCATGCTGCGCTGTGGGCTGACCTTTTCAAAAAAGAACACCCCTGTTTACGCGCTTCATCTCTGACCAAACGCTACGGTTGGGGTGCCCATTACAACGCAGATGGCAAAATTGCCCTTTACGCAATGGACTCTGTTGAATACCAACAGTTCCTAGAAGACGAAAACACTACCGTCATTATGGCAATGCGTAATAAACGTAAGGCCTAATGTCAACACAGCCCGCTTCCTCATACGCTGGTAAAGCGCTAGACTACGCTAAAACCGTAGATACGCGCCCTTACAACGCTTATTATGAGCGCCCCGCAACGCTCTCTTTACTGCCGCCATTGCAAAACAAATCTGTATTGGATGTCGGATGTGGCAACGGCTGGTATGCAGAGTATTTACTTAACCAAGGCGCTACAGTCACCGCATTTGATTATGATCAAGTGTTTGTACAGTACACAAGAAATCGTATTGAGGGCGCAGCAACTGTCATTCAAGCTGACCTAGCCAAGCCGCTAACGTTTGCCCAAGATAATACGTTCGACCTCATTGTTGCCCCACTTGTCATGCACTATGTACAAGATTGGCTTGCGCCATTCGCTGAATTTCAGCGCGTCCTAAATCCGAAGGGGACGCTGGTATTCTCCACACACCATCCATTTATGGATTGGAAAAGTTTTAAACTCAAAAACTATTTTGGCAATCAATTCCTTGAGGATGAGTGGGATATTGGCAAAGTATGTTTCTATCGCCGTCCCATCACAAAAATTAGCGCTGATTTACAAGCAACGGGCTTTGTAATTGAACGTCTGCTAGAACCAGAAATAACACCAGAATTCCGCCAAGCTCATCCAAATGCAGTTGAACGGATGGAAAATAATCCACACTTTCTTTTAGTACGCGCCAGACCAAGCGAGAACTGAACACCACCCACCGCAACCTCATAAACGCCGCGCTGTGTAAATTGGCGCTGCATAACGTCTTACCACCCAAGTAGATCCATACAAATTCAACTGCGCGTAGTCTGCCTTAGAAAAAGCGATAATGAGGCAACTTTAAACGATTCGTAGCCAAAATATGCGGGCAATGTTGCAAAACAACACCACCAACGCGCAATAATGCTTTAGGATTCAGGGATGACCTCAACCCAAATCGCAGAAACCAACAACCTAATGACCGGTGCAACGTATCTCGATTCGCTCAATGATGGGCGCGAGATTTGGTTTGATGGTGAGCGCGTCAAAAATGTTACAGAACATCCAGCATTTCGTAATGCAGCGCGCAGCATGGCACGCTTGTATGATGCTTTACACGATCCTGCACTAAAAGACGATCTCACCACGGTCGATAAATTTGGTCAGCGCACACACCGCTTTTTTGCCCCAGCCTATTCTGCTGATGATTTAGCGAAGTCACGCAAGGCCATCGATATTTGGCAGCGCATCAACTACGGTTGGATGGGCCGCAGCCCCGACTATAAAGCCGCATTTATGGCGCAACTGGCTGAAGGCCATAGCTTTTATGATCCTTACGGCGATAACGCCCTCCAGTGGTACAAAAAATACGCCTCGCAAGGGTTACACCTCAATCACGTACTCATCGATCCACCGCTGAATCGGGCGAAGGGTCGCGCTGAGGTAAAGAACGTTTACCTCTCGCTAGATAAGTCCGACGATAAAGGGATTTATGTGTCTGGCGCAAAGATGGTGGCGACGGGGTCGGCGTTGACGCATGCCACGTTCGTTGGCGTCAATAGTGGTACGGCGGCACGCATGGAAGTTGGCCGCGATGAAGACATGGCGCTTATTTTTATGGCGGATATGAATTCGCCCGGCCTGAAATTGATCAGCCGCCCGTCTTATGAGCTAAAGGCCAACAGTCCATTCGATTCCCCACTCGCCAGCCGCTTTGATGAAAACGACGCTGTGGTGGTGTTTGAAAATTGCTTTGTGCCGTGGGAAAACGTGCTGATCTTCCGCGATGTGGAAAAGACGAAGCAGTTTTACGCACATTCTGGCTTTTTCCAACGCTTCAATTTGCAAGCAGCAACGCGGCTGGCGATCAAGCTCGAATTTTGCATTGGTCTGCTGATCAAGGGCACTGAGGCCTCTGGCACCAGCCAATTCCGAGGCGTACAAGCTGCGATTGGTGAACTGGTCGCGATGCGCGAAACGATTCTGGCGATGACCACTGCCCTAGTGTCTGATCCGGAGCCGGGGATTGGAAATTCTGTGGTGCCACGTTTGCAAACAGCCGCCGCCCTGCGGATTTATATGACCAACGCCTGGACCCAAGTGCGGAATACGTTTGAAACGGTGCTAGCCGGTGCACCGAGCTTTACCATTTCTAGCGTGCGTGACATGCACGCACCAGAGCTAACGCACATTATCGATACCTACTACCAAGGCAGTAACTTAGATGGACGCAGTCGCGTCAAACTGTTCAATTTAGTTTGGGATTCACTATACTCAGAATTTGCTGGCCGCCACGGTCTGTATGAACGCAATTACGCGGGTAATAAAGAACAGCAGCGCCTAGACATGCTGCGCTGGTCAACTGTACGCGGCGATATTGATAATTCACGCGCCCTAGTCGACCGCTGTTTGGCAGATTACGACGCCGATGGTTGGGTCAACAGCGTTTGGAAATAAAAGAAATAGCAAGCATACGCACTAGGCGCGGCAATAACATCGTAATTAGTCTCAACTAACACCATAAGAACTGTCCAAACCCTGATTAACTACAAAGGGGGCACACTAGAGTAGTCTCTAGCGCGCCCCCTATTTTATGAATGCCAAGTGTGCTTGGGCAATTCATTTATCAATACTCTTGCGCTGCGCTACGGCGCGTCTAACACCTCAACTACAACATCTGTTTCTGTATCGCGGCGTAGAT
>JAHDBW010000015.1:0-31091 GCA_020630175.1 Anaerolineales bacterium
CGCTAAATTGTGAGTAACACTTGAGAGAAGAGAGAAGAGAGAAGAGAGAAGAGAGGACGCTGATAAAACACATCAGCGCCCTTTGGTTTTATTGTTCCCCAGTCTGTACTCGCCACAGCTTGGCATACAGCCCGGCATTGTTCACAAGTTCAGCGTGGGTGCCTTGCTCTGATACTTCACCTTGGGCGAGTACATAACCCTCCTATGTTGTTTCTTTGCGCATGCTCGTATAGTGTTGCAATTAAATTAGAACGCTAACCGTAAGTTTGTCTTAAGTGGAGACTCTTTGAATTATGTTGTTGTAATGTAGTCTAAAACGAAACCTTCTCTAAGTAATTGAGGTGCGACAAATTCATCGTATTTGTTTTGGATAGGTACTTCATTGTCGGTAATCAGATCTTTAGGGTCAAATCGACCCAACTTAAACGCATCATGTAAATCAAGAATTGGTTGTATACCATTAGGTGAATTTATTATTGCGTAGTACGGGACTTTTCCGCCAATATGTTTGATATTTACAGACTGTGCTTTGGCTGAATTGAGAAAGCGTAAAAGACTCCTAAATGCATAGGAGCCAAGCCATGGCAAGATACAATATTGCGTCCCACCTATGGGAATTATTGTCTGAGAGTTTATTGAAAACTGCTCTGATAACTTTCGTGCACTAGAAAGACGGACTTTCGCCGACTCTTGTAGATAACGGTAGTCCTCTTGGCTTGTTAGTACTGTGCGAATCATTTGCAATATTTCAGAGTGAATAGCGCCTCCCCCTCCCATCCAAGCAGAATTTGCACGTCCTTTTGCTTTTTTGACAAAGATACTTCGCAATTTAGAGTCAACCTCTTCGACAACCCAAGTTCGTCCGGCTAGTCTAAATTTTTCTCCAGGTGGTAGAAACGAATTGATGCGCCCAACCTCACCAGCAGCTGACCTAACAATATAGTCTTCCTCTTCTTTGAAGACAGCAAAGAATTTGTAGTTGTTGGTGATTTTTTCTGCTGCTAGCCCAACTATCAATTCGCCATCTTCTGCACGTTCAATATGCTGCGTTTGAATAAGATGCCGCAGAAAAGATTTGTATTGATCGGTTGATATATGCCTGAAGGGCGGAAGGGTTAGGATAGATCTAGCTAAACTTGCAGCAGACAAACTGCTCTCACTCACAAGCGTACTTAGTGTTTGATGGTATAGCAAGCCAAATGGCTGCTTTACATCGTGTACTGGTTCAATCCATTTTTTAGTTAGATGTAATTGAATAATTGCAATTGTTTGCAATAAATCCCATGGAAGTTGCTCTGGAAAGATAGCAGAGTTAGAAATTTCAGGTTCAGTAATTGCGAACATCATTTCACTAGGCAGATTTCGTCGACCTGATCGACCAAGTCTTTGAAGGAAGCTGGAAACCGAAAAAGGCGAGTCGATTTGAATGACACGCTCTAATTGGCCAATATCTACACCTACTTCAAGCGTAAGAGTAGCTGCAGTAATAGCCTGCTGATGAGATGCTTTCATTGCCTCTTCGGCAGTTTCTCGTAATGGTGCGGAAATGCTGCCATGATGCACATGGAACACATCAGGAAAGTTCTTTTGTTGCGCAATTTTCCGAAAAGACGCAATAACCTCTTCAGCGCCACCACGGCTATTCGCAAACACAAGAACTTTTGATCGTTCAGTTGCCTTTGCGAATAAATATTCATTGTCTTGCGGCTGCAGCTGTTCACTTTCGGCATCAATCTGAAAGTGTGCAACGCTCAACCGTATGCTCGGTTTATGTTTACTTGTTACTGTTATCGCACTGCGATGATCATTACCAACCAGCCAGCGTTCGGCTTGTGAAGTGTCACCTAATGTTGCGGATAAGCCGATCCGCCTTGGTGAAGTCTCCATAAATCTTTGTAAGCGTTCAAGCTGGCATAATATTTGGCGCCCGCGGTTAGACGCCATAAATATATGAATTTCATCAATCACGATAAAGCGCAAATCACAGAACAAATTCGTAAGAAAATTGCGCTTATTAATCAGTAAGCTTTCGATTGACTCTGGTGTGATTTGCAAAATGCCTTGTGGATTTTGTAAAAGCTTTTTCTTTTTGGACGCTGACGCATCACCATGCCAAGCGGTGACAGGAATATGCGCTTCCTCTAATAGCCCCTCCAGACGATAAAACTGATCATTGATCAACGCTTTTGTCGGGCCAATATAAAGTACACCAACTGATTCCGACGGGTCTTCATCTAATAAAGTTAGGATTGGTAAAAAAGCAGCTTCGGTTTTCCCAGATGCCGTTCCAGCTGATAAAACAAGATGACTATCTGTTTCAAAAATAACTTCGCAAGCTCTAACTTGCAGGTCGCGCAATTCACTCCATTTATGCCGATATATATATTCTTTTATAAACGGAGCTAGACGGTTGAAAGCATTGGCACTCAAAGCGAGAAATCCGCAAAATCATCACCATCATTTTGAGATGAATTATTTGGTTCCGATACGGCTGTGCCTAGAATATTTAAGAATGTCTTGTCAGGGTTCTGTTGGAGTAAGAATAATACTTCCAAAAAAGGTCTAATTACATCGCTTGGTGTAAGCAAAGTTTCTGCCCCGACTCTTGCCAGAATTTCTTGCATAAACGTTTGAATATCTTGGTTGCTTACATTTAGTTCCTGCTTAAAATGCAGGCTAAATATGCTTAATAACTTCTGTAGAATCAGGAACACTTCTTCATGTGCCAGAACACGTAATTCAATTGCAGGTCCAGAAACGTCTACCAAGTCAGCTCTGGTAAATTGACTAGTCATTAAGCGTCTTTGCAAAGCTTCGTAGCTAAACAAACCGCGTCGTGTGTCTTTTAGAAAATTTGGCGTCCCGCCTACTAACACACAAAGATGTTCAGCCTTACCTTGCATAGTGTCATTGAAGATAGTGAGCACCTTCTCATAGTTATTGTTCCGAGACACAGTATTCGAAATTTTGTAGAGGTTCACCGCTTCATCAATTAATATGACGAGGCCACCATACCCAATGCTCGCTACGAATTTCGCAAACAATTTAATGTAGTCATACCAGTCCGAATCTTGGACGATTGCTCCAACCCCAAGCGCTTTCTTTGCCTCAGTTTTCGTATTAAATTCACCACGTAGCCACCGAAGTGCAGCATCCTTCAAGGCTTCATCCTGGGTCAGATATCCTGTCCAGTAACTTGAAATTACCTTTGCATAGTCAAAACCATGAACCATGCCTTCCATTTCGTTAACTGTTGCAAATATGCGGTTTTGCACGACCTGATTAAATTGCGCTTCATTCTCTAACGAATAACCAGCTTGCATAACTTCAGATTGAATATTAGAAATCCATTTTTGCAGAATCGAAGCAAGCGCGCCGCCATCAGGACTCGCCTTTGTAGCCACATTCCGCATCAACTCACGGTAAGTTGCTAAGCCACCGTTGTTACTACCCGTCAATCGGCGTTCAGGTGATAAATCTGCGTCTGCAACCACAAATTTGCGATCAATCGCCTGGTTTCTTACCAGTTGCAACATAAAAGTTTTCCCAGACCCATAGCGACCAATAATAAATCGCATCGCCCCGCCGCCTTCAGCGACATTTTCTAAGTCTATAAGGAGAGACGTGATTTCGTCTTTTCTCCCCACATTGAAATACTCCAGCCCGATTCTAGGAACGACACCGGCTTTTAGAGAGTTCAAGACTGCAGTTGATATGCGTTTGGGTATCTTCTTTTTAGTAGTCATTTTCGTGTTAATAGTTGCTGAATATATGGTAAATAATCTTCGTCGTAAATATACGGCACAGGATCAGTTTCAATCAGAGTATCTTCAATGGTGTCTTGCGCAAATTCATTGATTTCACCAAGCAAAACTAATGGCATCGTATTGTTTTCTTTGGCTAGCGCTTGTATCTTTTCTGTTACTTGATCCTGAGCTACAACAATTTGCAAAGTCTGTAGATGAATTGGTTGTAAGTGGTCTGCAAGTTCATTCCATTCTTCGTCTTCAAATAGATCGCTTCCATTTGTTTGGGGGGGCTCTTTTGCTGTAGTTGCGACTGTCTTTTGTGGAGCTGGTTCAAATATTTCAGGTTGACTTTGATCCTCTTCAATATGCAAAAGATCAAAGATTTCATCAGATTCTTGGGCTAATTCGGCAAGTCGCTTGATATCTAATTTCACTTGGGGCTTAGGAGGAACAGGCTTAGCAATCGGTACAATTTGAGAGTTGATAATATCGAGAACTTCAATTGGTAACGCATTGGTTTTTAGCTGATGCTTGTAGCCGTGTACCTGACGCAGACGATTTTCAATTTCTTTTAGTAGGTTGCCAATAAATGCATTGACAACAGCATGCTTGCTGAGTTCATAGACAGTCGCAATTTTTCGAGATCTTGTACTCCCCAGAGTTGCATTGAAGTCATACTGAAAAAGCGGACGTTTCAATGAATGTGATGGAATTTGAAACTGTTTCAGAATCCCATTTTGCTTTGAGCTTTTGTAGAGTCGATCAATTTCGCGCATGATTATGGGAATATGTTGCTTCCAATCATCTTGATCAATCTGTGTAAGGAACTTGCTTTTATTTATTTTGTAATTGCTAATTGCTACCCACGCTTCTAACGGCCAGTCTTGAACAGGCGTTTTCCAAAGGGCGCTTATGACCAGATCTTTGTGATACCGGTGTGTATGCTGAATTATTTCGGGGGCACAATAAAAGCTAAGGGGGTGTACATTCAGCTTATTTGCAACAATAAAGTCGGCAGAACAACGTGGCAGAAGTCTCCGAATAATGTCATGATTTTCGTGATATGGACCCCACAATTTTTGAAGCTTATTGAGTGCATCAAGAGAAGATTCGGTTCCTGCCTCATGCAATAATTCTGCAATGTAGATATAGAGATACCCAGTATCAGTTGACAGATATTGTTCTTTTCGCACTTCCGTGCGCCAATAAAAATAGTAATTGAGTTGATCTGGACTTAGTTGCCCGTAACTTCCATACCAACTAGAGTAACCAGTGAAGGGATATTCTTCTGCTGACAAGTCAGCCAAATCGCGCATCTTTCTAACAAATGCACGGACATTCCAGCCGTCGCGAAAATATCCTTTAGCAATCAACCGATCTAAATCAGCATTACGTTCAGGTCTATTGCTGAGGGCCTCATTGCGCGGTGGTATCACTATGCCTGACGTTTGCTCTTCTTCATTGACCTGAATGATCGCAAATTCATTGTCGGTGTTGACAATGGTGAATGGATTTTCGTCACCACCAATAGTTCGTTCAATAATCTCTGCAATTTCAGGAGGTAGTTTGGCGTGCTGTAACTTACCTCGATGTTTTGCCGCTTGTCTCAAGATATTTTCCGAATATTTGACAACCGAAGTCAGAAAATCATTTAGTGGTCGATGCCCTACATAGTCTCTGACATCACCAATTGTTATGTATTTTGGTTTCCCACAAGAAATCGCGCCTTGGAATATTTCTCGTTTTTCACTATTGGCTAAAGGAACACCAAATTCTTTTATAAGACCACTTCCTTTGCTTCTGTAAAAATCGTCAATATTTTTCAGTATTCTAGGTAGGTCGCCATCTAAGACTTTCCCCTCAGGCTTCTCATAAAACTTACTGCGTTGTATTGAGTAATTGATTAGGCTTTCAATGTCTGTAATCGATAGAGATCCCCAGTTGTCAGGCAACTTGCGCTGCAAGGCAAAATTTTTATGGTGCTTTCTTGGTTTCGAAACATTGGCAAATAACTCACTGTATATAGAGAGCGGGTCTTGAGTTTTCAACTGTAAGTAATGAAAATCCACGATCCAATCAGGTAAATGATTGTCTAAGCTTTGATGTTCATTTCTGTAATGTAGCCAAATGTTTTTGAGTGCAACATAGGTTTCTGAAGGCTCAAAATTTGGCGCAAACCCATTTATAAGCTCATAGACATGCAAATAAATATAGGATGCGCTTGTAGGTAAATACTTTCCATCTCTCACATGTGAACGCCAATAGAAGTACCAGTTCTGTTGGTTGGCATTCATATGTGAGTATGTTGTCCAATAAGAATGTAAAGGAACAAAATTTGCTGACCTTTGCGTTTTCCGCAAGTATCGCTTGGCGTCTGAGCAAAAATTCGAATGGCTGTTCCAAGATGGAGTGGTTTGAATCGAAATTGACGGCTTTGGTTGCGATTTTTTGGAATTACTTGTAAGCAAATTTAGGAGATTCTTAAGAAGACCCATAATTAAACATCCACAATATGCATTGCACCGAACGCATTTAAGAAACAGATTCGGCTTGATACAACTTCTGCAATACTAGCCTTGACTGCTTGGCGGTAACGTTGGATTTGAGACGTATAGTCCGCAATCTTCTCTGCTAATTCAGTCTCTGTTTCAATTGAATCGGTCTTCCAATCGACAATATGCCAACCTATAGAGTCTTTGTAGAGAACATCAATGTAACCACTACCCAAGCTCGGCAAGGCAAACGGATGCTCTTTGAGCAAGTCTGTTGCCGCCTCGAGCTGAGCATACAATTCACTATTCTTGACGCGCTCTAGCAACATGTGTACATGTGTAATAGTCTTCGTTCGCGTCTCAGGATGAAAGATTCCGGCCTTATCTAACTCAGCAATAAGTAGGCTGTTTAATACCGTGGCGCCAGGGAAAAGACCAAATTCTAAAGCCCGATGCGTCATCTGCCCAACTACACGCGGCGACATATCCGTTGGCAATGCAATTTGCCAGAAGTCAGGCACTTCCATGAGGTTAGATGCTAGGTTATTGTCATTCAATGTCGGGAGATCTTGCCATAATGGTACGCATTCAGAGCTCTTGCTATCCGTCTTCAGTCTTTCAATCGGAGTTGATACTTCCAATTCAGGCAGCGTAGTGTTGTAATAGATCGCGATGGGTTGCTGGTGATGACTTGTCTCAACAATCGTCTGGGAATTAGGCTCTAGTAATTCAGCGTTGATGGCTAGTCCTTCATCTCCTAGTAACAAACTTAGTAACCCTTTCATTTTGTTTTTGACAACGTCTCCGCTCACAATGATCTTTTCTTCGGCGCGGGTAAAGGCAACATACCAAATGCGTGCTTCTTCTGCTTTTGAGACATCGACTTGCCGCTTCTTAAGCAGCTTGTAAGCCAGTGGCTCATAGCCATCTAGTCGCGCGGCTTTCGTAGCAACTGCTCCTTCGGGCGAGACTAAAACTGCATCAGAGATAGCTGTTCGGTCAGCTTTACCCGCATCTGCAAGGACAACAAACGGAAATTCCAAGCCTTTTGACTTGTGAATTGTCATCAGCTGTACCGCGCCAACCGCTTCGCTCGTTGCTTCGCTTTCGCGCGCACCAATGTCTCGCAAACTTCGGATAGCATTCAAATAGTCCGAAATCCGTGTGAGTTGCCCTTGCTGTGCATCGGCAATAAGTTTGTCTAAGTTGCGGCTGGCACGCTCTTGTCCAGTTGCCATGATGGCACGGTAATGTGTTTCGGTTAGAAACAAGCGCATTAGATCTGCGACCGTAATCCGGTCAACCATCGCTAGTAATCGGGTAATAATGTCAGCCGCACGATTTGCCAAGACTTGTTGCTCTGGTGCAAGCTCACCCACACAGTCTGGTGAAAGAATGGCTTGTGACAGCGCTCGATGTTGCTCTTTTTGATCTGTCGCTCCTCGTAATTGCCAAATGCTAAGGTCAGTTAGGCCAAAGGCCGGAGAGCGCAACATGCCTGTCCAAGCATTATCATCGTAGGTGTCATATAGAGCCCGCAGTACATTGAGTACGTCGCGGACTTCGGGACGGCTGTAAAAGCCACGCCCAGCAACAGTAATGAACGGTACGCCAGCCGTTTCTAGGGCGTCTTCATAAATTGGGAATTTGGTCGACGCACGAAACAAAATCGCGACGTCTGACCAGTCTTGTATTTCGCCATTCGCATGCAATGCAATAAGACGTTGCGCTAGCTGCGCCGCAACTTTTGGCATCGCATCTGTTTTCTTATCACCAGATGCGAGTTGAAATTCAAAATACGGTGCTTGAATACATGCCTTTGCGACTTGCCGATGCGGATCCACCGACGTATACGGAACCTTATACGCGGGGACATCAGGCGCAGGTTCTCCCATGACTAAAGGTAGAAGGTCATCAAAGATCTCAACCAACCCTCGATGAGTACGGAAGGTCTTCGTCAGCTCCATTGCAGCCTCAGCCTGAATGCGATCTCGAAAGACTGTGACATCGGCTCCACGGAACTGATAAATGCTTTGACGCGCATCGCCCACAACAAAAAGCTTATGCTGCTCTGTCCCACACAATAGACTAATAAGCTGATTCTGACGCTGGTTGGTGTCTTGAAATTCATCAACCAAAATCGCCCCAATTTGGGACTGCCAATAAGCTTGGACCTCCGGTTGCTGTAATAGACTCAAGGCCATGCCTTCTAAGTCGTCGTTGTCTAGAAAGCGCTGTTGCCGCAAGCGGCGCGTATAGTCGTTTAGTAGAACGCCATACAATTGCCAAAGCTGCGGTTGCACCGCCTGCCAACTAACTTCTTTGATTGGATCAAGGTCTTTCCCAAGATCAGAAAAATAACTGTCCCATGCTGTATAAATAGCGCGCACTGCATTGTTTGCATCACGTTTTCCAGCACTTGGCATGCGCGCGCGCCTCCGCATTGTGTCGCCATGAATAAGCACATCAATTAGCGTTTTACTGTTAACACACTGCTGCCAATCATTGAGTATGTTGGGTAACGCATCTTTTAGCTTTCCAGATGCATCTCCCGCCGTCCGCGCCAACTCAGCATCGGCAGTCGTGGCTTCACTGAAGCCGATCAGTAGTTTGCGTCCGTCTTCATCAGCCGGTACTGTACTTGGCCGCTCTTTAGGTAAACTCAAACGCTTGTAGAGCAGTCCTGTAAGGACACTTTCAAGGCTATTTAGGGTGTAGACGGAAAATAGACCTATATAGTCTGCTTGCTGGGCGGCATACAGAACCGTTTGTTTGATCGCCTCTTGGCGTAGTAAATCGGTGATCGTTTCGTCAGCCACGCCAGACAGTGGGTCGATCGCCGCTTGAGCCGGCGCACTTTGAATTATTTCGCGACACAACCCATGAATAGTGGTAATACGTGCGCTATCCATCACGTCAACGATGCTTTTCCAAAGCTGGCGCTTGTCAGAAGCGCTCTTTTCTAGACGTTTCTGCGCCTCAGATCGGACGCGGTTGCGCATTTCACGAGCTGCCTTTTTAGTAAAGGTAATTGCCGCAATAGTGCGTGGATTGTGTCCAGCTTTTAAGAGAAATAAATAGCGCTCGACAAGGGTACGGGTCTTTCCACTTCCAGCTGCAGCAGTCAAGATGACTGGCTTTTTAGTTTCCTGAACGGCAGACGCTTGATCGTTAGTTAGCTCGGCCACAGTTAGAACGTTTTCTCCGTATAGCGCCAGCACCACTCTAAAGCGGGACAATAAGATGGGCAGCCACCTTCTGGCGGCATTGGCGGAAAGTCTGCGGCTTGGGCGTTGCGCACATAGTCGAACGCAACGGCTTTCGCTTGATTTTTAGCCTCAGTTGCATCTGGTTCCTTACTGCTAAGTTTGATGTTCCTTGCCTGCTTAATAGACCAGTACAGTCCGCCTATAATGTCAGCTTCAGCGTCTTCTTCAGTTAGCACTTGCGAGAGCACCAATGCGTAAACGGGTAACTGTAGTTTCTTCCCCGAATCAAGATCTGCACGAGTGGGGATATCCCCAG
Organism: Anaerolineales bacterium; assembly: GCA_020630175.1. Taxonomy (GTDB): domain Bacteria; phylum Chloroflexota; class Anaerolineae; order Anaerolineales; family UBA6668; genus JAHDIM01. The sequence continues at coordinate 9,767 of JAHDBW010000015.1, forward strand.
ATTTATAGTCAATGACACGCAGGTGGCCTTGTGAGTTGCGATCAACGCGATCGATGACGCCGCGAATTTTGATCGTTCGATCACCATCTGTCAGAGTCACAGGTGTTGTTTCTTCCGTGCCAAATTGGAGTTCAAACGCAAACGGGTTCCAATTCGGATCAACTTTCTCATTTAGTACTTCAACCGTTTTTCGCAGCCGATCTGTAATTTCTTGTTTGTGAATGTGCCAAGTTTCATCGGCCTGAAAGCCAAGCACTTCTGGAGCGATTTCAAGTTCAGAATGCGTAATCTCCGTAAGTACATCTAAGACGTGGGTCTGTTTGCGGACAGCGGTCGAGTATGCTTTTTCCAGAATCGTGTGCTGCACTGTTCCGATTTGCGAGTAGTCTGCTCCAATCCTGGGTGGTTCCATGCGCGATAGCCCGAGAACAGTGGTCGTATAAAAAAAGTGAGGACACTGTGCCCAGCGTTCGAGCTTGCTTAGACTCCACAAATACGTATCACCAAAAATTTCTGCAAACACTTGGGCTTGTGAGGTTAAGTCCCCTTCATGCGAACCCGTTGCAGCCTTGGCCTGCCGTGCTGCAAGCGTCTTACCTAATTCCTCTAAGGTTAGATTTTGGGCTTGCCAGTTTTTTACTGCTTCAGGCGGTAGTTGCAGCCCATACTGTGCTGCCCAGTGCAACAGTTCTGAGCCAGAAGCAGCATCCGCCAAAGACCGCTGCTGCTGTTGATTGATGACTTCCACTTCGTTTTTTGATAGCGTTTTCGTCACAGCATCCCAATACGGAGATGCTGGCCACGCTTCGCCATCGTTGGCAATGGTAGGGCGTGAGATCAGTAATTTACGATCAAAGCGTGAAATCACGTTTGTAAACTGCGTGGCCTGATGCGTATCTAGCATCAGCGGTAACCCTAATGATTCACGCAAGTCTTCTGCGAAGAAGGGATCGGCTCGGTCTGGTTTTGGGAAGACTCCTTCGGCTAGCCCCAGCACAGCAACAGCTTCATAGCGCAAGCCATTTACTTGGTCTGGGTGCAGCACTGACAAAGCATTTCGCTTAAACGTTGTCGGGACCACCATCTGCATTTGAATATGCGTTTTGAGAATATCAACAAACGCGGCATAGCCTAGCGTTACATCTTTGTTTGTAGTTTCTCGAAGGCTAAGTTCGCGCAAAACTTTGAGCAAACCCGTATAGGCAGGAGCAATCTCCAATTCAGTATTGGTAAGCGCTGGCCAAAATCTGGCCTCGCTTAGTAGAGTTTCTAACCACTGGATCCAATTTGTGAATGGCTGTTTATCGCGCTGGTCTAACCGCCGATGCAACTTTGCTAATCCGTCACGCAAGACCTGCGCCTCTGCTGGAGCAGGGACTTTGCGCGTTTCAAGTTCTTCATCCTCTGTAATTTGGTGTTTGGTTCTTTGAATTAATCGCTCTAGTGCAGCATCCCAATTCCGGTAGTTCCCTACGAGGTTGCTATACCAAACTATTGCCTGAAGTGGATGAAAGTGCTGTTTCTCTAACCCGCAAATGGAGGAAAGGTCTAGAAATGGTGTCCGCACAATTTCTAAGACTTTTCCTGAAGCGTAATCATTTTCTGGCAACTCCAGCAGATCCAGCAGCGACGCAATTTGGGGTGTGCTTACCAGAGGCTCACCACTTGAATAAAAGATTGGAACGTTGAATTCAGCCGCATGCGCACGCAACAACTGTAAATAATTGCCTTGTCTTGGCACAATAATGACTTGTTTTTCTAAGGGGATTCCATCTCGTAAGCTGGCAGCCTTGGACCACCGAACGGCCTCTCGCGCCTCTTCGCTCGGAGTTTGCGCTGTCAACAGTGTAACCACTGGCGTCGGATCCATCACAGTATCCATCGCCATCACCTGCTGTGCCAGTTGTTGGGCAAAAGATTGCTGCTGCTTTGGAAGGATTACCCGATCTATATTGGTAGGCAAGCTTTCTAAAGTTGAAATTAGGTAATCATAGATGGGATCATCTCCCCGAAATGGCAACGTAAGCAGTAAATCTACATTTGGCAGATCGCAGAGCGCCTGTACATAAGCCAATTCACTAGGAAGAAAATCGGCATATCCATCTATAACAATTAACGGCTGCTTTCCAAGCAATGCTGGGTTCTGACGAATCAGTGCCAGAGCGTTTTCACTTTGCATATCCCAATCTGGCATATAGAGCGTTTGTTGTGCTTCCAAGTAAGCCGCATAGATCTTAGCAACATCAGAGCCTCCTGATATTGCCGTGGTATTTGCTGCTGCAGCAAAAGTATCTGGCGAAATACAATAATCTTTGAGCAGTTGAATGCGCTGCTGCATAGCTTGTACAAAGCCAGGCATGTTTGCAATAGATGTATAGGTGGTCAGCTTGCTTGCATTGCTAAGCTCTTCAATAACTTTCTGTAACAAGTCCCGGAGCAAAATCGGTTGAGTTGCTTGTGAAAAATTACCGCTTTTTTCCAGTAACTTAAACTGAAACGCATGTAACATCATCACGCTGACACCGAGCGCATTGCCTTGCGACTTAAGTCGCTGGCGAAAATGATGAGCATGTAATGCTGTTGGCACTAAGACGTAGATAGGTGCTAATAGTTGTTGTTGACGATGTGTTAGCACATGCGTGATACAGGCCGTTGTTTTGCCGCTAGCACATGGGCCAAGAACGAGCTTCTTCATTTAAAAATAGTTGTTTGCTGAAACTGGCTTGCTAGACTGATTTTTTAGGCTGTATTTTACTTTAGAATAATGCTAAAAAGATTCTTTAATGCCTTTATTTTGCTAAAATTATAGCGCATAATGTATTTTCTGTTTTTTGAGTTTTATAAACGGGAGTGAGCGGTCTATTGCACGATGCCTTAGCATGCAAAGGTGTATTTTGTATTCAAGCTTTATTACATGCAAAAATCATTTGGGAGGCGCATTTGGTGGATTGAACATTGCAAAGCTGCGTCCTCTAATAGGCTTACCTTGCAATTCTTATTCTGAAGTCGAATATAAAGTTTGCGATTGTAGATTTATGTTAGTCTGTTGCTATTGTTCCCCAGTCTGTACTCGCCACAGCTTGGCATACAGCCCGGCATTGTTCACAAGTTCAGCGTGGGTGCCTTGCTCTGATACTTCACCTTGGGCCAACACATAAATCTGATGTGCATTGCGCACGGTTGAAAGCCGATGGGCAATCACAATCGTTGTGCGGCCAATGGCGATGCGTTCCATGGAGCGTTGAATGGCGGCTTCGGTTTCGTTGTCTACGGATGAAGTCGCTTCATCCAAAATGAGGATTGGCGGATCTTTTAGGACAGCGCGGGCGATGCTAATCCGCTGCCGTTGTCCGCCGGATAGCTTCTGGCCGCGTTCACCCACGATGGTGTCATAGCCGTTTGGCAGCGCCAGAATAAACGCATGCGCTTCCGCCGCTTTGGCCGCAGCAACGATGGCGTCATCGCTAGCGTTGAAGGTGCCGTAGGCAATGTTTTCACGTACCGTGCCGTGAAATAGGTACACGTCCTGACTGACCAAGCCAATCGCGCTGCGCAATGCGTTGAAGGTTAGGTCGCGAATATCGATGCCGTCAACGGTGATGCTGCCGTGTTGCAGCGGGTAAAAATGCAGTAGCAGCTTGATTAGCGTGCTTTTGCCACTACCGGTTGCGCCGACTAAGGCCACAGTATGTCCCGCCGGAATATCAATCGAAACGCCGTTGAGTACTGAAGCGCGCTCGTCATAGTTGAATGCGACGTCTTTGAAGGCCACTGCGCCTTGTACGCTGGTGATGGCTTGGGAGCCTTCTTCAAAGCTTGGCGCGGTTTCGACCAAGTCAAACACCCGGTTGGTAGAGGCCATTGCCCGTTGATACAGGTCAAGCGTGGTGCCCAGCCGCGTCAACGGCCACAAAATGCGTTGTGACATGAAGATCAAAATGCTGTAGATCCCCACGCGTAACGCGCCGTTCATAACCGCAACCCCGCCCGTAATCATGATCGTAATGAAGCCTGCCATAATCACCATGCGGATGAGTGGAATGAAGGCCGCGCTGACCTTGATCGCATCTTCATTGCGTGTTTGGTAAGCGCGACTGACGGTTTCAATGCGCTTGGTTTCGTGTTGTTCAGCGGTGTAACTCTTGATGGTGGCAATGCCGCTCAGGTTATTGGACAGTTGACTGTTGAGCAGGCCCACGCTTTCACGCACGGTTTTGTAATACGGTTGGATCAGGCGCTGGTAATACAATGCGCCAATCATCACGATTGGCATTGGAATAATGGCGTACCACGCTACCGTTGGCGCAAGCACGAAAAACATCGCGCTAATGGTGATGAGTGTGGTCACAAGTTGAATGATTTCATTTGCGCCGACATCTAAAAAGCGCTCAAGCTGATTGATGTCATCGTTCAAAATTGCAATTAGGCCGCCGGTGCTACGGTCTTCAAAGTAAGACTGGTCTAGCCCTTGAACATGGTCGTAGGCTTCCACGCGCAGGTTATGCTGCACATGTTGCGCCAAATTGCGCCAACGGACTTCGTACAAGTATTGAAATAACGACTCGAAAATATGTACAAACGCGGTTAGCCCAGCCAACAAATACAGTTGTGGCAACACTTCTGTGACACCCCATTTGGCAAGTAGCGCATTTTCCTTTTGCACAATCACGTCTACCGCTAGCCCGACCATGGTCGTGGGCAGTAAATCGAATAGCTTATTGATAATTGAAAACAGCGTGGCGAAGACCACAAGTTGGCGTTTATCGGCGGTGTAGTTGTATAAGCGGCGGAGTGGGGATGTTTGCTGTTGGTTAGGCATAGGCCTTGAATTTTACAAGAGCCTTTATATTAGCGCCTATAGCAACATGGAAGGGTGTCAGATTTTATGGATAATCTTGCTAAAACTATCGGTCAGTTCATCATAGTTGTGCTGGTGCTTGGGGTACTTGCTATTTGTAGTCCATTTGCGCTTATCGTTGGCGTAGATGAATATCAGCAATTGCAGCAGCGCATTGAACGGCAGAAAGTTGCGCCGCTTGTGTTGCCTGACTTTACATCTCAAGTACACACTAGTGAGCAACAATCAGAATCGATAGCGAATTTCAATGAAGTCTCACCAGAGACTTTGCTGGCTGACACAACGGTTTTTTATGTCGCTGGCACTGCAGAACAGCAGAGTTTATATCAGTATCCTGTAGATATACCGCTCAAGGTAAAAGCATCCTATATTGATTTAGTTGAGCCGGATACATTTTTGTTGAATCATAATCTGTTTGGTGAAAAGTCTCTTTTACAAATGCACTTGCCAGATCTAACCGAGACAAAATTACTAACGGCTAATGATTACGAAAACATATTCAATCAAATCGCAACGACTGAGAACGAGAATGGCTATTACACTCAGGGATACACGGCTAGTGATTTACGCGTGGGTGATTTCCTAAGAATTCAGGACACAGATGCGATTGTTTTTTCAACAATTCTTAGAAAGTTTCAGCGCCGTGCGGAATTTTACGACATTAGTAATTCGGATTTATGGAGTTTAGATTTGCAGACGGGCAAATACTATAACTTGTTGTTTGATGAAAACTACACCAATTTACACATATCGCCGGACGGGCGCTTTATTGTTCTTGATTATATTTTTTCAGCTAAATTGCAGTTGCATGCGCTTATAGAAGACCATAACAACCTGTTTTCGCTAGAATTAGTAGGCGAAATCGGTTATGAAGATTACAGTTTTCGATGCAACACATATGACAACGGTAAAACTTTTTACCCTCAAATTGAGTGGTCTTCACCGTCAACGTTTAATGTGGTGTTTTCAACGCTATATTCTGAAGGCGCGGCACGCGACTGTCGGGCAATTGCAGTCGAGCATTTGAATGTGGTTAAATTTAGTGTTGATGCATTGCGTAACCAGCAAGAGGTGCTTCAATTGCAGCCGAGTAGTGTGAAATATCCTGTTTGGTTATTAGATAATGGTGGGTTTGGGGCTTCTAAATATGAAACCAGCGTTGCTTGGGCGCCTAGTCATGAGCACTTGTTTGTTCAAGCGCAATCCTCGCAATTCAACCTTGTTACTCTTGATGCAGATTTACAACCGCTTCAAGTTTGGACTCACGCTAGCATGGATAGTGAATTCGAATATCAGATGCACGGTTGGTCAGCAACAGGCTCTGGCTTTTCGATGGGATTGCTTGATGAAGCTGAGGGCGTTGTTGCGCTTGCGTATTTTTCAGTCGATACACAAAGTGCGCAAACCGTTACATTCACCACACCTATCAATCCTGAACAGCTTGTTACTACAAACGATACGACGTATTTTGTATATCAAGCGGATCAAAACCTTATCGTTATCGATTTAGAACAGCAACTTAAGACAACGCTACAAATAAATTCATTGCGAAACGTCGAGAAAATATATTTCGCACCGAGTAAGTAAAACGCACTATGTACACCACCAACGCCAAAATCCAGCACATCTTTGTTTCTCCCGGCCACAACTATTGGGGCAATAAAAACTGGCAGCCGGGGACGCACCCGACCCATGACGTAGAACAGGTTGCACTACGCGCAGGCGCTGGCATTGTGGGGGATCGTTATTTCAATAAAAAGCCCAATTACAGCGGCCAGATCACCTTCTTTGCGCAAGAAGTGTTGGCTTATTTAAGGGAAGAAATGCAGTTGGCCGACCTTGATCCACAAGGCGTACGCCGTAATGTGATTACGCAAGGCATCAATCTAAACCAGCTAATTGGCAAGCGCTTTACCCTGCAGGGCATTGAATTTGAAGGCGTGGAGCATTGCCGCCCTTGTAAGTGGATGAACGTTGGCGTTGCGCAAAATGCGTTGCCAGTTATGAAAGGTAAGGGCGGACTGCGGGCGCGTATCTTGCTGGACGGCACGCTAAGCGTGGGCGATGCAGAACTTACCACCGATAGCCCGCAAGACCTGACGAAAATTACCGCGCCGCGCCAGTTCCGTTTGCTGCCCTGATGGTTACGCGCCGTCAAACTGTGCGACTGCGCAACGCGGCAGCGGGCTTTGTGAGTGTTATTGTTCTGGTGAGCGTTTGGGCTGTTTTACAGGTGCCAACGCGGCCAGCACAATTTTATTTTGAAACGCAAGATGGCATCTATCTCGCTGGTGAGACGGTTGGCACTTCTACTGATATTGAAATTATCTTATTGCACTCAGCGTATGGATCTAGTACAGATTGGGACGCGTTTCGTGCTGCGCTTGCTGCTCCGAACCGTCAAATTACAACAGTGGACTTGCGCGGGCATGGCAACTCTTTAGGCAAGCGCGACTGGCAACAAATGCCAACCGATATAGTGTTGTGGCTAACAACACGTGAAAACGCCGATTGCACGATTCTGATTGGTGCTAGCTTTGGTGCCAATGTTGCCAGCCAGGTGGCTCAACAAGTGACGGTTGATGGACTGGTGCTACTGTCTTCGGGGCTGGATTATTTTACGGTTACCCATACCGCGTATCCGCCAGAGATACCCGTGATTGAACTCTATGCGGTTGCCGATGATTATGCGGCGTTTTCAATGGAAAGACGCGTAATGCCAGAGAGTGTGACTGTGGTCAACGAAGGAATTGTTGGGCATGGCACTGCGATTGTGCAGCAAGCCGCAGCTAGAGCGCTTATGCAAGAAGTCATGTTAGCTGAGATTGGGTGCTTGCAACCGAGGATGCAAACTGAATAAATTTCTGTGTCTGGTTCCGTAGAGCGCGATGCTCTGCGTTATGCCTTCTCTAGCACCACCAGCAAATGCACGCCCCAGCTCTTTGGCAATAGCTTCTCAACTAAAACCGCAACCCGAAACAAAATATCGTTGAAGGCCAAGTAAGACGGATCTTCAATAATTTGTAACTCGCGCACGGTTAGCTGGGCGCGCTTCGCAAGGGCGCTCAGCGTTGCTGGGGTATTGGCTTTGTAGGTCACTGGGAAGGTGTCGGCTTCGGCGCGGTCGTACAACCGCTCGACGAGCTTGCCTTGAATTGCTGGCAGCAGTTGGCTAATGCGGTTGGCCCACAATAGCGGATGCTTGACATTCGGCGTGAGCAGAATCAGTTTGCCGTTAGGGCGCAGCACACGTTGCAACTCGGCGAGCGTCTGGTCTGGCGCGGGGAGATGTTCAAATAGCCACGTGGCAATCACCACGTCAAAGCTATTGTTACGGTAGGGTAGATCGTCTGCCAGACCATTTGCCAGCCGTACGCTGGGTGCCCGATAGTCTGCTAATGAAGCGAAGTCTGGATCAACACCATACAGTCGGGCTAGGCCTTCAGCGGCTAGCTTTTCTGGCAAGCCACCACGGCCACAGCCTAAATCTAAAAAGACGCTATCTTTTGCAAGATAACGTCTAATGGTAGCTTCGTAAGCGTCTCCGCTGGGTTGCCAACCTTCGGTTTGGTCAGCATAGCGGGCGCGGTATTGATTTTGGCGATCTAGATTGAGCAAGGATTATCGATTTAGAAATAAGTCTAGCCAACTTTCATAGTTTGGCTCTACGGGCTCTGCGACTGGTTCAGTAATGGGCTGTGCCACTACCGGCTCGCCACTTGGAATTGGGATGATTAGCTTCTCACCCGGCTTTGCCATCCGCGCGGTACCACCAGCCCAAGCTTCTACGGCCGCATCACTTTTGGCAAATTCTAGCTCAGATTCAAGCTGTAATTTTTGCGCCTCAAATAGAGCAATATCACTTTCTAAAATTGCGATGTTGTTCAAATAAGCGTCTTTCCGGTTGATCCGGTCGTTGTATTTGAAAATAAAAGCAACCAAGCCCAACAACAATAGCGCAATGATAATTGCCGGGAAATAGCGTTCATACCGCCGAAAGAATTGATTGATATTGAGTGAAGAGAGTTGGTTCATCGGATTAAGTTGCGAATACAAGTACAGCTAAAATTATTATTCAATAATAGGAGAGTTGCAAGATTGGTGCAAGCAATTCTCATCAGCCCGCTGTTGCCTTTTCGTTTAGCACTGTTGAATCAAAAAAGCCCAACAGCGTTGGACTTTTTCTTGCAATCTATAGTGTGCCGAAGGTGGGAGTCGAACCCACACTCTCTTGCGAGAACTACGACCTGAACGTAGCGCGTCTGCCAATTCCGCCACTTCGGCTAGCGGGCGTAATTTTACTGCGTTTTGAAGACTTGTCAATCACTTAGCGTAGTCAACCATCTGCAACTGAACGGCATTGCCGTTTAGGAAATGAGGCGGTTTCTCGTATAATAAATTTATATTCAAACGCTATGCAAACAATCGAACGATTAGCTGACCTTATCACCCATTTGCCGGGTAATCTCATTTATTACTTGATGACGCTCCTACTGCTAGAAGCGGCCATTCTGTTTGCCTGGTGGCAGCGCAGACAGTTGCCCGGATCTAACCAGTTGGCAGTGGGCTTGTCTATTGTTTTAGGCTTGCGTTTGATCTCTACATTATTTACCGCAGTGGATATCCCCGGTTTAGATGACGCCGCGATTGTGCCGGTGCTAGAGCAACTCACGAGTTTTGCCACCATCATTATGTTGGTGTGGCTGGCCCTCAATTGGCAAGATGGTCAAGACGAGACAAAAGATGTGCGTTTATTAGGCATTTCTTCGGTCATTATTGTGGTCTTGCTGGTGCTAGGCTTGTTGTTCTTTGTGGTGTTCTTAGCGTTACCGCAGTTGCGCAGCGCTTGGTATATTTTGCAAATTGTGCTGCTTGTGGGCGCTATGATTTGGCTTGCGGTCCGGCAACGGGCTGGCTGGGGCTATTTGGCCGTGGCGCTATTGGCCTTTGCTGTGAGTGCAGGTATTGTGGCGGCTTTATTGAATGCTACTGAAAATGCGCCGTACCTGATGCGCTATGCCGATCTCATTGCGTTCCCGATGTTGCTCGTGGCATTTTTCCGGCGCTTGATTTCTGGCTTGCCAGCGACGGAAGCGAGCCAAACGCAAACGGTTGCTGTTGATGCGGCCAAACGCGATTTGACCCACCGTGCCACGCGCCTAGAAACCCAGCTCACCCATGAAAAAGAGCGGGTCAAACAACTGCAATCGCAACTGCAAGAGTTGTCTGAAGTGCAAACGGCGCGGCTTGAGCCGCACACGGCAGACCTAGTCGCTTTACGATCTGATCTAGCAAGTGCCCAGTCTGATAAACAACAGCTCACGTCTGACTTAGAAGACGCCGTGGTTAGTTTGCAAACGCGTACTGAAGAAGTGGCCCGGTTACGGTCTGAACTTGAGACCACCACCAAAGAACGCAACAAGCTTGTATTGGCAATGGATCAAGCCAGTAACAGTGATGACTTGTCTAGTCAGATTGCTGCCCAAGCCCAACAAATTTCACAATTGATTGTGGCCCGTGAAGACGCTGAATCCGCCCTAGTGACGCTACAGTCTAAGTTGGCAACCGTCGAACAGCTTTCGGCTGAGCGCGATGCAGCGCGTTCCACCACAGATCGGCTTACCTCTGACCTAGAACTGCTGAGCACCGAACGTGAAACGCTCATTGCTGAACTGAAAGAACGCCCAACGCTTGACCAAGTCACCACTGGCGTTGCAGAGCTCAAGCAAAAAATACAAACCTTGACCAACGAACGCGACCGCGCCCGCGTAGAGCTCGGTAAGGTGATTTCTATAAAGAACGACCTTTCTAAAGAGAGAGAGGTTTGGCTAGACCGTGAGCGTGAACTGGTCGCGGCCTCGGATGAAGCCTACTTGATCTTGGATCAACTAGAAGGTGACCGCGAGTTTGTGGCAAAGCCGCACCCAGATAGCATTGCCGATGGGGCGAATACCCAGCAGATTATGCTGGCAACGGTGCAAGACCTGCGTAAGCCGCTTGAGGCCATCACAGCCTATGCCGAGCGCCTGCTAATGCAAGCGCCATATAACAACATGGGCGATGCTCAAAAACGCTATCTTGAGAATATCCGCTCAGGTGGCGAACGGATTGGCGGCATGGTCGATGACCTCGTGCGCAACACTGCCGCTGAGCAAGGGCCGCTCCAGCTTGACCTGACCTTGGCAGACCCTACGCCAACCCTTGAAAACGCCATCTCTTGGGCAATTCGCCGCTTTCAAGATCGCGATGTTGCGTTGCGGGTGGATATTGACCCAGAGTTACCCATTGTTGCGTTTGAGCAAAGTGCGCTCACGCAAGCGCTGCACAACTTGCTCAATAATGCGTATCTAGCCTCGCCCGACCATAGCGAAGTGCTGTTTAGCATCCATGCCAAAGATGCCACCGGCGCTCCGGCATTGGCTGTGACCGTGGGCGATAGTGGCGCTGGCTTAGCGGGCGACGAACTAGATGTTGTGTTTACTGCAAACCATAAAAAGCTCGCCAATATCGCCGGACTAGGTGAAAAGCAAGCGGGCTTGCGCAACGTCAAGGCCATTGTCGATGCGCATAACGGTCATATCTCGGTTGATAGTGTGCCCAATCGTGGGGCAAACTTCCACATCGTTATTCCGGCCTAACTGCATATGCGTCGCGTTCTTGCTACTCTCCTGCCCATACTGCTCTTTTTGCTCACAATTGGGATCGCCTTCTTTGTTGCCTTACGGGAAGATACGCTCTTTGGCTCGGATGATGCCGTTGCGCGTTCCGTCGCGTTAACAATGCAGGCCTCAGATACAGATGACGATGATGAACCAGTAAACGTCGCGGCAACGCTTGTTGCTGAAGCCAATCCAGAGCAGACTGAAGCGGCTGAAACGGATGACGACTTGTTAGCACTTGACGGCACTGCCGTGACACCAGACGCTGATGTGATGACAGATGAAGCCACCGTTGACGACGCAGCAGAGCCGGCTGAAGCAACTGTCACCGCAACATCAGCAGCTGAGATGGACGAAACTGAGACAGAATCAGACGCCGAGCCAACAACAACGCCAACGGACGAAGCAGTTGAAATGAACGCCGAGGCAGAGGCAACGGCCACGCAAATGGCAAGCGCCGCAATGACGCCAATGCCAACGGTTGAACCGTGTCGTCCGCGTTCGGACTGGCATCCGTATATGGTTGAAATTGGCGAAAATCTATTCCGGATTGGCTTACGCTACAACCTCACCGTGATGCAAATGCAGCGCGCAAATTGTTTGCCGACCACGCGCATTGATGCGGGACAGATTATTTTTGTGCCAGAAAAAGAGTTGCCACCAACGCCAACGCCACTGCCCGTAGCGCCCGCAGAAAATGAGCTGCCGCAATTAGGGTTTGGCGCGCCAAGCTATCGCCTTACTGAAGATGCTGGGTCACTTACAGTGTATCTACAAACCACAGCACCCGTTACTGAAGCGGTCAGTGTTGAAATTGGGGCGGTTGAAGGTGGCGCGATGAATGGGCAAGACTTTATGTTTACTGCCCAAACCGTGACTATTGCGGCCAACCAAAGCGAAGCTAGCGTCACAATCCGCGTGCCGGATGACAGTACGGTTGAAGAGGACGAAGTGTTCTACTTGTATCTGGCGAATGCCGTCAACGCGATTGTGCCAGACACCGAATCGACGATTACGATTACCATTCAAGATAATGACACTGCGCCAGCCGCTGAAGAGCCTGCCCCGACAGCCACTGTGGCCGCTGGTGAACCAACCGTGGCGCCAGCACCAACCGCCACAACTGCGCCAGATGGCCCGGCCACCGTTGGCTTTGAATTCGCAACCTACACCGTTGATGAAGCCGTCGGCCAAACCTTGCTTGCCATCCGTTTGAGCCACCCAATCGATATGCCGGTAACGAGCTTGGTAACCATCTCAAATATCTCGACCGTGTATGGCGAAGATATGACCTTTGACATTGGTAACTACGTCATCCCAGCTGGGGAAACGGTCATTTATGTGCAAGTTTCGATCATAGATGACGCAGTTGCTGAAGACGTAGAGCAGTTCAACATCTATCTGTTTGAGCCGAGTAATGCAACGCTTTCGCCAACCTCTGGCACGGCAACGGTGTCCATCAACGATAACGATTAGTTACCTGCGCAAGGTTGCTGCACTAATCTAAGCGGTGGGGGATAGGTGTTTGCAACACGGGCCTTCACTACCCACCATGCGTAATCCCCTGTAAAATCGCGGTATGCGTCAAACGTTTCTGCTTTATCTAACCCTTGGCCTGGCCATTTTTCTTGTTGCTTGCGGTGCCGAACCGGAAGCCGTGGTGCCGACTCCGCAAGTTGTGGCGGAAGCAACCGAAGCGCCACCAACAGATCCGCCAACTGCGACTGCAACGCCAACCGCAACGGCCACATCAACCAATACACCAACGGCCACAAACACGCCGACCAATACGCCAACTCCAACCAATACGCCGACCGCAACGCCAACGCCAACTGCAAACTTGGTGCAGCCAACGTTAGGGTATTTTGTGTCTACACCTGTCAAGCCGCCACCAACGGAAATTCCACCGCCCGTGGCACGCATTGCGCTGTCAGAAGACGTTGTCAACATTCTCTTGCTGGGCACAGACAAAGGCGAGGGCGGCCAGCAGCGCACAGACACCATCATTGTGGCGTCTATTGATAAGGCCAATGGCACTGTCAAACTGATCTCAATCCCGCGCGACATGTATGTCTTTATTCCGCGTAACACAATGGGGACAATCAACACCACAATGGCTGGCACCCGCTATGCGCCCGATGGACCGATTGAATTGCTCAAGCAAACCATTTTGTATAACACGGGGATTGGTATTCACTACCATGCGCAAATCAAGCTCGACGGCTTTGTTGATGTAATTGATGAAATGGGCGGTGTTCAGGTGCCTGTAACGTGTGATTTTTCAGATAAGCTGCTCAAAGATCCTGAGTTAGACCCTTGGGACGACGATAACTGGGAAGAGTTTTTCGTGCCGCAAGGGTTCCAGACTTTGGACGGCCAAACGGCGATGTGGTACGCTCGACTTAGAAAAACAACCGATGACCAAGACCGCTCACGCCGGCAGCAAGACGTGCTGCGCGGTATGTATGACAGTGCGCAAAGCATTGGCATGCTCAGTTCAATTCCGGGGCTGTTTGGGCAATATCAACGGATTGTTGAAACCGATATGGGCTTGTGGGATGTCATGCAATTTATTCCGCTTGTTGATGATGTTTCACCCGATAGCATTCAAAGCTTCACCATTCGCTCACCGTATGTGAATGCGTGGTTTGGGGATGAACAGTATCCATCGGCGCTGTTGCCAAATTATGAGTTCCTGCGTTACAAACTCAACGAAATGTTGACCACTAATCCAGTGGATGAAGAGAGCGCAGAACCATTGTACGTGGTGGAAGTTATTGATAACACTGGCAGCGATTATGCAGCGAAGCTAGCCGCGTATACGCTTAGCCAATATGGCGTAGCGGTTGAATTTAGTGATGCCGATGTGAGCTACGAGGCCACCACGCTAATTGACCATACCTTGGAAGATGATCGCGACTCACCGCGTGATGATCTCAATCGCTTCATGCATATTACGAAAGAAAACAAAGTCTTGGAACCAGATGCCGATGCAGACTACGCGTTCCGGCTTGTACTAGAGCCAGACTTTGATCCATGCCACCTCAACGGGAATTCACCATATTACCCGATTGAGCGCTTTGGGCAAGAAGAAGAAAACTAATGTCTGATTTTGTTTTACCTGGGGCGGCAATGCCCAGCGGTAAGCCACAAACCCCAGCTGACGATGTGTCAAAAGCGCAGACCACTGCCTTTACAGAACTCTCGTCTTTAGCGGCGATGCTGGCAGCGTGGCAAGAGAGTTTGCGCAAGGCTGGCCTTTCGCCAAATACCATCAAGAACTATGCAATTGATATCAAATTGCTGATTGATTTTGTTGGTCCCGGCGTGGCGGTAGGTGGGCTAACCACAAACACGCTCAATGAATATATTGATTGGATGCGCTACCGCCGTGGCAAGCCGTGCTCAGATAAAACGGCTGACCGCCGCATTACCGCGCTCAAATCGTTTTATCGCTGGGCGTCAAAAGCAGCGCGATTGTCGGTCAATCCTGCTGAAGATGTAGTCAATATTTCAGTCCGCAGCCCTTTGCCGCGCGTGCTAACGGCCGCAGAGATTGAAGCCGGGCTAACCGCTGCAATGCTGCTGCGTGGCCGTTTACGTAAGCCAGATATCCGCCCTTGGATTTTGTACACGTTAGTGCTGGGCACCGCCATGCGCAAAGGTGAAGTCACGCGACTTGTGCCGAACCACCTCAATTTAGAAGACGCTGGGGACTATCATCTCTATGTCCGCTATGGTGATAAGCGGCACCGCTATAAAGAGCGCCGCATTCCGTTGTCTGATTCTTGGGTAGAAGATTTCAAAGTCTATCGTGAGACCTATAATCTTAGTGAAAAGATCTTTCCATGGTCTGTACGCCGCTTAGAATATCTCTTGCAAGATATTGCAAAAGAGGCGCGTCTCAAAAACAATATCTCTTTTGATACCCTACGCTGGACTGGCGCGTTACATATGTATCGCAGTGGGCTTGAACCAGAGCCGCTACGCCGCCGCTTAGGGCTCTCTAAAATCCAATGGACAGAAGTGCGAGCCAAGCTCAAAAAGCTGGATGCGCTAGACGTCAACGCTTAGCGTATTTATCACACTCATACAATAATTTCTTATGCCTACACGCGTTCGTGTTACTGTTCCTGCAACAACCGCTAACTTAGGCCCGGGCTTTGATTGCTTGGGATTAGCTTTAGGGCTTTACAACACCGTTGAACTCATCGCTATGCCAGCGGGAGAGCCGGTGCAAGTTGAAGCGTCCGGTGAAGGAGAGATGGTGCTGCCGCTTGACGATACCAATATGGTTCTGCAAGCGGCTCGCCATTTATATAAGCATGTGGTTGCCCAAGAGTGCAGCTTCAAGTTGATTGCCAATAACGCCATTCCGCTGAGCAGTGGGATGGGCTCTAGTGCATCTGCTACCGTTGCCGGGTTGGTTGCGGCGAATGCGTTGCTCAGCGGCCCATTGGATCGTGAAAATTTACTGCGCCTAGCAACCGAATTGGAAGGCCATCCAGACAATGCTGCGCCTGCCTTATATGGTGGGCTAACTGTCGCCACACAATCCGGCACGGATATCCATTGCCGGAGCCATGCTTTACCAGACTCAAAGGTGGTGATTGCACTGCCGCAGATTGATATTTCAACGCATGCCGCCCGCAGTGCCTTACCGGCACAAGTTGCCATGCAAGATGCTGTCTACAACCTTGGCCGAGTGCCATTTGTCATTGAAGCGTTGATCGCTGGCGATTATGAAACATTACGCTGGGCGATGACGGATCGTTTACATCAACCGTACCGCCGTGAGCTTGTGACTGGCTTTGACACCGTTACTGCGGCGGCGAAAGAAGCGGGCGCGGTTGCCGTTGTGCTGTCTGGGGCTGGCCCCAGCATGGCCGCATTTACCGCCAAACGCCATAATGAAGTTGCGCATGCCATGCAGGCGGCGTTTGAAGGGCACGGCATTCCGGCGCGGACGTTTGTCTTGCCAATTGACCGCCGGGGTGCACACATCAGCATGGTGAGCGGGTAGCGCATGCAAAATGCAACGCTCGTTTCTCAATTGGGCCGCCATTTACAACGGTTGCGCAAAGAGCGCCGCCTGACTTTAGAGCAACTCTCGGTCAAGTCTGGGGTGTCACGCTCGATGCTGTCTCAAATTGAACGCGGACAAACAAACCCGACCTTTGGCACGTTGTGGAACTTATCAAACGCGCTGGGCTTAGATATGTCTGAATTGGTGGAGAATCTAGAAACAGATGTGCAAGCCAATAAAGCGTTAGTACACTTAAGCTCAGCTAACACGCCAACCATCAACAATGCCCAATCTGGTTGTAACCTAACAATTTTGGGACCCTCTACTCTTGTTGAAGAGTATGAATGGTACGACCTACGCATTGAGCCAGGCTGTTGCTTAGATAGTGAGCCGCATAACGCCGGTTGCACAGAGCACCTGACCGTGCTGGCTGGGCAAGCACGCGTGGTTAGCGGCGAAAATGCGTTAGTGTTGAACACGGGTGATACCGCCCGCTATCGGGCAGATATTCCCCACTCTATTGCTGCCGTTGGGGATGGGGCGCTACATGCAATGTTAGTGTTTGTGGGAGCGAGTTCACGCAATGCGTGACTTTTAGCGGCGTTTTGCGCGTCTAACAAGATATAGTTCCGATTACGTTAGTTTTATCTCTATGTCCTCAAAGCTTGTCCGTCGCCCGATGTTTGGTGGAACCCAGAATGGCGTGCATCCGCGCCGTTATACATATTGGCGGGTTGGCTACGGCTCTGCAGAAGATTACACCGTGGATTTTCATGTTGAACGTGCTGGGGAATTCCACTGCAAACGCGAGTTTGAAACCACGCTAGTTGACTACCCATCCGCAGTACAAATTTATTATCAGTTTGAAGGCCGCGCTGAAATTACATATGGCGCTGAAACGGCAACGCTAAATCCCGGTGACCTGCTTATTGTTCCAGCGGGGCATTCGTTTCGTTACCATAGCAAGCATAGCCTGCGGTTCCACTGGTTTTGCCTAGTAGGGGACTGGCCGACAGTCCTGGGCCGCCGTCCGGCCATCAGTATTTATCCGCTTGGCGTTGATAAGATCACCCAAACCTTTTTTGTAGAAATTCGGGAAGCGCTGATTATGGGGCGTTCTGGGTATCCATTGCAGGCGATTGGCGTCTTCTATAGCTTGCTTGCGCGGATTTTTGATCTCACCTCGCCAGTCGAGTTACCGCATTCAGACTATCCAGACACCGTGCGGCGCGCGATTATTTACTTGCGTGAGCATTACGTTGAACCCTATCATGCGCAAAATGTTGCGTCTGCGGTTGGCGTTAGCCAGTCGCATTTACGGGCTTTGTTTATTAAGTGGGTTGGCGAATCTCCGCAGCGGTTGCACTGTCGCTGCAAAATTGATGCGGCCAAACGGCTGTTAGAACAACGGCTTAGCATCACCCAAACTGCGCATGAAGTTGGCTATAACGATGTGCGTTACTTCTCTCGTATTTTCAAGCAACTCACTGATATGACGCCCACCGATTATCGCGAGATGATCAACTAATATGGCTTGGGTGCGGCTGGTGCAACACAGCCAAGACACCTCGGCGTTTGCTCGGCTGCAAGCGATGTCGGTCTTATAGCGATGTCTTCTAAGCTTGTTCGCAACCCTATGTTTGGGGGCACACATCATGTTGTTCACCCTGACCGTTACACGTATTGGCGCGTAGGCTACGGCGCGGCTGAACACTATTGCTTAGACTTTCACGTTGAGCGCGCTGGCGAGTTTCACTGCAAGCGCAACTATGCCACCACGCTCGCCGATTATTCTGATGCAATCCAGGTGTATTACCAATTTCAGGGGCGGGCGACGCTAACTTATGGTGCTGAAACAGTACCTGTCAACCCCGGTGATTTGATCATCATTCCGGCTGGCCATGCGTTTCGGTATCAGAGCGCGCAAGGCCTGCGATATCACTGGTTTTGCCTAATTGGAGACTGGCCCACAATGCTAGGTCGGCGCCCAAGCATTCAGACGTACGCTCTTGGTGCGGACAAAATCACCCAAACCCTTTTTGCAGAAATCCGCGAAACGCTTATCACTGGTCGCTCTGGTTACCCATTGCAAGCGATTGGTGTTGTTTACAGCTTGCTCGCGCGCTTGTTTGAGCTGACGGCAACTGCTAACGTGCCAAAGTCTGCGTATCCAGATACTGTCCGGCAGGCCATCATCTATCTTTGTGAACATTATGTAGAGCCGTACCACGCCCCACAAGTTGCGGCGGCTGTTGGCGTGAGCTTGCCGCATTTGCGGGCTCTGTTTGCCAAGTGGGTTGGCGAATCGCCACAGCGCTTGCACCGCCGTTACAAAATTGATGCCGCCAAGCGGTTGCTAGAACAGCGCATTAGCATCACGCAAACCGCGCATGAAGTTGGCTACAAAGATGTGCGCTACTTTTCACGCATCTTCAAGCAGGTTACCGGAATGACCCCCACCGCGTATAAGACCTTAGTTTGGTAAAAGCACTTTCTCCCTGCAATTTCTTGTATATTGTAAAAATATCTTGAAAAATTCGATATATTGCGATAAATTTCTTTTATAAAAGAAATTGGAGCGATATATGACCCACCCAACCTATACCCGTTTAGAGCAAGAGTTAGCGGCGATGCACACTGCTGGCCTCTATAAAACCGAGCGCCCGATTGTGTCGGCGCAATCTGCACAGATCCAAGTTGATAAAGCTGGCACGCATACGCCAGTGCTAAATTTCTGCGCCAATAACTATCTTGGCTTGGCAGATCATCCAGAGATTATTGCGGCTGCTAAGGCGGCAATGGATACCTATGGCTATGGCATGGCGTCTGTGCGCTTTATTTGCGGCACGCTAGATCTACACCGCCAGCTAGAAATGGCAATTGCCAAATTCACAGGGCATGCCGATTCGATTTTGTTTGCGGCTTGTTTTGATGCAAACGGCGGCGTGTTTGAGCCGTTACTCACGGCTGAAGATGCAATTGTGTCTGATTCGCTCAATCACGCTTCCATTATTGATGGCATTCGGCTTTGTAAAGCTAAGCGTTTCCGCTTTGCAAATAACGATATGGCCGACCTTGAGGCGCAGTTGAAAGCGGCGCAGGCCACCAATCCGCGCACTATTGTCATCGCAACGGATGGCGTGTTTTCAATGGATGGCTACATTGCCAATCTACCAGAAATTCGGCGCTTAGCGGATGCCTACGGTGCGTTGATCATGGTAGATGATTGTCACTCAACCGGCATTCTAGGCCCGACTGGCAACGGCACCGGACCGCATCATGGTGTGCATGTTGACATTTTGACGAGCACGCTTGGCAAAAGTCTTGGTGGTGCGGCAGGCGGCTTTGTCGCGGCTTCACAGCCGGTGATTGATATGTTGCGGCAGCGTGCGCGACCCTACTTATTTTCAAATACACTGCCCCCAGCGATTGCGGGCGGGGCGCTAAAAGCGATTGAACTCACGGTAAACGGCGCTGAGTTGCGCGCTAAGCTACAGCGCAACCAAGCGCATTTTAGAAGCGGCCTAACGGCGGCCGGATTTGACCTGCTGCCAGGTGACCATCCCATTATTCCGGTGATGTTGTACGACGCGCCGTTAGCGCAGGCGTTGGCGAATCGGCTCTATGAATTAGGCGTGTATGTCAGCGGATTTTTCTACCCAGTGGTGCCCAAAGGGCAAGCCCGCATTCGGACACAAATGTCCGCCGCGCACACGCCTGAACAGCTTGATACTGCCATTGCGGCCTTCACAAAAGCCGGCCATGAATTGGGGATTTTGGCATGATGCATTCATTGGTCAAAGCCAAGGCTGAACCGGGCATCTGGTGGCAACAGTCGCCGCACCCAGTGATGGGGCCGGATGATGTCTTGATCAAAATCCTACGGACTTCAATTTGCGGTACAGACGTGCATATTTATCAGTGGGATGCGTGGGCACGTAAAACGATCCCTGTGCCAATGATTACTGGGCATGAGTTCAGCGGCGTTGTTGAGGCCATTGGCAAAGATGTAACAACGGTTCGGGTTGGGCAGCGCGTGTCTGGAGAAGGACATATTATTAGCAATCGCAGCCGCAACAGTCGGTCGGGGCGTTTTCATCTTGATCCCGACACAATGGGCGTGGGCGTCACGCGCCCCGGCGCGTTTGCTGAATATTTGGTTATTCCGGCGTTCAATGTTGTGCCGTTGCCAGATGAGGTTTCATTAGACATCGGTGCCATCTTAGACCCGCTCGGGAATGCGGTGCACACGGTGCTCTCATTTGATGTGGTTGGGGAAGACGTGCTAATTACTGGCGCTGGGCCGATTGGCATTATGGCTGCTGCGGTGGCTCGTTTTGCAGGCGCGCGCAACATTGTTATTACAGATATCAATCCATATCGGTTACAGCTTGCCGAAAGTGTGACCAATGTGCGGCCCGTCAATGTCTTAGACGAAGACCTGCATGACGTAATGGCCGAAGTTGGCATGCAAGAAGGGTTTGATATTGGCTTAGAGATGAGCGGCAGCCCGGCCGCGTTTGAGCAAATGGTTAGCACGCTTATTATGGGCGGAAAAGTAGGGATGTTGGGCATTCCCTCCGGTCGGACTGAGGTTGACTGGGGCAAAATTATTTTCAAAGCCCTGACCATCAAAGCAATTTATGGGCGTGAAATGTTCGATACGTGGCACAAAATGTTGGCGATGCTGAGCAATGGCTTACAGCTAGATCGCATCATCACGCATCGTTTTGCGGCGCCAGACTTTGAGCAAGGCTTTGCTGCTATGCAAAGCGGGCAGTC
>JAHDBW010000015.1:31191-42451 GCA_020630175.1 Anaerolineales bacterium
GCAGTCAGGCAAGGTTATTCTAGACTGGACAGTGCTGCAATAGCTGCACAGTGCTATCCCTTGCTTTTGGTTTACGCTTTCTCCAGTAGGCAGTAAAGGCGTTGCTGGCTCTGCTCAGGTAAGCGTGCTTTTTCGCTCAAGCGTAAGCCGCACAGCCAAATAATTACGCCATCATTGGTCAGCAGCGGCCAATTGCGGCGTGCGGCGGCGGGGATTTTCTGGCTAGTGAATATCTTTTCCAACTTGCGCGACTTACCTTGCATTCCCAACGGTTGCATGCGATCCCCAGCAATTGGCGGGCGGAGTTGTACCGTTGCTGTGCTCAGTGCTTCAATGTCGAAAACTGCATAACGCGCCGGCTGCGCAGGGGCTTCAAGGGGTTGCGTGGTCAGCGTCAGCGTAAAAGCACCCAGTGCAATGCGCTGGGGTAGGGCTGTCAGCGCAATGTCTTGCGGCTGATCCACTTGAACTTGCGGGTACGTTTGCTCCCATAGGGTGGTGGCCTTAGCAGAAACAATCAGCTTGTCATGCTGGCGTTGTACGGTCATGTCGTGGGCGAGCGGTAACTGTTTGCCAGACTCTAGCTGTGGCAAGTTGGCCACGGCTTGCTCCACGCTTAGCGTGGTCACCTCTGCTGCTGGCGGTAACAGCACTTGCAGTGCTTTCTTCAGTAGCCTTAGCTGTAATCCAATGGGCTGGGCTAACCACTCTGCACGCGCAAAGACGACGCTCTCCGCAGTTTGATGGGCAATTTGCGCCCAAGCGTTATCAGTAAGCGTTTTTAGCAGTGCCGCATCGTGTTGTAGCAACCGCGCGGTGCGGTTGAGGCCAGCAATGAGATTTGGATTTTCTGCTTGCAACTGCGGCAGCAACGTTTGCCGCACCCGATTGCGGAAAAAGCGGGCGTCTGTGTTGCTTTTATCTTCTACCCAAGTGAGTTGGTGGTGTGTTGCGTAGGCTCGCAGCGTTGCTTTTGGCACGCTGAGCAAAGGCCGCAAAACGGTAATTTCTGCATGCGCTGTGACAGGCTGCATTGCGCCAAGTCCGTTCACCCCAGCCCCTCGAATCAAGCGCATCAGGACTGTTTCGGCTTGGTCATCTGCGTGGTGTGCCAGCATCACATAAGGCGTTTGATAGGCGTGTGCTAACGCATGAAAGAATGCTAGCCGTGCCTTGCGGCCAGCGGTCTCGATGGACCATTTGTTAGCATTTCCTAACGCCTCAACCGCAACTGTTTTGGCACGATAGGGAAACCGTAGTTTTGACGCATGCTCTTTTACAAGGGCTGCATCTTTGTCAGATGTCGCGCGTAATTGGTGGTCAAGATGGGCAACAATTACCGTAACTCCTAAATTAGCGCAGATGTGCAGTAGTGCAATACTGTCTACACCCCCAGAAACGCCAAGAATTATCGTTTTGTTACGCGCGATTTGGTTTGTCTCTAAAAACTGGTTTACGGTGGCTTGAAGCATGCTTGAATTATAGAGGACGTACAGCAAACAAACCTTTTTCAAAGGGTGTCTTGTGCAGTCCTGACGGCTAGGCATAGGTCTTGCCCATGCTATAATCGACTGGATATGTACGCGTATTCTTAACGCGGCATTTACTATTTTAGATGCGAACTCCAGTTATAAATTTTTGCTGGTTGAAGAATGTTTCGCAATCTTTTTTAAAGGTTTAGTCATTGGCTCGTAATCCAATAAATTGGCTGTTAGGCCTCCTGTCTCTTGATATCGGTATCGATCTCGGTACGGCGAATACGCTTGTGTATGTTCGCGGTAAGGGGATTGTTATTAATGAACCCTCTTGGGTTGCCGTTGAAAAGAAGACGCGGCGACCACTCGCAATTGGGGTGGAAGCAAAGGAGCTTGTCGGCCGTACTCCTACAAATATTTTAGCGATTCGTCCATTGCGTGATGGTGTAATTTCAGAATTTGAGATTACCCAAGCAATGCTCGAATATTTCATTGGTAAGGCACATGAACAAAGCATTGTGCCGATTCCACGCCCACGCGTTGTTGTTGGTATCCCGAGTGGGGTAACCGAAGTTGAAAAGAAAGCAGTTTATGACGCGTCGTTAGCTGCTGGCGCGCGTGAAGCATTCCTCATTGAAGAACCAATGGCTGCTGCGATTGGGGCGGGGATGCCCGTGGGTGAAGCCCGTGGGTCGATGATTGTTGATATTGGCGGTGGCACCACAGAAATCGCGCTCTTCTCAATGGGCGGGATTGTGCTTGGCCGTTCACTGCGCGTGGCCGGTGATGAAATGGATCAGGACATCATCAACTATGCCCGTAATAAATACAATCTTGCGATTGGCGAGCGGATGGCGGAGCGGGTCAAGATGACCATTGGGTCTGCGTATTCCTTGCGGGAAGAGCGGTCCGTGACGTTAAGAGGGCGGAATCTAATTACTGGCTTGCCCGAGGCGATTGAAATCTCCTCTATTGAAGTCCGTGAAGCGTTGTCTGGCTCTGTTAGCACAATTATTGAAGCGCTGCGCGAAACAATTGATGAAACGCCGCCGGAACTGATTGCTGACCTGATGGATTCAGGGATTTGTTTGGCCGGTGGTGGCGGTATGCTGTTAGGTCTAAATGATCGCATCGAGAACGAGGTCAAGATCCGCACGTGGATTGCAGAAGACCCGTTGACGTGTGTTGCCCGGGGCGCAGGCCAAATTCTTGAAGACCTTGATAACCTCAAACGCTTCCTTGTTGGTTTGGAACGCGGTAGCACCCAAGCAACGCGTCGCTAATTACGCGACCGGGTATGGCTACCCTTTTTTCTCAACGCGCAATCTCATTACAGGGCGTACTAGCGCCGCGTAATGTACTCCTGGCCTTAGTTGCCATTGTTGGCGCGCTTGGCATTTACAACCTCCCCTATCTTGGAACACAAGTAAATATGATCACTGTCCTAGCTGTTGTGGCTGGGGCATTTGTGATTCTAAGCCGCAACCCCTTGTGGGCGCTGATTGCTGGCATTGTATTTGGGACGTCAAAGGCGGCGCTTGGGGCGTTGTATGAGGGCATATTCCCAGACTTTGGCCAATTATTTATTGTGATTGCCGTTTGTTTGTGGGTTTTCCAGCGCTTGGCGGCGCGTGATGTTACCTTTACTCGCACTACGCTAATTCTGCCGCTACTGCTGTTTACGGTGGTTGGCATGCTCTCTATCTTTGCTGCGCGTGATGTCACGAGTGGCATTGAAGAAGTTGTGAAGTGGTTGCAAGTGTTGCTGATTATGCTAATTGTGGCTGAACGTATGCTGGCCGGCGCTAGCTTTCGCAACGTTGTGTTGTGCTTGATGGCACTCGTGTTGGCGCAAGCGGCACTGGGCTATTGGCAGGCAATTTTGCGTGGCGATGGTGTTATCTTTTTTCAAGTGTCGCCTGGGCGCTACCGGGCTTACGGAACGTTTGAGCAGCCTAATCCTTACGCAGGCTTTTTGGGCATGTCTTGGCCCATTGCATTTGGGGTGGCGCTAGGATTGCTAAACGCGTGGCGAAACTCAGCTAAGCGCTTGTCTCAACGGCACTTTATCTGGATTTGTTTAGCTTTACTCACTACTGGGGCGGCATTAGCCGGGATGTTTTATTCCAATTCTCGCGGCGCTTGGCTTGGCGGTGTTGCTGCACTTGGCGTGATGTTGATCTTGCTGCCCCGGCGGCGCGCTTTAGGCATTGTGTTGGTGGGCTTGATTACGGTGATGCTAGGCTTTGCTTGGCAAAACGATTTTTTACCAACTGCAATTGTCAGCCGTGTTGAAGATGCTTTTGAAATTCTGCAATTTGATGATATCCGGCACATTACTATCACGGATGCCAACTTTTCTACCCTGCAACGCTTTGCGCAATGGCAGGCCGCGTTAGATATGGCAAAATCCTCGCCATTTATCGGGATTGGGATTGGCGGATACGATGCAGCTTACGCTAAGTTCAGACTGCCCCAATGGGAAATTGGTCTTGGCCATGCGCACAATATTTACCTCAATTTTCTAGCAGAAATTGGCGCAGTTGGTTTGTTTGCCTACTTGCTGATGTGGATTGGCATCTTCAGTATTACGCTACGAACACTCAATCGGTCCACAGGGCTTGCGTGGGGTGTTACACTGGGATTGATGGGCGTGTGGATGCACCTCACCGTGCACCATTTATTGGATAATTTATACGTCAACAATTTGCACATTTACTTTGGCGCGCTGCTTGGAATTTTAGCTGCGCTACATCTTAACACGAAAACTACTGATACTGAAACGGCCTAATTGCCTTTCCTGAATGACCCAATGATCTCAAAACTAAAAAACCTCCGTGGAAAAGAACTAGAACGTTTCCTGAAGTTTGCTGTCGTCGGTACGATTGGCTTTGCTTTAGATTTTGGGATTGGTGGCACGCTAATCGAAGGGTTTGGCTGGCCAATTCCACGTGGGAATACGGTTGGGTTTACGGCAGCCGTGGTTAGCAATTTCATTCTCAATCGTTACTGGACGTATCCAGACTCACGCGCGAAGTCTCTTTGGTCACAGCTAGGGCAATTTACCGTCGTCAGTGTGGTTGGGTTGCTGATCAACAACGGCGTTGTTGTTGGCCTTGCGCCACTGTTTGAAGGGCCGATGGGCTTGGTCAATAACATACTGAATACAGACCTTGGTGGTTTTGTGCCAGCAAAGCTAATTGCAACAATGGTTGTCTTGTTTTGGAACTTCTTTGTCAACCGCTATTGGACATATAACGACGTTGAGTAAGCAAGCCTCAGCCCGGATTGGGCTGGAAGTGACGGCAGCAGTACGGCAGGGCGGTGGCATTGGGCGCTATGTGCGCCAATTGTTACAAGCCACTGCACAACGTGATGATGGCTTTGACTACCGCCTGTTTTACGCTTCAGAAAATCCTATCCCGCATCAGTTGCCGCCGCTAGCGCCCAACTTTCGCGTTCGCCAGTTGCCTTTTCATGATATCTGGCTGGCTCGGGGCTGGCATCGTTTGCAACTGCCAGTGCCGGTCACGCTTATCACTGGCAAGGTGGATTTGTATCACTCGCCAGACTTCACACTACCGCCCACGCCAAATATTCCGACTGTCCTAACCGTGCATGATCTTTCTTTTGTGCGCGATCCAGAGTCAGCTGCGCCCGGGCTGCGCGCTTATCTGAATACAGTTGTGCCGCGCTCGGTAAAACGCGCCACGCATATTTTGGCCGATTCGCAGGCCACAAAAGATGATTTGATAGATCTTTACAATACGCCTGCCGATAAAATTACCGTGCTTTACTGTGGCGTTGGACCAGAGTTTGCGCCAGTAACAGACGCGGCACGTTTGGCGGCTGTTCGCGCGACATATGGCATTGGGGCGCAGCCTTACATTTTTTCTATCAGTACGCTTCAGCCGCGTAAAAACTATCAGCGCCTAATTCAGGCCTTTGATGCTGCGATGCAGACATTACAAGACCAAGACACCAAGTTGGTGCTGGCTGGTGGCAAAGGGTGGCTATATGACGAAATTTTTGCGGAAGTTGAGCGCCGTAATTTACAGGCACGCGTGATTTTCCCGGGCTTCGTTGCAGATGAAGATCTCGCTGCGTTGTACTCTGGCGCAGAAGTCATGGCCTACCCGTCTCTATATGAAGGGTTTGGGTTACCAATGCTAGAAGCGATGGCATGCGGTACGCCCGTGCTCACCTCAACTGAATCTTGTTTGCCAGAAGTCGCCGCAGATGCGGCGGTGTGCGTTGATCCTTATGATGTTGATGCAATTGCGCAAGGCTTGGTTCAGGTTTTACAAGATAGTAGTACCCAGCAAACGCTCGTTACCAAAGGCTACGCGCGGGCCCGCGAATTTACTTGGCAGCAATCGGCGCAGGTCTTGACTGATGTCTACCGCATGCTGCTATGACCGGTAAACGTCCCAGCGCCTCACAAATCCGAACGGCTGTTTTGACCCAGCCGGATCAGGCCAATTTTCACGGCAATGTGCATGGTGGCAACATCATGAAATGGCTAGATGAAGCCGGTGGCATGGCGGCAATGCGGCATTCTGGTCAGCTAGCAGTGACGGTGTTTCTGGACTCAATGACGTTTGAGCATCCTGTAAGCGTTGGTGATATTTTGCACTTCACGGCCACGCCAACGTGGGTGGGCCGCACCTCGATGGAAATCCTCATTGAAGTTGAAAAAGAAAATCCGTTTACCGGCCAGCGTGTTGTCACAAATAAAGCCTATGCGGTATATGTTGCCGTAGATGGCAAGGGCAACACGGTAAAAGTGCCGGAACTACTGTTGCAAACCGCCGCAGAGCAGGCCCACTTTGACGCAGCTGAAGCACGCCGTGCGTATCGGCTTAGTTTGCGTCATAAGCTTGACGACAGTCAGCAGAATGAATCCTCTGACTAGAATGGTCACCAATCCATCGGCGGCGGCGTGTGTCACAACAGTTGAGCATACATAGTCAAAAGCGATATGCTTACACCATGCCACTTTTTGTAAAAATGGGGCGGACACCACTAAAAATAAGGACTACGCGGAGACTAAAATGACTGTAGAAAGAAAAGATGTTTTGAAACTTGGCCCGAATTACGCCACTATTCTGGGTGAAGATGTTGTTGTTGGCCAAACAGCGCCAGACTTTACTGTGCGTGATGATGGCTTTGCGCCGGTAACCCTCGCGAACTCAACAGGCAAAGTCCGCATTATTGGCTCTATTCCATCGGTCGATACGTCTGTGTGTCATATTGAAACGTTGGAATTCAACAAGCGCGCTGCGGATCTAAGTGATGACGTAGAGATCTTGATCATCAGTATGGATATGCCATTTGCGCTAAAACGCTGGTGCGGCGCAGAAGGCGTTGACGCTGTTCAGACGCTTTCCGATGCCTATGATGGTAACTTTGGCGAAAGCTATGGCGTGATGATCAAAGAAAATCGCTTTCATCGCCGCGCGATTTGGGTTGTAGACCGCAATGATCAAGTGGTTTATTCTGACTATATGGCTTCATTGGGTGACCAACCAGACTACGATGCCGTGCTTGCTGCTGCCAAAACCGCGCTATAAGCCTTCCGGAAAGTGAAATATAGCTAGTTTTGTAATACTTTTATCAGAATCCCCTCTAACAGCTGACTTTTTCTGATACGCTGGTGTCATAGTAATCAGAACGAACTAGATATTTTGGAGGGACAAAATAATGCTAAAAGACTCACTTACTCAACTACGAATTGCAGGCCGGCTAATGCGTGACTCACGCGTGCCAGCTTGGACAAAGATTATTCCTTTGTTGACAATTGGCTATGTAGTCAGTCCAATTGACTTTATCCCAGATGCCTTTATTACCATGTTTGGGCTAGGCGCTGCAGATGACATTGCGGCTGTACTCCTTGGCCTGAAGATGTTCATGGACATGGCGCCACAGCACGTTGTTGCTGAACATCGCGCTGCCGTGACTGGCATCCCGCAAGATGGCGACTGGGACGTTGTCGATGCTGACTATGAAATTAGTGACAACGCATAATCTGTAGATATTTTTTACAAACAAAAAGACCTGCCTTGGGCAGGTCTTTTGATTTAAGGTGTTGCTGATTTTGATTAAGTTCGTATAGAGTAAGTAGTTTTTATGCAAATAAAGTGCGATAAAATCTAAAGAAATTCATGCTTTTTTGTATGATGGTTTATGAAAATAAAGCGCATACAAAACTTAAGTGTATATATTTTTGAAGAGTTAATACCCTGATTTATTGCACTGTTTAGCTTCTCCATATTCATCCCGATTGTTGGCCTAATGCAAATTAAGACATATTTCTTGTCAATAGCTTTGACATGTTTTTCATATGCTATTTTTCTAACAGGGTGTGCTCCTGTCGCAGAGAGCTTGATCATCAGTGAATTCTTGGCTAGCAATATAGATGGGCTTGTTGCTGAGAATGGCGAGACTTTTGACTGGATTGAGCTGTACAACCCAACTCGTCAAGCAGTGTCGCTTGCGGGTTGGCATCTAACAGATAAACCAGACAATCCAAAAAAATGGGCGTTTCCAGATATTGAAATTGCGCCGAATGATTATCTCGTTGTGTTTGCTTCTGGCCTAGATCGTAATGAGCCGAACCTGCATACTAACTTCTCATTAAGTGTTACTGGTGAGTATCTAGCCTTAATGCGCCCAGATGGTTCGCTAGCCACTGCTTATGAGCCTACGAAACAGTTTGGAAATGTCTCTTTTGGGGTCAAAGATAATGTCATTGGCTATTTTAACGTGCCCACTCCTGGCGTTGAAAATACTACGCCAACCCGCACAGGTTTGATGCAAGTTGCATTCAGCCACCCTAGAGGCTTATATGAAGAGCCATTTCAATTACACTTAATTTCCGCTGTTGATAATGCCAATATTGTTTACACCACAGATGGATCTTGGCCAAGCTTAGTCAATGGAACCCGCTATTCAGCCCCATTAGATATTGAGGAATCAACAATTATTCGCGCGGTTGCCTATGAAGATGAAATTTTGTTGCAATCTGTCAATACACATACTTATATTTTTCCTGAACAGGTGTTACTGCAGTCAGATAAGATTGCAGGCTTTCCAGAGAGCTGGACAAATTATGTGTTGCCTGCCGACTATGAAATGGACCCAGATGTGGTCGCCGGTAATGAAACAGACCTTTTGGCAGGCCTAAGGGCATTGCCAATTGTGTCTTTGTCTTTTGACAATGCCGATTTGTTTGAAAATGCACTTTACATGTTCCCTGAGCAAAAAGGTGTTGAAACTGAACGGTTGGCTAATTTTGAATATATTGACTTAAATTCAGAAACAACAATTTCTACCCTTTATGGCGTGCGCATTCATGGCAGGACTTCACGCGTGCCCACATTCAGCACAAAATATTCTTTTCGTTTATTGAAACGCACTGACTTAAATGCTGAGGAGATTCCGAACACAATTTTTTCAGAGTCGCCAATTGTATATCTTGATGATTTGATCTTACGTGCGCACTTTAATGATTCATGGGTGCAAAACTATGAATCAGAGCGGTTGCAACGTGCCCAATATGCGCGCGATAGTTTTATCAGAAGTACTTATCTAGAAATGGGGCACCCGACACCTAGTGGCGAGGCTGTGCACTTATTTCTAAATGGCCTGTACTGGGGAATGTATGAACTGGTGCAGCGTCCCAATGCGCATTTTGCCAGCGCACATTTCTTAGATGAGGGAGACGAGTGGGAGATTTTTACAGGACGTTTAGAAGACGATATTTATTATCAACACCGCGAAACTTGGGACAAAATAAATTTACTCATTGCGGACTTCCATGCGACAGGTGATCCTGCTATTTATCAACAACTCACCACATATATTGATGTTGATAATTTGATTGATTTTGCAATTCTAAATATTTGGGCTGGCAATACAGATTGGAGCGTCAGTAACTTTGTTGCGTATCGTCCTGACACTGAAACAGGTAAGTTCCGGTTCACAGTTTGGGATGCTGAGTACACGCTGTTAGAAAGGGGCCAGAAGGTAGCAAATTGGGGTAAACCTGAAACGCCATCCGGCTGGCATGAAGTGCTCTTGCAGCATCCAGACTATCGTCAGCACTTTGTTGATCAGATTTATCATCACATTTTTATGGATGGGACGCTAAATATTGACCGAAGCACTGCCCGTTACCGTGACACTGCCCGCCAAATAGAGCCTGCAATCCCGTTAGAATCTGCGCGTTGGGGGGATCATCGACGTGATGTATGGGCTAACGAAGCAGACGCGCACTTACTTTATACGCCTGCAATGTGGGCCAATGAGCGTGAACGCGTGCTGCAAGATGTTTTACCCGGGCGCGCACAAGCGCTAATTGATCAACTGATAGATTTGGATTGGTATCCAGCTATTGATCCGCCACATGTTGTACTCGATGGAGTGCAACTCTACTTCGTAACAGATGCGCCTGATACGCTGATTTACTACACACTTGATGGCACTGATCCACGTTTGCCCGGTGGCGATGTTGCACCTAATGCGTTGGTTAATAACACCGTGACTTTGAAGGAAACAGTATTGCTTTCAACAAGAGTGAAGCGCGGCAGTGAGTGGAGTGCGCTTCATCAAGAGTTGATTGATGTAAGTGCGGTGAGTGCGCTGGCGTTTTCTGAAATTTATTATCACCCAACGGAAGAAGATGAGTTGACCGAATATGTCGGGCTGCACAACTATGGTGACGTGCCAATCGCCCTAGACGGTATGCAAATTACAGGTGAGATCCAATACCAATTTTCACACAATACTGTAATTGCCCCAGGGCAAACTATTCGAATTGCGTACAATCCGATTGCACTGCAGGCTGGCTGCCCATCAATTAGCGTGTCAGGTAAATACACAAGTCGGTTAAGTAACACAGCTGGAAAGTTGCATCTTTGGGCGCAGAACGGCACGCTCCTTTCTACTATTACGTATGGGCAATCGCAAAGGCCAATTCATAAGATTGCAGATGGTGAAGGCGGAGTTCTTATACGAGATCCTAATGCGTTTCATCTTGCGCAAACTAATCCGTTAGTGTGGTCTTCAAAACCATTTTGTGCTGCGCCCCAACTGGATCGTGCTTTGGTGCAAAGAAGCCAACTGATCTCTGTGACGGGTAACGTGACCCGCCCAATATCGCCTCATTTTATTGCCGCAACTGGCACGTTAGGAGAGTTTGGATCTCTATTTGGTTACCGTGTAACAGCTGATGACGAAACAGACGTTTTGCTTGTTGATTTACTTGTGCAGTCTATTGGTGTCCCAGATCGGTCAGATTACTTTGCATTTATTGAAGGGTGGAATGATCAAATTTCGATAAAGGGGAATTCTGTCAATTGGGTTAGCGAACGTTGGCCAGAAGCAGGCGAATTTGTGATCTTAACAGTGCCTGTTAGCCTTCCTGCGGGGACAGTAGTAGGTGAATTACCGATTAATATGCTGTTGTTCTCTAATCAAGATGGTGGCGTTTATGCAGCACTACAAGATGGCCAAGGTTTGCCTGTAGATCGGCTAGATTTAGGCGTGCTAGATTTAACAGACCCTGTACTTCAGCGTGTATTAGCAACGCCTTAATCGTGCAAGGGCTTATAAATCCAAAGCTCTCTGTATTTGCAGGGGGCTTTGGATTTAACAAGTCACGCGTGCTTGTTATGCTTATAACTGCAGCAGCCCATCCCCAATAATTTGTGGGCCTTCAATATCAACCGTGGCGGTTAGGTCATAAGGCATTGCGCCGGTGATGCGCACAGGCACAATTTCAC
>JAHDBW010000161.1 GCA_020630175.1 Anaerolineales bacterium
GGCAAGGCGCGGTCTTCGTTTAGCAGTTCACCGGCCAAATAGTTCAAGAAATACACGTTTGATCCGGGCGGCACGGCAACGGGGTGAAAGCCTTCTGTCACCAAAACCAACTCACCATCTTTGACTGAGAACGTTTCGTCAAAGTCGTTGTCTTTGCGATAGTTGCGGTGCATGGCAAAAGAATGTTCCGGCTGCATGCGGTAGTAATAAGTTTCGTCTAAATGAGCAGAGCCTTCATAGCCGTCGTGGCAATGGGGCGGCCAACCAGAGTACGCGCCACCGGGCACATACACTTCGAACAAAATCAGGCGTTCGGCTGGCAATGGCGCGGCCAACACGTGATTGACTTGCCGTAATGCAACCCCACCGCCCCGCACTTCCGACTTCATTTCTTCTGGTCGGAATAAGCGGATTGGATACTTCCCTTCAGCAGGTGCGCCACCTGTTGCAAATTCAAAGCCGTTCTCACCAGCGGTAATTTCAACCGTATTGCCCGGTGGCAGATACAGAATGTGTGGCATTTCATCAAACGGATTTTTGCGTGAAACGGCGTAGGTTTCGCCACCGGCAACGGCTAAGCTGCCCGCGCCGTATTGCGGCACGATGGCAACTTCAATGCCCGGTGAACTGACAGTGTACGTTTCGCCAGCCGCCAGTTGTACGACTTGGAAGCTTAGATACTCCCAGCCTGCCGATTCAGGCGTGACATCAATTACAACTTGTTGCGAACGATCAGGTTTTATGTGGTGTGGATGTGACATGGGTCTTTGGGAGATAGAGGATAGAAGATAGAGGAATGCACCTTCTATCTCCTGTCCTCTATCTTCTATCCTTATATGTTTATTGTTTTGCGTGCTTCAGCGCTCCGTACAGCGGCGTCCATCACTTGTTGGATGCGCATGCCGTCCCGCAGGCTTGGCTCTGGTGTGGTGTCATTGACGATGGCATCGATCCATTCGCCAATCATCAGTTGGTCTTCGCGGAAGACGTCTTTATAGGTGTTGTGCACGTTGTCGCGGCGGGCGCTGCGCCAAATCTCATCTGGGATTGGCAGCACTTCAAGCGTGCCATCTGGGCCTTTTGCGCCGCGCACTTCTTGCAAGGCGTCCCAGTCGGTTTCTTGATACAGCGTGCCGTCTGAGCCGTGAAATTCCATGAAATGGCGTTGACCGAACTTTGTTTTTTCGTGCGCGACGCAGGTCACATGGACGGTGCCTTGCGCGCCGTTTTCAAATTCCATGAGGAAATGGGCGCTGTCTTCAAGCTGTTCGTAGGCATTGCCGTCTGGATCAGCGGTGCCACGATCAATGTGAGCCGCCGTGAGACAGGTCATGCTTTTGATTGGGCCGTAATACCACTCTGCCAAATACAGAAAGTGCGAGCCTAAATCGCCAATCACGCCCGTGCCAGCTTTGCTTTTATCAAAGCGCCACAGGTACCCCGGTTCACGACCGTAGCCGGTGTAATAGCGCATAGCCATGTGATACGGCTTGCCGATATAGCCATCATCGATCAATGCCTTCAAGTAGCGGTTGGTTGGCATAAAGCGATAGGTGAACGGCACCAAGGTTTTGACGCCTTTTTCTTCGGCAACGGCGGCCATTTCTTCCGCTTCGGCTAAGTCCATCGAGATTGGCTTTTCACACAAAATATGCAGATCGTGCGCCAAGGCCTTCATCGTGATCGGATAGTGCGTGTCATTGCCGGTTGCAATAACCAGTGCGTCAATGTCTGCGTTTTCAATGAGCGCGTTGTAATCGGTGTACACCTCTGGAATATTCCACAGTTCCGCAAACGCATCTGCTCGTCCCTGATGCCGACCACAACAGGCCACCATCTCAACGTCTGGATGTTTGCTTAGTGCTGGCAGATACATTGAATCTGCCCACCAAGAGGTTCCGATAATGCCAACTTTAACTGTCATAAGGCCCCAATATCATGGTTTGATCCCATTCAATAATGGAACCAGTGATCATCTTTGCCTGATCACTGAGTAAATAGGTGATCATTGGTGTGATGTCATCTGGGCGCATAATGCGACCCAGTGGTGCGCTGGCATCGGCGAGTTCTAACCAGTTTTCTGGTTGACCGGTTTCTAGCTGCACAATATGTTCTTGTTCAGTAGCGGTCCAGCCAATATTTAGGCAGTACACGCGAATACGATCTTTGCGCAGCGCTTGCGCTGTATTGCGCGTCAGCATCATCAGACCCGCTTTGGCAACGGTGTAAGGCAGCAAAATCGGTGCGCCACCATGCGCTGCGGTTGAGCCAATGTTGACGATACTACCGCCCTGCCCAGCCTTTTGCATCAGTGGGGCGACGGCTTGCGTTAGCAAGAAAGGGGCGCGCACATGCAGGTTGAGCGTGGTGTCCCAGTCTTCAACGGTGGTGTCTTCAAGACTGTGGCGGGTGCCCCGTCCGGCGACATTGACCAACCCATCGACTGTGCCAAATTTCTTTTCACAAACGTCAACAATTGTTTTGCATTGGTCTGGGTCTAGCAAGTCTGCTTTGACAAAAACGGCGTCCGTATTGTGGCCGGTTTTGCGCCCAATGGCTTCAATTGCATCGACGGTGTCTTCGCCACGCTGCGCATCACGGCCGGTGACAATAATGCCCTTCGCGCCAAGCTCTGCACAACGATAGGCCAGCGCCCGTCCGGTGCCAGAGGTGGAGCCTGTGACAATAATAACTTTACCGACTAGATCTGCATGGAGTGCCATAAGAGTTTACTCGCTTGGATAATTTTCAATAAAATGATCGACTTCAGCTTTGGTTGGCAGCGCTTCAGCACAGCCGTGACGGGTTACCACAAGCGCGCCGCAGGCATTGGCAAAGCGGGCACTTGCTTCCCAATCCATGCCGTTGATGCGGGAGGTAATGAGCCCACTGGCAAAGGCATCACCAGCGCCCACGGTGTTCAGAATTTCAACCGGGAAGCCCGCGACATCTAATGGGGCTTGGCCGGTTTCAAAGATCGTGACGCCTTTGCTACCGCGCTTGAGCGCAATCACTTGTGGCCGCGCGTCCGTTTGCATTTGCGCCGTAATCCACGCTTCGATTTGCTCGCGTTCGGCATCTGTAACGGCGTCATTGCCGTGCCACTTGTTTGGATCGGTATTGATTGCCGCCCACAGTTCTTCTTCGGTGCCAATCACCACATCGACCATGCCCATAATGCGGCGCAGCGCCACCCCGGCTTCCATTGGATGTTGCCATTGGTCAGGGCGCAGGTCTAAATCGACATAGGTGGTGCAAGCGGCTTCGCGGGCTTTTTCAGCGGCGTAAAACGTTGCGGCGGCACAGGTACCCCGCGCGAGCGCCGTGCCAGAAATTAGAAAGGCTTTGGTGTCTGCAAAATTTGGCAAATCATCAATGGTGAGCCAAATGTCAGGTGGATTTTCGCGGTAAAACAGCAGTGGGAACTTATCTGGCGGTTGTACGCCTAAAACGGCCAAACTGCTGAGGCCGGGCTTACGCGTGATCAATTCTGTCACCACGTTCTTCCGATCAAGATACGTGATAATGAAATCACCAACGTTGTCATTGCCGACGGCTGTCAGTGCGGCGGTTGTCAGGCCAAGCTGAGCGGTGCCAATGGCAATGTTCGTCGGACTGCCCCCAACCTGCGGCACAAAGCCCGTAATATCCACAAATTCTGCGCCAATATCAGACGAGAACAAATCCATATTTGCTCGGCCAATGGTGATTAGATCGTATTTTGTCATGGTGTTGACACTGTTGGGTTCTGAACAGCGATTAGAGTATCAAAGAGTGGAATGCTGTGTTTACAATGAGATGAGACTTGAATAGGACAGTCATTTCTCCCTCCCTCAGTCCCTCCCGCTGGGAGGGAGGCTTCTGTTTATTCCAAGACAAGTCTTGAAGTGCAAAAACATCCCTCTCCCAGCGGGAGAGGTTAGGTGAGGGAGAAATTATTGCATTATCCGCATCTCATCTAGTTGTTTGAAACGTTATATCTAAATATCACGCACATCTTCCCAGGCACCGCTTTCCCATGAACGCATCATGGCATCGTGGACTTGGGCAAATTCATAGGCAGACTTGAAGCTTGGTTCAAGCTGTTCGCCATCGGCAATCGATTTTAGGAAGTGATAGGCTTCAACAACTTTCAAGTCGTCGTAGCTCATGTTGTTACCGGGACCCGGTTGGAAGCGGCTATAGAATGGATTGTCTGGGCTGGCCAAGATGCGCGTAAAGCCATCATGGGCATTGGAGCCGTCTGGTAGATAAATTTCCAGCTCATCCATTGTTTCAAAGTTCCAGCGGATTGCGCCTTTGGTGCCATAAATTTCAAAGCGGTTTTCCACTTTTGGGCCAAAGATCGCGCGACTGATTTCAATCGTGCCACGTGCGCCACTGTCAAATTCAAACATCGCACCGACGTAGTCTTCGTTGGTCACTGCGCCAGTTGGGTCACCCGGTTGCCCTTTTGAAAAGTGCGTGCCGCGCCCCGGCACTGGCAATGGACGTTCTGTCACTACGGTTTGCGTCGTGCTAGTCACGCGTTTGATTGGCCCCGCCAAGAACTGCGCCATATCGGCGGCGTGCGGCATCAGGTCGCCTAATGCGCCCGTGCCAGCTTCTTCTTTCAAAAAGCGCCAGCTGAGCATGCCAAGTGGATCACTCGCGTACATCGCAAAGAAACGTCCGTAGTAGTTGGTGATCTCACCAAGCTGCCCACTATCGATCATATTCTTGGCGTATTGCACCAACGGCACCCAGCGGTAGTTGAGGCCAGTGAAGGTCATCAAACCAGCTTCTTTGGCTGCTTTGTAGCAAGCGGCGACATCGTCTGGCAGCAACCCGATTGGCTTTTCACACATTACGTGTTTGCCAGCAGCAACGGCTGCCATCACCATTTCGCGGTGCAAAAAGTTTGGTGACGTGATGCTAACCGCGTCAATGTCAGGATGATTGATCACATCCATCCAATTGGTGCTGGTTTCTGCAAAGCCAAAGCGGGCTTGGGCTTCTTCGAGACGCGCTTCGACGTTGTCGGCGCACATCACTAGGTTAGGCAGAACCCCACCGTCAAAAAAACGATCACGCATCGATGCGTATGAGCGAGAATGAACGGTGCCCATCCAGCCCATGCCGATGACACCTACGTTAATAGTTTTCATAAATAATAAGTCCACGAAGTCACACGAAGGGACACAAAGATAGCTATTCTCTCAAAGCGTACGTAAGTATGACGCGTACGCCTTCGTGCTATCTTCGTGTCCTTCGTGGATTCAATTACAATCCAATTGAACGAATATAGTCACGGTTGCGCTTAGCGCTGGCGGCGGGGTCGCCCATGCCAGGCAGCATGTCTTGTTCGACCACAATCCAACCGTCATAGTTGATGTCTTGCAATGCTGCGTAAATTGCCGGGAAGTCAACGGCACCTTTACCGAGCTCTGGGAACACGCCTTGTGCAATAAGCTCTTGATAGCCCCAATTGTTGGCATCTGCTTGAGCCACGAGGTCTGGTCTAAAGTCTTTGAAATGCACGTGCTGAATGCGGCTAGCGTGCTTACGGAGCATCTCCGCTGGATCAGCTTGCCCCAACATGCAGTGGCCGGTGTCAAACACAATGCCGATCAGGTCTGGGTCGGTTAGGCTGAGGAATTTATCAATTTCAGCGCCGGTTTCAACGTACGTTGCGCCGTGATGGTGCACTAGTGAGCGCAGGCCAGTTTCTTTTTTGACCGCTTCAGCAACCTTCATTGCGCCAGCTGTGTATTCAGCCCAACCGGCATCATCCAGCATCAAATCTGGCGTGACGCGGCCAGACACATCATGCCGACTTGGAACGGTGCTGTGATCATCACCAATGATAATAAATGGATCTTGACCGCCAACCGCCGCGAGCAACTTTGCTGTGCGTACAGCAGCCTCTACGCCAGCTTGATGGTAGTCTGCATCATATAAACGTACAGAAACCCAAGAGCCAATCATAGCCATGTTGCGCGCTTCCAACTGCGGAATCAGCACCTTTGGATCGGTCGACATAAAGCCCCAATCGCCCAGTTCTGTCCCCACATAGCCTGCCGCAGCCATTTCATCAAGTACGTCTAAATAAGTCTTCGGCGCACTTTCCGTTTCTGTATTTTCAATAACACCCCATGAACAAGGGGCATTTGCAACTCTGATCATTTTTTACTCCGTAAAAATAGTAGAGAGAAGAGAGTAAGAGTAGAGAGTGTGTTATCGACTGAGTGCCGTAAGCATGGCAGCAATTTCGTTGGCTTCAGTGTAGAGCTTACGATATGCATCAGGGGCTAAAGCGCCGCGTTTACCAGCCATGACAAGCAAGCTAACGACTTCATAAGTTGAGCCTTTTGCGACACGATAGAAATACTTCGTTTCTTTTTCGCCATCGCGGCCAACACCCTCTGCGATATTCGTTGGCACACTAAGCGCAGCACGGCGCAACTGTTCACCAATTGAATACTGATAGTCTTTTGGCAAGGACTGGGCAATGTCAAAAACGTCATTTGCCCAGTCTATACTGCGTTTCCAAACTTCTAAACGCTCAAATTTGAAAAACGCCATCTCTCTTTTCTCTCTTCTCTAGCCTCTCTTCTTAATTAGAATTGGCGACTCCATTCTTTTGGCCAGCGTTCGACGACAACTTTGGTTTGGGTGAAGAATTCAACCGCGTGCCCACTTTGACCGTGGAGCGTACCAAAGAAGCTGTCTTTCCAGCCGCTGAAGGGGAAGTATGCCATTGGTGCAGCAACACCAATGTTGATGCCGATGTTACCGGCTTGGGCTTCGTAGCGGAACTTGCGGGCGGCATAGCCGCTTTGCGTGAACAAGCAGGCCATGTTGCCGTATTGTCCGCCGTTTACGAAGGCAATTGCGTCTTCAATTGTGTTGACTTGGATCAGGCTAAGTACTGGACCAAAGATTTCTGTGCGAGCGATTTCGCCGCTTGGATTGACACCAGACAGGACGGTTGGTTTTACAAACGACCCATTTTCGTAGCCGGAGATTTGCGCGTTACGCCCATCGACCAGCACGTTAGCGCCTTCATCAGCGCCTTTTTGAATAAGCCCTTCAATGCGCGCGGCGCTGTTTTTGTCAACAACAGTGCCCATTTGCACGCCCGCATCTAGACCGTAACCAGTGACGCGGCTAGCAGCAGCTTCTGCGATGGCGTCGGTAAAGGTTTTACCCGCATCACCAACGGTGACGGCAACAGACGCCGCCAAACAACGTTGCCCAGCACAGCCAAAGGCTGAGTCGGCAGCGATTTTTACGGTCATGTCCATATCAGCATCTGGCAAGACGATGATTGGGTTTTTAGCGCCACCTTGGGCTTGAACGCGTTTGCCGTTAGCAGTGCCACGGCTGTATACGTAACGGGCAACTGGGGTTGACCCAACAAAGCTAATTGCGCGGATCACAGGGTGGTCGAGCATGGCGTCGACGCTTTCTTTACCACCGTGCACCATTTGCAAGACACCTGCTGGCAGGTCTAGGTGTTCATCTACCAATTGGAAGATTTTTTGCATTGTCAGCGGTACTTTTTCCGATGGCTTTACAATGAATGGATTCCCACAAGCAATGGCGTATGGCAAGAACCAGAAGCTGATCATGCCAGGGAAGTTGAACGGTGCGATACACCCACACACGCCAACCGGCTGGCGGATCATCATTTCATCAATGCCGCGGGCAATGTCTTCAGACACGTCCCCTTGCATCATGCGTGGAATGCCACAAGCCACTTCTACATTTTCAATTGCACGGATCATTTCACCGCGCGCTTCAGCCAAGGTTTTACCGCATTCGATGGTAATAATTTCAGCAATTGCGTCGAAGTTTTCATCAAGCGCGCGTTTGAGTTTGAACAACTCTTGAATACGCGTGCCTGCTGGGGTGCGACGCCAGCCGTCAAACGCAGCTTGCGCAGCTTCAGCAGCTTGGTCCATGTCTTTGCCGTCTGGCATTGGCACTTGGGCTAAGACTTCGCCAGTCGCTGGATTTTCAACATCTAAGTAGATTTCAGCGCTTGAAGCAACCCACTCGCCGTTGATGTAATTACGTAATTTGTCACTCATAAGATTTTTCTAACTAAAACTAATTTTGTGTGTTGGTTTTTGTG
>JAHDBW010000492.1 GCA_020630175.1 Anaerolineales bacterium
AAATCACGCCCATGTCCAATAAAGTCAGCTTGATACGCTTC
This sequence comes from Anaerolineales bacterium, assembly GCA_020630175.1. Lineage (GTDB taxonomy): Bacteria > Chloroflexota > Anaerolineae > Anaerolineales > UBA6668 > JAHDIM01. The sequence goes on from JAHDBW010000492.1 coordinate 42, forward strand.
CTCAACCAACACACTGTCTCGAATTGAGTCGCTTGGGTTCTCCAACACTGGGCGTAAGCTTGTGCCTTGCATCCCGATATAGGGTTGGCAACCGGCATAATCCAAAATCGTGCGACCTAAATCTAATAGCGCGGCCATGCTGTCCGTTTTACTGGGGTTAAGGTCTGGTGTCGCAATCAGCAGGGGGATGCGCAACACGCCTTGATAATGCGTGGCGAACTTCAGCAGCAGGCCGTGGTCACCGCCTAAATCGGCATGATCGGCACAGAAGACAATCACCGTGTTGTCACGCACGCCGAGCCGCTCTACTTCAGCTAGCAAGCGCCCAACGGCAGCATCTAACATTGTAATCGCGCCGTATTCCACGGCGGTCGCTTTACGATATTGTTCTTCAGAGGGCGCAAACGTAAAGGGACCCCGCGCATCTTTGCCACGTTCGGTTGCAATACGCGCCAGATGCGGCAAGCCAGCACTATGGTCTTCATAGAAGGTCTCAGGTAACGGAATGTCAGCTGGGTCATACATGCTGTAATACGGTTCCGGCACGCCAAACGGATGGTGTGGATCTGGAAACGACGCCAGCGCAAAGAAGGGCTGGTCTTGTGAAACGGCGTCTTGCATAAAGGCGGCGCTGCGTTCGGTGATGTACTGCGTGTGATACAGCTCCGGCGGACAATTGCTTTGCCACACTTGCCCCCACGGTGCAAACGTTTCTAACGCATTGGCTGGGCCACCGATGGTGTCTGGATCAGCGCCTTGCGCTTTGACCCAATGATAATGATGCCCCGCCGGACGGTCGTCATGGTTGAGCGCTAGTTCTACGGTGTCAAAGCCGTAATAATTGGCGGGCATTTCTACTTCACCGGCGTTATGTCGCCAATGCTTTTCATAGTTGTCCCAGTCTGGATTTTCAGCCGCATACTGCCGCGTTACCGCTCGTCCCGCGCCCTGCGGTGGATGGCGCTCTAAACCGAGCTTGGTGAGATCCATGCGGTTGCTGCCATCTTCAGACGGACGCCGATCAATGCAGTCTTGCAGGTGGCTCTTGCCAAGCAGGCCGGTGCGGTAGCCATTCTCTCGCAGCACGTTAACAAAGGTATTGGCCTCTAAATCAAGCGACAGCGCGTTGGTCCAACTGCCATTGACAGACGGCATGCGGCCAGTCAACAGTGAATTACGACTAGGGCCGCAAGACGGCGAATTGCAATACGCCCGCGTAAAGTGCCGCGACTGCGCCGCCAACGCATCCAAATTCGGCGTTTTGACAATTG
>JAHDBW010000162.1 GCA_020630175.1 Anaerolineales bacterium
TTTTTCAGCATCTGGCGTGCTGTTGAAGAGCGTGAAGTATTGCAGTTTGATGTCGGCATCTGCATAGGGTGCAGTGGCTAGAATGCGTTGCAAATCAGCCGCCGTGCGCATCAGGATTGGCACCTCAAAACCATAAGCAGCTTCAATCGCTGCGCCGATTTTTGCGCTCAAGCTGTCTGCATCTGGCTCAGCGCTGGTAAACACCACATTGCCACTTTGTAAGTACGACTTTACATTTTCAAAGCCGAGACCTTCATATAGCGCACGCAGATCGGCCATTTTTATTTTCTTTTGGCCGCTAACGTTGATGCCGCGTAACAGTGAGATATAGGTGTTCATGTTGTGATGACCTCTTTTAGCGTGCGGATCCCGCTCAATTCCAGGTCATGAATTTCCGCAACCTGCGCCGCCATTGCTTGGCGCATGGTTTCGGCCTGCGCATCATCTAGCGGATAGTCGGTTGCCATTTGGGCACGGATTGTGTTGAGCTCAGCACTGATTGCATCAATTTCTGGAATTGCAGCCGATCCTTGTTGATGAAACGCATCCCGCCGTTGCGTAAGCAGTTCCCGCGTGCGGGCAAACACTGGCACCTCACTGGGGAACACAAGCTCATTGAGCCCGTGCCACGCAAAGGCGCTTTCACGGAATGTGAGCGAAGCCTCTTCCAACGCTGGCTCTTGCAGCACGATACTGGCTTCTTCTAGAAAGTCGGCAAACATCATGCGCTCTGCGCCACCAACGGCTTGTCCATAAGTTGCGCTGCGCATGAACACATCCACCTGACCGGCGTACATGGCTGCACCCGGTGGCAGTAGCTTGGCCCAGCTTTTGGCACCCTTTGGTTTTGTCAGCAACTTGATCCACTGCTGATAGGCCGCTGCGCCAAAATTATTCTGGCTGCCTTTGGGCGGCTTGTCTAAAAACAATGCCACTGACTGCTGAATACCGGCGCGAATAGCACTTTCAAATTTATCCCAATTGGGCGGACTAAGCGTCAGCATGCGGTGCTTATCTTTCTTGACCCGACTGCGGGCTGCGTCAAAGATCTCAGTCGGCACGGTCAATCCAACCTGCGCGCGATCGGCAACGTGTGTGGTCTCCGCATCATAGCCGTAGACCACCAGCGGCAGCATGCCCCACATGTCTGGCATTTTGAGCGTCGCATGCGGCATTGAGAACATATCCGCCCACACAATTGGCGCTACGCCATCTTCAAGGCAAGCCGTTAGCGTTTGACGCGCTTTTTCAATAGCTGTGGTTTGCTTGCGCGTTTGCACAATCCCCAAGCGTGAAAGTAACGTCTCGACGGGATCGAACGTATTGCGCGTCAAGAGCGCCACCTGCGGCCCTAAGCTCTCATAGTTGAAAAAGAAATAGCCAAATACCAAGCCACCGCTAATGCCCATCAGCATCGCTTCAGACAGCGGCTGCTTGATTTGCGGAATCAGCACCCCTTGATATGCAAGATGGTTTTGAATGCTGCCAGTTTCCCAGTGGGTGCCAGCAAAATGCGTGTAATCAGATAAAAGTGTCATAGGTTCAGTTTACGGCAATCTGCACGCGCTAAACGAAAAAAGAGACATAGTCGAAAGGGTCTACTTCGTGATGCGCGTAATAATCTCGGCGTGTTGCGGAAATTGAGCTATTAGCGTGGCGCGATCTGCCATTTCAAAGTCGGCAAAGTCAAATCCGGGTGCAACTGTACAGCCCACTAACGCATACGAATCGGCCACATCTACGGTCGCGCCAAACCAAACGTTAGCTGGCACCACGGCCTGAAAGGTTGCGCCATTCTCTGCATCTGGACCGATGTTGTAAGCGCTGTAGTTACCCGCATCATCAATCATGTGCACGGTGAGTGCTGTGCCCGCATAAAAGTGCCACATTTCATCTGACTTGATGCGATGCAAGTGCGAAAAGTCGGTACTGCGCAGCATAAAGTAAATGCCGGTCGACGCCGAGCGATCCGCATCAAAGCGGTCTGGTAATCCGGCTTGAGTAACGCTGTCTGCCGAACGATACGTTTCTTTGAAAAAGCCACCTTCTGGGTGCGGTAGTAAGTCTAAATGTTTGATCCAATAGTCTGCTGGTTTCATAAGTTATGTTTCTTAGTGCTTGAATGTTTCCCGCATTATAAAGGCGACCTTGGCAAACTCCAGCCACCTTTTGTGTAAAACCAGCTAAGACGCCAACCTCGGGCAAAGCGCGCTTACTTCTTTCTAGTGAAGTTCAACCCTCTTTCCAATTGCATATTTACATACTCTGATGCAAACTTAGGCACCGCACAAAGAACAAGGACTCTTAGATGCAAACCAAACAAGTCAGTCGTAATTTCAAATTTATGCTATTCACAATTCTGTACTTTGTGCAGGGTGTGATTGCGGCCTACCAGCTCAATTTTTTCAAACCGCATTTGGACAGCGCTGGTATCGCTCCCAACCTGATTGGGTTAGCAGCATCTTTGGCTTTTATTCCATTTATTCTGAAATTCCTGTTTGGGTTTGTCAGCGACAAGGTCAATCTATTTGGCCGTGGCCACCGCGTGCCTTATATGATGCTAGGCGTGGTGATTTGTAGCAGTGCATTCCTAATAGCATTCTTTGTAGATCCGGCTAGCAACTTCAGAGTATTGGCCGCCACTATTATCCTTGCGACGTTTGGGATGTCGATGTTTGATACGGTTGCCGATGCTTATGCAATTGAAGTGACACCAGAAGAAGACCACAGCCGCGTACAAAGCTTTATGACCAGTGGCCGGGCCATTGGGCTGGTCATTTTGTCATTCTTATTTGGCATTATCGCCTCACGTTATGGCTACAACGCCATCTTCCTTGTTATTTCCATCTTGCTATTGTTCCCGTTGGTCATGCTCTTCCGCACCCCAGAGCCTGATCTTATTGAAGCCGGGAAACGCTTCGATTGGAGCGCGTTCCGCGCCTTGCTCCAGCCGCAAAATTTACTACTGTCTTTACAGCTCTTAGTCGCATATTACATTTTCACTGGCATCGACGGGCTTGTCGCGCTTTATGCCAGCAAATTGTTAGGCGATGCTGACGGTGCTCTCCAAACGCTGGGCAACATCGGCACCATCAAAGGGGTTGGCATGATTCTTGGCGCAATCGCAGCCAGTTGGATTGTGTTGCGTTACGGCAAACGCACCGCTGGCCTGCTAACGCTGATATTGGTCACAATTGGCGGCCTGCTCTTCAGTCAATTTGCAACGGTTCCTTCCATCATGGTGATTAGCTTTTTCTGGGGCATTGCTAGCGGGCTGCACTGGGCGGTTTATGCGGTCATTATCATGGGCTCAGTTGATATTCGTATTGCAGCCTCAATGGTGGCGCTCTATCAAATGATGATCAACATCGGCTTTGCCCTTGGCGAACTGACCATGATCAACTTTGCCACAGCGCTGGGCTTCCCAAGCCTATTCATGACGCTTGGGTTCGCCAATTTACTGCTCATCCCATTGTTCTTATATATTGTAAAGAACATGAAATCTGGCATTCAAGAAACCGCCTAACCTAACAGCATTCACCTTATTGATTGATAAGCAGGCGCTCTATTAGAGGGTCTGTTTTATTATTACCACCGATGACAACACCTTCTCCCAGCGACCTGCTCAAAACACTCATTCGATTTGATACCACCAATCCGCCTGGCAATGAAGCCGCCTGTATTGGTTACATCGACTCGGTGCTGCAAGCCGCTGGGATTGAAACCACCATCATCGCCAAAGATGACAAGCGCCCCAACCTGATTGCCCGTATTGAAGGCAACGGTAGCGCTCCCCCCTTGCTCCTTCAAGGGCATGTAGACGTGGTTACAACCGCTGGCCAAAACTGGACGCACCCGCCCTTTGATGCCGTAGAAACCGATGGCTTTATTTGGGGACGCGGCACGCTCGATATGAAAGGCGCGGTGGCGATGTATGTCTCGGCCATGCTGCAATTGAAAGCCCAAGCCATCGTGCCCAATGGCGATATTATTCTGTGCATCCTCAGCGATGAAGAACGCGCCAGCGCAGTTGGCGCAGCGTATTTGGTTGAGGAACACGCCCATTTATTCGCCGATGTAAAACACTGTTTGGGTGAATCTGGTGGCGTGTCCACGTGGTTAGCGGGTCAGAAGTTCTATCCCATTCAAGTCGGAGAAAAGCTAGTCTGCACCTTGCGCCTGACCATCAATGGCGCTGCCGGACATGGCTCAATGCCAATTCAAGGTGGCACCATGGCCACACTAGGCCGTGTGCTGACGGCGTTAGACACCCAACAACTGCCAGTTCACATTACGCCAGTTACCAGGCAAATGATCAACGGCATTGCCTCGGCAATTGGCTTCCCGCAAAGTGCCGTGCTCAAGCTAATTCTCAAACCGCAGTTCACAAATCGCGTTATGGGCTTATTAGGGGATGCTAGCCACGCGATGAATCCGATGTTCCGCAACACGGTCAGCCCGACCATTGTGTCTGCGAGTGACAAAATCAACGTTATCCCTGGCCAAGTCACTGTAGATTTAGACGGACGCATGTTGCCGGGGCTGCAACCCGCGCAATTGGTTGCCGAAGTGCAAGCCATTGTTGGGCCAGACGTGCAAATCGATATTTTGAAAGCCGACCCACCAGCTCGCGCCAACGCAGACCTTTCTCAGTTTGACCTGCTCACCAATGTGCTGAACGATCTATCAGGCAACGACGGCACGCCAATTCCATACTTACTTCCTGCAGTCTCTGACGGGCGTTTCTTTGAGCGATTGGGGATTCAAAACTACGGCTTTACCCCCATGCAAACACCAAAAGGCTTTCCATTTAGCGCACTGCCCCATGCTGCCGATGAGCGCATTCCGGTCGGGGCAGTAGAGTTTGGCACAGCGGCCGTTTTAGAAGTGCTGCGCCGTTATCAGGGCTAACGGCTGTTAGCGCTGTGGTCTTCACAGACAAATCCTACTCAAAAATCGGCAAATCCCTCCCCTCTTTACAAGGGCTATCGCCCTATAGTGATATTACATCTTAGTTTTTTACTAAGAAAATATACTTACCTAAGAGAGCTATTTTATGAGTCGACCTACCAGCCGAAAACGCCGTCAGAATGCAAACAAAGCGGTGCGCAAAGCCGCTAATCAGGCCAGCTATGTTGCCCAACCCCAGTGGGAAATGCCCCCATATGAGATTGCCTCAGAAGAACAGCTAGCGCTCTTGCATGACCGCACCATGCAAATTCTGGAAGAAGCCGGGATTGCATTTATCTATGAACCAGCGCTTGAAATTTTGCGCCAGCACGGCGTCAAGATCAAAGGTGATGTGGCGTACTTTGACCGCGAAATGGTGATGGAATACCTAGCCAAAGCGCCCTCTGAATTTTCATGGTCTAGCCGCAATCCAGCAAACGAAGTGCGCATTGGCGGTAAGAATATGTGCTTTTCACCAGTGGTCGGCCCACCGTTTGTCACCGACATTGAGAACGGGCGTCGCATTAGCCAACATGAAGATCACATCAACTTTCTAAAGCTGACCCAATCTTCACCCTACCTGCACTGTACGGGCGCTGAGATTGTGGTTTCAACAGACATCCCAATTGCTTACCGCCATCTTGAATGTTTCTATGAACACTTTGTCCATACCGACAAGCCTGTCATGGGGATTTATCACACGGGGCCAATTGGCATTGATAGTCTGGAAATGGCAAAGATTGTTTACGGTGAAGAAGAAATGCGCCGTAAGCCGTATTTACACTGTATTGTCAACGTCAGTAGTCCGCGCCGTTTAGATGACCGCATGCTAGGCTTGCTGATTGCCTACGCGGAAATGAATCAAATTGTGAACGTTACGCCGTTCATTTTGTCTGGCGCGATGGGACCGACCTCAATTCTGGGCACTGTGGCACAGCTCAATGCTGAAGCATTAGCGGGCATTGTGTTTACGCAGATGGTCAATCCGGGCAATCCGTGTGTATATGGCTCTTTCCAAGCTGTGACAGACTTACAAAGCGGCGCGCCTGTGATGGGGGCACCAGAAAGCCAACTGGCTCTCTATCTAAGTGGCCAACTGGCCCGTTTCTACGGATTGCCATTCCGCGCCGCAGGGTCTTATGCCAGTTCAAAGCTCATTGATGCACAAGGTGCTTATGAAAGCGTGATGTCGATGATGCCTTCAATGTATGTGCAGCCAAACTTCATTTTGCACGCGGCGGGCTGGCTAGAAGCTGGGCTAACCGCTGGGTATGAAAAATTCATGCTCGATGAAGAATTGCTGGGCATGTATCATCGCTACGCCAAGGGCGTCAGTTGGGATGAAGACGAATGGGCAATGGACTCGATTATGAACGAAGTCGAACCCGGCGGACATCACCTTGGCACCGCGCACACCATGCGGCATTACAAAACGGCCTTCTATCGGGCGAACTTGTTTGACTATGACGCTGGCGAAACGTGGATGGCAAATGGTGCTCTAGACGCGTCCCAACGCGCCAATGCCGCCTACAAAAAACGGCTCAAAGACTATCAAAAACCGGCGCTAGATCCAGCCATCAATGATGGTCTGCGTGATTACATTGAACGGCGCAAGATTGAATTGATGAAGTAGTGCTAATGCGTAAGACGTAATGCGAATTTTCGTATTACGATTGGTTCGCATTATTGAAACATGCGTCTATTTTTTCGACGCTTGTCGTCACTCTATTTATCTCGTAAACGACATTCAGCACTCAACACAAATACGCATTACACTTTACGAATTAGCTTCCTATGACAACAATCAACATTCCTTCAAAAACCGTTCCGATCCTTGCGGAAACTGATGTGCTTGTTGTGGGCAGCGGTCCCGGCGGGTTAGCGGCGGCAATTGGCGCAGCGCGGGCTGGGGTTGAGGTAATGCTCGTTGAGCGTTACGGCTGTTTTGGCGGTAACCTGACCCAAGTTGGCGTGGAAGGCATCGCTTGGTATCGGCGCGAAGAGACGGTCGATGTTGAAGGCATCGGCATTGAATTTGAAACCCGCGCCAAAGCCCAAAACGCCAGCTATGATGAGCCGCAGTCCACCAGCCAAGGCATCAATGGTGAGCTGTTCAAAGTCTTAGCGGACAATTGGGTGCATGAAGCGGGTATTCGCCCCTTATTACATGCCACTGTGATTGACGTTTTGCGTGACGGCAACACAATCACTGGCGTGGTGGTCAATAGTAAGTCTGGGCAGCATGCCATTCTCGCCAAGCGCGTCATTGATGCAACTGGCGATGCCGATATTGCGAATCTGTTAGGTCTACCCACCTATAAAACACCCAAAGAGCACATGATGGCCGTCACCGTGATGTTCTCTGCTTCGGGTGTAAACAAGGCACGTTTCTTAGAGTATGTCCGTGAAAATCCGATGCGCTACATGGATTGGGGCAAAGAGTGGGATATCGAAACCACTGGCAAAGAAGATGATCTGTTCAGTCCTTATTTAGACAAGCCGTTTGACCAAGCCCGTGAAGCTGGTCTCATTCCGGCTGGCATGAAAACCATTGGCGGCACGTGGAGCGGCATTAGCGATGCGGGCGATGCCACTTATCTCAACATGGTGCACATGGGCGGCTATGACGGCACAGACGTGTGGGATCTGACTCGTGCTGAAATTGAGGGGCGTCGTCAGGCGATGTTAGCCATGCGCGCATTGCAGCACTTTGCACCGGGCTTTGAAGACGCCAATCTCCGCAACTTTGGTATGACTGTGGGCATTCGTGACACGCGCAAAATCGATGCGCGTTACAACCTGACCGAGCAAGACGTAAGCAACCAAGGCCGCTTTGACGATGCAATTGGCATCTTCCCGGAATTTATTGATGGCTACGGTAAGCTAATTTTGCCAACTACGGGACGCTACTTTCACGTGCCTTATGGCGCACTTGTGCCGCAAGGCATTGACAACTTATTAGTCGCTGGGCGTTCGATTGGCGGGGATAAAATCTCGCACGCGTCCGTACGTAATATGATGTGCTGTACCGTGGCCGGTCAAGGCGCAGGCGTGGCAGCAGCCGTGTCTTTGAAGGAAAAGACGTCTACGGCTGAGGTTAGCATTAGCCGTGTGCAAGCCGCACTGAAGAAACAAGACGTGCGGATTGCGTAATT
>JAHDBW010000016.1 GCA_020630175.1 Anaerolineales bacterium
AGGCTAGTGAGAGAAACAGGCTAACAATGGATTTCAATCCAACTCCTCCGCAGACTCTTCGTCTTTGACAAAGAATTCCACATAAATCGTCAATCCAACAATATAAGCACACGCTAGCCACATCACAACGCTAGCAACGTGCGCCCAGCCATCCAGAAAATCATAGATAATTTGCATATGTAGAGTTTACCAACCTCATAAGCGTCGCTCCTAGTTGTTGCCAAGACCGTTGCCCAACCGTCTTTTTTCAGCTTGATCTAGCCGCATAACGGCGCGAGTTGCACAATCTAAATCCTCACATAGTTGCATTTCACAAACAGCGATAAACTAGATTTACAGACGGGGAACAATTGTTTTTTGTGTGTAGAACTGCTAAGCCGGTAGGCCTTAAATAAAAAAGCCTCTGTCAAACAGAGACTTTTTGTGAGGCCGGTGGGACTCGAACCCACACGTCCTAAGGACACAGGCCCTCAACCTGCCGCGTATACCAATTCCGCCACGGCCCCGTAGCTGTTACACAAATTGTGTAACCGATTGAAATCGTTCAAATATTATAAGCAGCGTATCAGGCGCTGTCAACAAATGGATCTATTCACGCCTAGTGATTGAACTGCCTATCTTCCCGCTAAATACCGTTCTCTTCCCAGGAATGCCGCTTCCGCTGCATATCTTTGAAGAGCGCTACCGGTTAATGATCAATGAATGTATAGACAAACGCGAACCGTTTGGCGTCGTGCTGATTAAAAGCGGTGTCGAAGCCGGTGGTGAAGCGGTACCGCATATGGTGGGCTGCACCGCAGAAATTGTCAGCGTGCAACGTTTAGAAGATGGCCGCCTTTACATCAACACCGTTGGCAGGGATCGCTTCCAAATTCACGAACTCCACCGTGATCAGCCTTACTTACGCGGCACAGTTGAGATGCTGTCCCTTGAGCAAGACAGTTCCATTGCAACAATCAAGCAAACCTATAAACTGCGCAAGCTGGTGCGCAGCTATCTAGAAACAATTTCTGCCGTCGCAGACACAGACATTGATCCCACAAAACTACCAGAAGAGCCGCTCTCACTGGCATATCTAGGGTCAATCTTGTTACAGGTTCCTTCAGAGATCAAGCAGGGTATATTAGGCATCAACAGCCTAACCGAGCTTTTGCATCAAATGGGCAGTGTGTACAACCGAGAAAACGCGCTCCTCACAGAAATGCTACGCGTTGGCCCAAAAATGCAGTCTCAATCTCGCAACCTGAACTGACCTAAGCCGACCGACCGCACTTCGTTTACAACTTTATCAGCCTCCTTTACAATCTCTGCCACGCAGGGATTGTATTCTTTAACCTGCAAACTCCAATCAACGCCTAGCGTAGCAATTTGTGTTTTCTTTAGCGGAAACGCCCTACGCTGTATTTTTTATAGGTTTTTTATATGCGAATTGCTCTTGATGGAATGGGCAGCGACAATCAACCCGCACCAGAAATTGAAGGCGCGGTACTTGCTGCGCGCGAATTTGGCTGTCAACTCTTAATTACTGGCGACGAAGCCATCCTAAAGGCTGAGTTACAAAAATATCCACACCAAGATGTGTTGGATAAGATCACATTTGTCCACGCCCCAGAAAAGATTGCGATGAGCGATAAACCGGCGTTCGCTGCGCGCAAAAAGTCTAACAATTCTGTCTCACGGGGAATGCAGCTTGTAAAAGACGGCGATGCAGATGCAATGGTAACCGTCGGCAATACGGGCGCGGCACTCACCAGCGGCCTGTTTATCCTGCGCCGCATCAAAGGCGTAAAACGCCCCGCACTGACCGTATTACTGCCAAGCGATATTGGCCTGCGCGTTTTACTAGACGCTGGCGCTAACGCCGAATGTAAACCTGAGTTCCTCAAACAATTTGGCATTATGGGCAGTGTCTACGCCGAAAAAGTACTCGGCATCGACAACCCACGCGTTGCGTTACTTTCCAACGGCGAAGAAGAAGGCAAAGGCAACGATCTTACAATTGCGGCCTACCCATTGCTGCAAAATAGCAACCTCAATTTCATTGGCAATGTAGAAGGCAAAGAAGTCTTTGCTGGCGAAACCGATGTCACCGTGACCGATGGGTTTACGGGCAATATCGTGATCAAAGTTGGTGAAGCAATTGCCAAATTGATGCGCACCCGCATCAAAACTGCGCTCAAATCTAGTCCAAAAACAATGCTAGGCGGTATGTTGGTGCAATCCTCAATTCGCGGCGCATTTACAGATATGGACCCTGATGAAATTGGTGGCGTTATCCTTTTAGGGTTGAATGCGCCGCTTATCATTGGGCATGGACGCTCAAACGCCAAAGCCATCAAGAATGCGATTGGTGCCGCAATCAAAGTTGTAGAAACAGATGTTGTTGGCTCTATTCGCACCTCAATTGCTGCTGAGCTAGCGAGCTAACTCTTGCCAGACACACACCGTAACAATCAATCCCGCGTTGTCATCACCGGGTTAGGCGCTGTGTCAGCACTTGGCGTGGGCGTTGACCGGCTCTGGGAAGGATTAGTCAATGCGGAAAGCGGCATTGGCAATATCACGCAATTTGATACGACAAATTTCGATTGCCGGATCGCGGGCGAAGCAACTGGGTTTGATCCCGCAGCCTTCATGCCTCTGAGTGAAACAAGACGAATGGCACGCGCATCGCAATTGGCCGTTGCTGCCGCTAAAGAAGCTTGGCAACACGCTGAACTTGACCAACGTCAAGAAAATTCAGAGCGCATTGGTGTTTTACTAGGCAGTGGCATGGGTGGTTGGGAAAAAGCCGATTCAGGCACAACGGACTTCCGCAACCGCAGTTCAGGGCGCGCGAAGCCGTTTGCATTAGCAGCGTCGTTACCAAACATGCCTGCGTTCTCCATTAGCCATTACCTGCAAGCGCACGGCCCGATGGCCGGCCTATCTTCAGCGTGTGCAACGGGCACGCAATGTATTGGCGAAGCGGCAGAAATGATCCGGCGGGGCGCAACAGACGTGATGATTGCCGGCGGGGTTGAAGGCCTAGTGACCGACTTCATCATTGCCGGATTCGCCGGAATGCGTGCGATGCCAACCGCTTACAACGATGATCCACAAAGTGCCTCGCGTCCGTTTGATATTGACCGCAGCGGTTTTGTGCTTTCAGAAGGCTGCGGCGCGGTTATTTTAGAAAGCTACGACCACGCAATTGCCCGCAACGCGCCTATACTCGCTGAAGTTCTGGGCTATGCAGCCTCTGCGGATGGCTACCACATTGCCAAGCCTGAACCCTCTGGCATTGGCGCAGAGCGCGCCATGCGGTGGGCACTCGATAATGCGCAGGTCAATCCAACTCAGATCGACTACATCAATGCCCACGGCTCTAGCACGCCGATCAATGATGTTTTAGAAACCAATGCCATCAAGCGTGTATTTGGCGCTGCCGCATACAACATTCCCGTCTCTTCTACTAAAAGTATGATTGGGCATCCGCTGGGCGGCTCTGGCGCACTTGAAGCGATTGCTTGCGTGCAAAGCCTGACGACTAGTATCATTCACCCCACCCGTAATCTTGACACGCCAGATCCAGCGTGTGATTTAGACTATATTCCGCACACAGCGCGTCAGCATGACGTCAACATAACTTTATCCAATTCATTTGGATTAGGCGGCCAGAATGCGTGCTTAGTGTTAGGAAAAGTTGAACAATAACAATGAAAATTTATACAAACGAACCCAAACTAAAAAGCCGCGCCACAATTGCAAAATTTACGCGCCCGCTTGCATTTGCTGTATTGCTCGGGGGCTTAGCGGTGCTGTATTTACGGCCAGAAATGATCGTAGTAGCCTGGACAATGGCTGGCCTCGGCTACTTTATCTCGATTATTTCAGCCCAAATGGGCAGCCGGTTCTTAGATCTGCCGGGCCGCATCAATCCGTTTACTGGCGTTCCAGCGTCACTAAAAGGGCTGGGCGATGGCTACACGCTCTATCAGCTATATTTCCCAACCTATCACTTACTGACTGGGCCAAGCGGCGTACACGTCATCAACGCCCGTGACCAAATCGGCACAATCGAATGGAATGAAAGCCGGAGCCGGTTTGATCTTATTGGCGAACGCGCCTTCAATCGTCTTTTTGGCATTGATCGATTTGGCCGCCCAGACAAAGAATTGACCGCAGACGTCAATACTGTGTCTAGACTATTAGAAAAAGAGTTTGGCGAAGCTGCACCAATGGTCAAAGGGTTGATTGTGCTCACCAATACACAAACAAAAGTGGGTGATGTGGCAAACGCGCCGTATCCAGTGCTAAAAGCGAAACGCCTGACGCAATATTTACGCAAGCAAGGCCAAGGGGAAAAGCTAAAAGCAGCGCAGCTTAAGCACCTAAACGAATTGCTCAGCGTAGCGGTCTAGCGCAACAAAACGAGAAATCCCTTCTAATTGTTGACCTGCAACTCTCAAACCCTTTACTATAGAGAACGATATTACGGAGAGATTACACAAACATGGAAAACTTTACCCCCCTATTGGTTTCATTCCTAACGTTGGCTGCGCTCGAAATTGTGCTTGGCATCGACAACGTTATTTTCATCACAATTTTGGCTGGCAAATTGCCAGAAGAAGAACGTCCTAAAGCCCGCAAGATGGGGATTGCCTTAGCTGTAATCAGCCGTGTTGTTCTGCTATTCAGCATCAGCTGGATTGTAAGACTCACCAATCCATTAGTCTTTGGCTTCTCCGGGCGCGATCTGTTGCTACTGGGTGGTGGTTTATTCCTAATTGCCAAAAGTACGCGTGAAATTCACCACAAGCTTGAAGCCCATGACGACTCACATGGCGACACCAGCAAAGTTGCTAGCCTTGGTGCAGTGCTGGCCCAAATCATATTGGTTGATGTCATTTTTTCACTCGACTCGGTCATCACAGCAGTTGGGATTTCAGGCAACATGGTTGTCATGGTGTCGGCCGTATTGCTCTCAGCCGTTATCATGGTCATCTTCGCCAACCCAATTGGTGACTTCGTCGAACGACATCCAGCCTTCAAGATCTTGGCACTAGCGTTCCTGATTATGATTGGGTCCTTGCTCGTCATCGAAGGGTGGGATCATGACATCGTGCACGACAATCACCTCAAAAACTACGTCTACTTCACCATGGCCTTCTCTGTCATCGTTGAAATTGTGCAGTTGCAACTCAAACCAAGCAAAGACCCAGTTGCACTCCACAATCAACCGCACATGCCAAAAGAAGACTAAGCTTGAATTTTCAGTACGCAACAGCCAACGGCTAGTCTTAGGCTAGCATTATTGGCAATTGACGATTGAAAATTAGCAGTTGAAAATTTGTATACGGAATACAGACACTAATTTAGCCTCTGTTCCTCTGTGCATAGTAAAATCAAAGCCCTGACAATGTCAGGGCTTTTTTTATGACATTAACTGAACTTCACACTGCCAACGGCAGTATCCAACTGCCCGCCTTTGTGCCAGACGGCACGCGTGGCGTGGTCAAAACGCTCGATGCAGCCGATCTCAAGTCGGTTCATATTCAATCTGTCCAGATGAACGTCTATCATCTGATGCAGTCACCCGGCACCACCACCATCCAAGCCCTCGGCGGCTTACATAAAATGAGTGGCTGGGACCGCCCCATCAGCACCGACTCGGGTGGGTTTCAGGTCTATTCACTAATTCGGCAAAATGCTAAATATGGCTCACTCACAGACCAAGGCGCAATCTTCCGCATTGAAGGCCGCAAATTCAAACTGACACCCGAAAAAAGCATTCAGTTACAGCACGCCTACGGCGCAAATATGCTGTTCTGCTTAGATGATTGCACGCACGTCAGCGACACGCCTGAAGAACAGCGTAAATCCGTCACGCGGACTATTGCTTGGGCCAAGCGCTGCCGCAAAGAATTTGAACGCCTACAGTCAGAGAAAAACGCAAAACCAGCTAAATTACTAGCCGTGGTGCAAGGTGGTGATGATCCCGCATTGCGCCGAGAGTGTGCTGAAGCCCTGCTTGAAATCGGCTTCGAAGGCTTTGGCTACGGCGGTTGGCCACTTGATGACAAAGGCCACCTGGTCAGTGAAATGCTGCAACTGACGCGCGATTTAGTGCCAGACGACTTACCATTGCATGCCTTAGGCGTGGGACATCCCGCCAATGTCGCCGAAGCCGCACGCATGGGTTACACCCTATTTGATAGCGTCATGCCCACCCGCGACGCCCGTAACGGTCGCCTGTACACTTTCAAAGTTGATCCGCGTGAAGCAGAGTTACATGGGCGCGACTGGTTCAAATACACGTACCTAATCGATAAGAAACACTTGAAGGTCTCGACGCCAATTTCAGACTATTGTGACTGCCCGGTCTGTAGCACCTATAGCTTGGGCTATGTGCATCACCTATTCAAGCTCAAAGATCCGCTTGCGCCGCGCTTTGCAACCTTACACAACCTGCGTTTTATGACGCAATTGATGGAAAACCTACGCCGTGAACAACGTTGATCCGGCCAAGTTAGCGACAACCATCGCTGCAATTCGCAAAAATAATCAGTACGCAGACATTGAAGACAGTCTTGTCGAACGCATTGCTGCTGACGAGTTGACCAAACGTCGCAATCCCAAAGACGTGGTCAAGCATGCGCGTAGCAGGCTGCGCCAAGCGGGCACCGCTTATTTCAAGCGCAAGATCAATTTTGACCGCGCCCTGACAGAATTAGCCGCCGCCGACACGCCAGAAGCACAGCGCGACGTTTGCACCAAGCTCATGCAACTGCATGCCTCCACTGCCGAGCGCCTGCCCATTTTGCCTGAATTATTTGAACTGCTAGCCGCAGAACTGCCTACGCCTAACTCCGTTTTAGACATCGCGAGTGGGCTAAATCCGCTGACTATTCCGTGGCAACAGCTTGCGCCAAACGCCAGTTATCACGCCGTCGATATCTTTGGCGATATGATGAATTTCTTGGCGCAGGCCCTGCCGATGTTGGGCGTCAATGGCAAGGCTACCTGTGCCAGCGTGCTCCCCAATCCACCAACAGACACCGTAGATGTGGCCTATGTATTCAAAGCCATTTCTTGTCTAGAACAGCTTGATCCACAGGCTGGCGAAACGCTTTTACACGGCCTAAACGCCAAGCACATCGTGGCAACCTTTCCGCTACAAAGTTTGGGTGGCCGTAAAAAAGGCATGCAAAGCACGTATACCGCACGCATGGAAACCCTGACGGCTAATCAACCGTGGAATGTGCGGTCGTTTGTGTTTGAAACTGAGCTCGTTTATATCATCGACAAAACCGGAGGTGCCTAATGGCTGGTGCATCCGCCGAGGTGGTCGCGCGTGTGACCAAAGCCGTACTCTCTTCACGCAAATATGCCAGCACCGCCCCAGCGACTGTTGATTTACTAGTTGCGTTAGAAGCCCCTAATCACAAGTCTGCCAAAGCCTTAGAAAAGGCCGTGCGCAAGCATTTGCACAACATCATGGCACCCTACTTAGGCGACCCTGATTATGCGCAGGCCGGTCTTGATCTCACTGCCGCCTTTGAAAAAGGGCAAGATGCCGCCAACACCTTGCTGTTGGAATACCTCAGCACGCACGAATCCACCAAAGAACGCATTGCCATCATGGAACAGTTCTATCAGGATATTTTTGCGATCACCGGCGTGCCCAACATCGTTTTAGACCTAGCGTGTGCGCTCAATCCGTTGGCATTCCCGTGGATGGGCTTAGGGCCAGATACCACGTTCTACAGCTACGATATCCACACCGAGCGCATCGACTTTTTGAATACATACTTTGCGTTACAGGGCATTCCGCAGGCTGCCAAGCTGCAAGACCTAGCGTTAGAAATCCCAACAGAACACGGCGATATGGCCTTACTCTTGAAGGAATTGCCGCGCTTTGAACGCAACTACAACAAAAAAGGCTGGCAACTGCTAGATGCACTAGATGTAGACTGGCTGGTCATTTCATTTCCAACCATTAGCTTGCACGGTGGCCGGTCGCTGGTCACGCACTATCGTAATTATTTTTCAGAAAAAGCTGCTGAGCGCGGCTGGGATTACACCGAACTGATGTACCCTAGCGAGATGGTCTTTGTAGCCAAAAAATCATGAGCGCCGGACGTTTCTTTATAGATCCCAACGCCATTCAAGGCGACACCGTGTTTTTAGATGCCGATATTACGCGGCAATTGCGCAGCGTTTTACGCATGCAAGTCGACGATGTTTGCACCGTGCTAGACGGCACAGGCATGGAATACACGGTCAAGCTAATTGAACTAAGCAAGACAACGGGCAAAGGGCTGGTGACCGCCCGCACAGAAAATGCAAGCGAGCCTAATTTGCATCTAACGCTCTATCAAGGTGTGCTAAAAAAAGACAAATTTGAATGGATTTTGCAAAAAGGCACTGAACTTGGCGTGAGTGAGTTTGTCCCCGTCATGATGGAGCGCTCTGTACGCACCGAAGTCAAGCCAAAGCTGATGCAACGCTGGCAAAAAATTGTGCGTGAAGCCGCCGAGCAATGTCGGCGCGGTCGATTGCCGGTACTGCGGGAGCCAATTCCTTACAATACGGCGTTGGCGCAACTCACAGCGTATAAAACCGTTTTGATCCCATGGGTCAAAGAAAATACAACAGCAATCCCTAGCCTGCCTGCCTTTACTGACAACGCGGCCATTCTCATTGGCCCAGAAGGCGGATTTGCACCAACTGAAGTTGACGCCGCCTTAGCCCAAGGCGCAACACCCATTACGCTTGGAAAACGCATCCTACGCGCTGAAACCGCTTCAATTGCGGCTTGTACCCTAACCCTTATGCATGGAGGTGACCTTGGCTAACGCAATCGAGCCGGGCACGTTATATCTCGTCGCGACGCCCATCGGCAACCTAGGCGACATTACCATCCGCGCGCTTGATATTCTCAAAGGCGTTGATGTTATTGCGTGTGAAGACACGCGCACGACGGGGCGTTTGCTGAAGCATTTTGAAATCAGCACACCCAAAACGCCCTTTCACGAGCACAACAAAGATCGCGCGTCAGAAAAGCTGGTTGACCGTCTTGAACAAGGCCAAAGCATTGCGCTGGTTACAGATGCTGGCACGCCGGGCATCTCTGATCCAGCTTATGTGTTGGTGCGCGCCGCAGTCGCTGCCGGGTTTACTGTCACTAGTGCTCCGGGCGCAACGGCAGTAATTCCAGCTTTGATTTTGTCTGGGCTACCCGTACATTCCTTTACGTTTAGAGGCTTCCCGCCGCGCAAGCCGGGGAAACGCAAACGGTTTATGGAAGTGGATGTTAACAGTCCACACACGCTGATCTTTTACGAAAGCCCGCACCGCATTGGAGCATTCTTGGCCAACGCACAAGAGGTCTATGGCGACCGCCAAGCGGCAGTGATTTGTGAGCTGACAAAGAAATTTGAAACCATCCAACGTGGGCTATTGAGTGAATTATCAAGCTGGGTTGAAGACGGTGCCGATATCCGCGGGGAATTTGTAATCGTTGTGGATGGGTTGCGGGACTAAAAAGGGCGCAAGCATTTCCCTACTAATAAACATATGTCTGATACAAAAAATACGACTTCAGCTGATACAGGTACAACGCCAGAAGACAAAACATCTTCTAAAAAATCGAGCCGGTTTCCAAATTCAAAAACACCAATCACCATGGTGCTTTTTTACACAAACATCTGCATCACCATTGGCTTGGTACTCACCGCAATCGTTAGCCCAACTCTTGACTATCAGGCTGCTTTCGCACTTGCAGCCAAAGATAATGCGGCCATTGCAAACGGAGAATATTGGCGTTTGCTGACTGCGTTTTTTATCAATACGCCGCTAGTATTATTCATCAATATGTATAGCCTCAATGCTATAGCACGCGCCGTAGAGAAATTTTATAGCGGCTGGCTATTTCTTGGGACCTATCTGACAGGCGGCATTATGAGCATTTTAGCTAGCTATTGGCTAACGGATGCGATGAGTTTCGGCGCTGGAGGAGCAATTGCGGCCGTTTTCGGTCTATTCTTTGGCTTTATTCAACGCTATAAGAATATCTCTCAACTCATAATGCCTGGCATTAGAGAAGAACTTTTCAAAGTCATTGGGATAAACGTAATCTTTATCTTACTGTCAGTGACTTGGTCGTGGCCAATCGACGTTTGGATGATAATTGCGGGCTTCTTTACAGGTTGGGCTATATTTGTAATTCGTGAATTCGTACGCTCAACCCAAGTGTGGAAAAATTTGTCTAAAGCATTCGAAAAACAATAATAAACTTGAATTGCGTGTTGATTACACCTGCCATTGATAACAAAAAATCCCGCCTGGCATTACGTGCCATGACGGGACTTTTCTTTTTATAAGCTGATTTCAATCCCAAAGATCAGAGATCTCTGAAACGAAGCGCGTGTACCAACGATTGCAGTTGGCATCATTCCGCTAGGCTAAACAGTCGCCGCAATTTCCTCGCCATATGCCAATAGCTCGGCTACATTTTCAGCAGACAGCCCTTCAGAATACACGCGCAGCACTGGTTCCGTGCCCGATGGCCGGATCAACAGCCAAGAATCGTTGTCCATCAGGTATTTGACACCGTCAATGGTTTGCACTTCGGCCACTTTCATTGAGCCAATCGTATCTGGTGCCTCATTCGCTAGGCGGGCCACCATTTCTTTTTTATTGACCGCCCGCGCCAAACGCATATCACGGCGTTCATAATGCATCGGTCCAAACTCAGCGAGCAGTTCTTCTACAAGTTCAGAGAGTGGTTTTTTATAAGCCGCTAGAATTTCAAGCATTAGCAGCCCCATCAACACCCCATCCCCTTCGGGGATATGCCCTTTGATGCTAATTCCACCGGATTCTTCACCACCTAGCAACACATCGCTGGTCATCATATGGTCAGCAATGTAATTGAAGCCGACTGGCGTTTCGTACAGGTCTAAGCCCCACTTTGCCGCTTGGCGATTGAGCATGCGCGTGCTGGAGACCGTTTTGACAATTGCGCCTTTTTTGCCTTTTTTCTCTACTAAGTACTTCACAGCCAAGGCCATGATCTTATGCGGATCAACAAACACGCCTTGATTGTCCATCACGCCAATGCGGTCGGCATCACCATCGGTAATAAGCGCAATATCGCCACCGGTACTACTAACAGCACCAACTGTCGCATGCAAATACTTCATAATCGGCTCAGGGTGAATACCACCAAAGCCAGGGTTGAGATCACTACGAATTTCGTGCACCTCAACGCCAGTGCCAGCCAACGCGCCTTTAACATGCCCGCGGCCAGAGCCGTACATCGCATCCGCAACCACGTGCATCCGGCGTGGGTACGCAGCAATGGCATCAAAATCAATAATGCTTTGCAAATGCGCATAATATGCCGGAATTGGGTTAAACGGCACAATCAAGCCCATATCAAGCGCGCGGTCGTAATCTAATAGATTCGGCCCCTTTGCATCGAGTTGGTTCTTATCTAAAAAGCGCTCGACTTGATCAGATTGGCTAGGCAAAATGCTGCCGCCAAACGGCCCTTTAAGCTTGATACCGTTGTAACGTGGCGCATTGTGCGATGCTGTCAGCATGACGGCCCCAGCAGCTTTGAGATTGGTCACCGCGTATGAAATAGCCGGTGTTGGGCAGTCTGAGTGCGCCAAGTGCACCGTGATGCCGTTAGCCGCCAATACGCGCGCCACTTCTTTGGCATAAGCCCGCGATAAAAAGCGCGTGTCATAGCCAATAATAAACACATCTTTATTGCTATCTTTGTAGAGTTCACCAAGCCATAAATCAGAGTTGACCGCATCAGCAATAGCTTGTGCCAAGCGCCGAACGTTGGTGAATGTGAATGTGTCCGAAATAACTGCACGCCAGCCATCGGTTCCAAATTTAATACTCATAAGTTTTTTTAGTAGATTGTCAGAACGCTAATTTTGTAAGCTCTGTAGTTCTGTCGCGATAATAGACACTGCACTTGCAGCGGATTGTTTGCCTAACACTAAATTGCTAACCTCATTGGCAATTACCGGGCCTAACGCTTGAATTGGATCTTGCGCGGGGAAACGCACGCCATTGCGATAAATTTGCCGGACTAAGGTTGTAGGCGCATTCGCAGGCCAAGTGGCTGCGGCACTCTCTCTGAGCGGCACAAACCCTGCGTCAAGTGCCCAAGGCCCCAGTTGTTCTGGCGCTAACAAGTAATTGAGCAATTCTGAAGCGCCCAATTGCTTATCAGGTGCTTCACTCACAATTGCATAGTGCCAAGTTTCAAGCATGGCAACGCCAGTGCGTCCCGCAGCGGTTGGAATTAGAGTTGCGGCTAAGTTTGTGACCTGATCATAGTTCGCAATATATTGCGTGGTGTCTGTCACATAAATCGAATCTGAAAATTCACGGCGCGCATCCCAAACGGCTTGCGGCGTTGCAAATTCAGCCGACTGTGACGACAGCAACTCAAGGTCTTCTAGTATTGCTAAGCGCCCTAATGCAAGGTCAAACAAAGCCATGTCTAGCAAGTAAGGGTCGTCTGGTGTGCCAATTTCGCCGCCAGCCGTTTGATACATCGTAAAGACGCTCAACGCGCGGTTATCAGCAGCTGGAAAAACAAACGGCGTCTGATTTTCAATTAGGTCATCCAACTCAACCGGGCGATACGCAATCTCAGACGAGTCATAAACGCTAATGTAGCTGCGGCCAGCAAAAGGGATGCCCATTTCGGCACCTTCATAATAGGCATCGGGCAAGATGGTTTCTAAGATATCGCTTGGCATGCTGACATCATTCAGCAGATCTAACGACTGTAGGCTGCCATCACGCGCGGCAAGCTGTAAATTACGCGATCCAAATGCAATCAGATCGGGCAGCACATCTGGCGCCGCAGCAGATGCAGTGCGCATAGAGTCCAAAATTCCACCGCTACCAGTCGCCCGTTTTACACGGACTTCCACGCTGTAAGCTGGGTTTTGCTCTTCAAAGGCCTCAATTTGCTGCATGTAGAGCGACTCATCAAACGCTTCAGGGGCGGCCACTAAATCGGCCACAATCCAAACGCGAATTGGAATTTTCTGAGCAGCTTCTGGAATAGCCTCAGCTGTTGGAGCAAGTGTTACCGCAACCTCTGGGGCAGGCGTTGCGGTTAGGAGCGGCTCTGGAGTCACTTCGTCGGTTGTAAAAACACTACAAGCAGCCAGAAAAAGTGAGAAAAAGCCAAATAATATTTTGCGCATAGCGGCGAGATTATATCAGGAAGGATAATGTAGATTGGGATGTTTGACAGCAGCAACACGCGCGTTTACGATTGCAGTAATGACCCAAGATTGGACCGTCATTGACTTGACGAATTACCTCAAAAATATACTCGAAACCGACTACCGATTACAAGATGTTACCGTGTCCGGCGAGCTTTCGAATGTATCGCGACCGCGTTCCGGTCATATTTACTTCACCCTCAAAGACTCAAATGCAACATTGCAATGTGTGATGTGGCGCAGCACAGCCGCCCGGCTAACCTATACGCCGCGTGATGGAGATGAAGTCAAAGTACACGGCAAAATCAGCGTGTATCCGGCGGCAGGACGCTATCAGCTATATGCGGATCGCTTACAGTTGGCGGGCGCAGGTAACTTATTTTTAGAATTTGAAGCGCTAAAACGGCGTTTGGCTGCCACTGGATTATTTGACGCAGATCGGAAACGGCGCTTGCCTCAGTTTCCCAACAAAATTGCCTTAGTGACATCGCCCAGCGGCGCGGCGGTGCGCGATATGCTGAACGTGCTGCAACGGCGCTGGCCTTTGGCAGAAGTGATCATTGCCCCGACATTGGTGCAAGGCGATGCTGCCGCCAAACAGATTATCAACGCGCTACGTAAAGCAAATGCAGAACACCCAGACGTGATTTTGTTAGCCCGTGGCGGCGGCGCAATTGAAGATTTATGGTGCTTCAACAATGAAGACCTTGCCCATGCGATTGCGCAATCTCCGGCACCCATCGTAAGCGGCGTTGGGCATGAAACAGACTTTACAATTGCCGATTTTGTTGCCGATCAGCGGGCGCCAACCCCATCGGCAGCAGCAGAGTTGGCAACGCCTAACCATAGCGACCTGCGGCTGGCGTTAGATCAACAAGTTGAAACAATGCAGCGCCTGATCTTAGATCAGCTAGAGCGCAAACGCTTAGAATTGCGTAGCGTAGATGCCAGCCTGCAAGCCTTTGCCCCGCATAACATGATTGTGTACTCGCGAGAGCAAATACGCAATTTAGATCGACGCCTAAGCGCAGCCGCACAGCACAATCTCAAACTGGCCCAGTTACGCCTAAAACAACAGGCTGCTGCGCTAGAAACGCTCAGCCCACTGCGCACCTTAGAACGCGGCTATGCAGTCATACAAAAGCGCACCGACCAACAACTAGTGCGCACGGCAGCAGACGTAAACCTGCAAGACGTACTTGATATCCGCTTACAAACTGGAACGCTGACCGTTAGCGTAGACGATAAATCCCCTGAATAATACTTATGGCAACTCCTACCGAAACTCCAAGCTTTGAAGACGCGCTGCGTGAACTGGTTAGTATCGTTGAAAAATTAGAAGCAGGGCAACTTGCACTCAATGAGAACATTGCCCTGTACGAACGCGGTCAAAAATTGACAGCCTATTGCAATGGGTTGCTAGATACTGCCGAAGTGCAAGTGCGCACCGTTGGTGAGTCGCCAGCGCCCAATAGCGGAGACCTGACCCTATTTTGAGTTTTGAGGAAATCTCAGTCTATCTCGCCATCTTTCGAAATGATGCGTTGATGGCTGCGGTATTGGTCTGGGCTGCTGCGCAATTTGTAAAGCCGTTTGTGGCAGTTGTCACGCAGCGGACATGGCAATGGCACCTAATGCTGAGTTCTGGCGGTATGCCTAGCTCACACTCGGCGCTTGTGTCTGGTTTAGCGTGGGCACTGGGGTTACAAGAAGGATTTGCTAGCCCTGCGTTTGCAATTTCGACTGTGCTAGCAATGATTGTGATTTATGACTCAACCGGGGTCCGGCGGGCAGCCGGTGAGCAAGCGCGCATTCTGAACTTGATTGTTGTCGACGACTTACTAAAAGGGAAATTTCCGAAGCAGGCCCGCTTACGGGAGATGTTAGGCCATACGCCCAAGCAAGCAATCTCTGGCACATTGTTTGGCATTGTAGGCGCGTGGTTGGCTTATTTAGTCTTGCAAAACTACGGCTAGCGTTTAATCCGGCGGCGCACCATGCCAATGAGTTGCTGCCCTTCCGGAATACGCAACACAACGACTGCAATCACAAATACAAGCGCCCCAACGCCCATCCCAATCAGGCCATAAAGACGCTCATCTGGTAGAACAAGCCACGTATTCATTGCCCAGAGCACCGCGCCCATTGCCAAGGTGGCAACACTGGTTTGCGCCGCCCCTTTGAGCAGTGACGGCAGGCCAATCCCATCCATTTTAGGACGCAATAACACCAGCAAGACGATCATTTCCAATGTTGTGGCAATTGTGTTGGCCAACGCCAACGCGCCATGCGGCATCCACGCCACGCCCTCGAAGACCCGCACCAGCAGCACACTCAACGCAACGTTCAGCAACATGGTGCCAACCCCAATCAGCACGGGCGTGCGCGTATCTTTGAGCGCATAAAAGGCACGCGTCACAATTTCTACAACGCCATGCGAAACAAGCCCAACCGCATACCAAGATAACGCCCAAGCCACTAAGCGCGTGGAGTTTGCATCAAACTGCCGGTTTTGAAACAGCAGCGCAATAATTGGGCGGCCCAACATTACCAAGCCAACAGAGGCTGGAATAGATAATAAAAGTACGCTACGCAAGCTGGCGACAAAGGTCGCGCGCATTGCGGCTTTGTCTCCATCTGCTGCCTGTCTGGCAAAAGTTGGAAAAACGGCCGTTGCAATTGCTCTAGAAATCGCCGCCTGCGGAAATGTAAAAATCTGGAAAGCAATTGAGATCGCCGATAAGCTACCGGTCGCTAAACTGGTCGCAATAATTGTATTGACCCAGAAATTTATTTCCCAAACTGCCAAGCCAAGCGTACGCGGCAGCATCAAGCCAATAATCGTGCGTAGATCTTTATCTTTGAAATCTAAAAAGAGGCTAAATTTCGGCCGATACTGACGTAGTCTAGGCAGTTGCAACATTAGATGGCCTAACGCCCCAATGACGACCCCCCAAGCTAGCCCGTCAATACCTAGCACCGGCACCAAATACAGCGCCCCAATAATAATCCCAACGTTATAGGCAATCGGCGCAAGTGCTGGTGCGAGGAAATGATCGTGCGCGTGATGAATGCCCATCACGATCCCACTAATGCCAAAAATTACGGTGCTAATCAGCATAATGCGCATCAGACGCGCGGTCATTGCGATCAGTTCAGGATCATCTGCCCAGCCAACGGCCAATACAGACCGCAACAGCGGCTCGGCTGCCAGGCCGGATAGTAAGGCCAGCCCTGAAAGCACAATCAACATCAGGTTGAACACTGAGGACGTGACTTGCCACGTTCGCTTTTGGTCGCCTTTCAGCAGCAGTTCAGTAAACACGGGGATAAATGCAGAGCCAAGCGCACCGCCCGCAATAATATTGAACAGCAGATCTGGCACGCGGAATGCAGCAAAATACGCATCCAGCGCCGCTGAAGTCCCAAACGTTCTATTAATAATCACCTGCCGAACTAAGCCAATCAGGTTATTTACCACAAACGCCGCCATCACAAGGCTTGCCGCGCGGAATATAGAAGTTTTCAGCTTAGATTGAGATGTTTTATTGGTCATACCGGCGCGATTTTAGCACTAACACTCCGGTTAAAAGCCGAGAGCCGGATGTAAATTATCCGGCTCTCTCAAAAGGAGGAGAAGAAGAGACTTTTGCTTGTAATAAAGATAACAAATCCTATGAATATACGCAGCACTACAAACCTACGCCAAACCTCCGGCAAACAGTTCTGTTTTTTTCGGGGTTGGCTCCGCAGGAAGTGCCGACCTAATCTAAGGCAATAGCTGCTAAACATCTATGTCCATCAGCATTTTTTGTGGCAAAAATTCACTTAATTTACTAAGTATCTAAATCTATACTTCTATTTTTTATTAGAAATGTATATGATGAATATGCTAGCCACTCTTATCACTTGCCGATCACAATGCTCAAATTACTCAATTACATCTACACAGAAATCAACGCTATTCCTGAGGCAAAAGATTCCGATAAAGCGGTGCAGTTCGCGCATGCGATCGTTAACTGCTGTGCCTTCCTTTCTGGCGCATCATTTTTGCTGGTTTCTGTAGTCCTAAAGGACTTTTGGTATGTAATATTTGCCTGTTGTTTATTTGGAATTGGGTGGTTCTCGTTACAGTTGCAACGGCTCAGCGCAGTTTATCTAAGCGCATTTACTATTCCAACGATTATTGGCTATGTCTGGATAGAGCGTGGGTTTGCAAACTCACTTGAACTAAGCGGCGGCATCATTTGGATGTTTGTTGCCATTTTTGTTGCTGCCAACTGGACATCGGTTTGGCGCACGTTGATTGTTTTTACAATTCAGCTTATAGCGATATTTATTATTGGTCGATCTGGGAATTCGATCACGCCATTTAGTGAGTTTTTCATTCGCCCGATGTCGCTCTTGTTTCTAAGCTCCTTATTTATTGCCCTGCCCGTTTTCAATTTCCGGCGTTCACGTGGCAAGGAAAAAGAAACCTATCAGCGCTTGATCGAAAGCGAACGCAACTACCGCCTTTTGTTTGAGCGATTACCGATTGGCATTTACCGCTCGTCGATTGAAGGCAAGCAGTTGCAGGCAAACCCCGCACTGGTGAAACTCAACGGCTACAACACTCAAGAAGAAATGCTGACCGCAGTCAAAGACATTGCCAAAGAGTGGTATGTAGACCCAACTAGGCGGGCTGAATTCAGTACTGCACTAAAAAAAGATGGGGTTGTCTCACAATTTGAGTCTGAAATCTATCGGCATAAAACTAGAGAGCGCATCTGGATTTCTGAAACCGCCTACCAAATTCACGATGAGGATGGCAAACCACAGTTTTATGCCGGAACTGTTCAAGAAATTACAGCGCGCAAGCGTGCCCAGCAACAGGTTACAGAAGTTGCCACCCAACTCAGGCTAGTCACCGATAATATTCCCGCTTGGATCAGTATTATCAACAAAAATTACGAATTTGAATTTGCAAATCAGTTTTTTGAAACGCGCTTAGGCTACAGTCCAGACTGGCTAATTGGAAAAACAGTTAAGCAAATGTTTGGCGAAAATAACTGGCAATATCTATCCAGGAAATTTGAACAGGTCTTTGCCGGTGAAACCGTAAAAATCGAATCTGAGCTCAAGTTACCAAACGGAAAAGAGTTCTATGTCAGCAATGTGCTGGTGCCCAATGTTGTAAATGGCAACGTCATTGGCTGCTTTTCTCTTGGACTAGATCTGACACAGCAACATCAAGCGGAAGTCACGCTAAGGCAGATGAAAAAAGTAGAGAGTCTGGGCTTAGTTGCCAGTGGCGTGGCACATGATTTCAATAATTTATTGACTGGCATCATGGCCCAATCTTCGTTGGCAACGCGTAAAATGGAACCCGGTCATCCAAGCCAAAAACACCTTAATCGCGCTGTGCAAGCCTCAAAAACTGCGGCACGCCTTGTCAAACAATTACTAGCATATACCGGCGATGACCACATCAGCGTTGACGAGGTGGATCTGAATGCTCTCATCCTATCTACCATTCCTCTTATCAAAACAGACAACGCCACTATTCAAATTACAACAGACTTGAGTAGCACACTCAACACAATCCGCGCTGATGCCGCAAAAGTTGAGCAAATCATTCTTAACCTAATTATCAATAGTCTGCAAGCTATCGACCATGAAAATGGTGAAATTCACGTGACCACGCAAACGCAAACACTTGGCCCAGACGCATTAGATTACACGCGTTTTACCGGCATACCGCTTGAGCAAGGTACGTATACCGTCCTCAGCATAACGGACAATGGCGGTGGAATTCCGGCTAAAAAACTCTTGCAAATTTTCGACCCTTTTTATACAACTAAGTTCTCTGGCCACGGCTTAGGATTAGCAGCAGTGCTTGGCAACATGCGTGCGCACAATGGTGGTGTTAGCGTTGACTCCCAAATTGGCGCTGGTACAAGCTTCAAACTAGCATTTCCTATTTATTAAAAGCGCCACACCATGTACCACTGGGGTGTCTTTAGTTGAGCCCATCACGGTTGCTTACATCGCTTAATAAACTCTCAATGCTGTGGTTAGAAATATTCATTATTATTAGAGCAGTACCACCCCGCGTGGACACATAAGTATTTTATGATCTCCCTAACCCACGCACTTGCCAAACGCCTGCGTATTGCAGAAACCTCCGAATCAGATCACGTAATGTTCTTGTTGCGTGTCTTTGTAACCGCTGCTGCATTTCCAGTCTCCATTTTTATGCTGGGAATTGCCCTAGTAAATGGCGATACGCCGCTTATTGGCTATTCAACTGTTGTATTTCTTATCTTTGTGGTTGGTCGGACGCGACACTATGCGTATTTGTCGTACATCATCGGATTTTTAGTACCACTGATGATGACGACGTATGGCATAAAAGACGTAATTATTGGCCCGAGAGATATTACTGGCTCTGTTATTTGGCTGATTATTCCGGTGTTTATTGCCTCAAATTGGGTGTCACTACGCGGCACGCTGGCGGTGACCTTCATCCAATTATTGGGCGTGCTCTGGTTTGTTTATATTGTTGCGCCAGATGGGATGCCGATCACGTCTCAATTGCTAGCGCGTCCGCTCGGATTTGTAATCTTAGGCTCTATTGCGATTACAAGCCCTGTCTTTGGGTTCCGGCAAGCACGCAATAAACTAGAAAAAAGCGAAAAAGAACTCCGGCGCCTATACCAGAATTTGCCGGTTGGCATCTACAGAACATCACCAGATGGATTTGTCTTACAAGCCAACCCTAGCGCCGTCGAAATTACAGGGTATCAAACAGAAGCAGAGCTTGTGTCAACCCTACGCAGTGTTGAAACGAATTGGTATGTAGACCCCAATCAACGGGACGTTTTCCTATCTGAAATTCAAAAGAATGGGTTTGTAGACAACTTAGAATCACGCGTTTGGCGTGATGGTGAAGTAATTTGGGTAAGCGAATCTGCCTATCCTGTTTACAATGCAGCCGACGAACTTGTTTACTACGAAGGCGCAATTCAAGACATTACACAGCGCAAAGCTGCCGAAGAAAGAGTAGACCAGACGTTAGCACAGCTCAGAATGATCACCGATAACATTCCAGCTTGGGTGGCCTATGTCGATGAGGATCGTAAGTTCCAATTTGCAAATCGCTTCTTCGAAACCCGCGTTGGGATCCCCGAAGGCTGGCTGATTGGGAAACATGTCCGAGCGTTTGTTGGCGAAGAATTTTGGCAACGCACAAAATCACAAGTTGATCGCATTTATCAAGGTGAACCACTCGTCATCGAAGTTCCTGGCCAAACCTATAGCGGTGAAGCGCTTGTAACACGCGTTACGCACGTGCCGCATTTCACCGAAGATGGCACTGTTAGAGGCTATTTCTTACTCGGCTTAGACATCACCGAACAACGCCAGGCCGAACAGACCATCCGGCAACTCCACAAAGTTGAAAGCCTCGGAATGGTTGCGGGTGGTGTAGCGCATGACTTCAACAATTTACTCACGGGCATTATGGCGCAGTCTTCGATTGCATTACGCAAACTAGAAAAAGGCCATAAATCCATCAAACATATTGAACGCGCGCTATCCTCCTCACGCAGCGCGGAGCGTTTGGTCAAGCAGTTACTCGCATATTCTGGTGATGAACATCTGAATTCAGGCAATGTTGATCTAAATGCCCTCATTGAACAAGCATTGCAAAACGTGAGTTTTTCTACGGGTCAGCTAATTAACGTCAAAACGTCGTTATCCAACCAAATCCCACATATTTGGGCCGATGACATC
This sequence comes from Anaerolineales bacterium, assembly GCA_020630175.1. GTDB lineage: Bacteria > Chloroflexota > Anaerolineae > Anaerolineales > UBA6668 > JAHDIM01. The sequence goes on from JAHDBW010000016.1 coordinate 21,030, forward strand.
AAAGTAGAGCAAATTCTGCTCAACCTAATTACCAATGGGTCTCAGGCGATTGAAGCAGAACAAGGCGAGATTATCGTCGAAACAAAGTTAGACTATATCCACGCTGGAAACAACGATTATGCACGCCTAACAGGCGAAAATCTAGCCCCAGGTGAGTATATTTTGCTGACCGTTGCCGACAATGGTTGTGGGATCGCTGAAGACAAGCTGCTGCAAATCTTCGATCCATTTTATTCAACCAAATTCTCTGGACATGGCCTTGGGTTGGCAGCAGTTCTTGGCACCATGCGCGCCCACTTAGGCGGCATTAGTGTGCAGTCTGAGTTAGGTAAGGGCACAACATTTACACTTGTGTTCCCAGCAGAGCACCCCCTTGCAATCACAAATAGCCATCAAGCAAAACAATTGTCCAATTTACCTGATGCAATTAGTGAGCTTACCACTTGAGTAAATTAAGGTTCAGTACTGTACGTAACAACCAAACCCAGTACCAACCCCCTTATTGACCTTGACATAACAATTCTTTAACTATAAAAACTTAATTAATCCTATATCAACTTTACGTAGCAATGGTTTACGCTTGGGTAGAGGCCTTTACTTTACAGCTTTGGGTAGATAGCGCTTTGGTTTAGCTCTCAAAATTACTCACGAAATAAACTTCCGAAATACGTTAAGGCTTTACAAGCTGAGTAATAAGATCAGAGAATCAAGGTTAGTCGGCTTCAACGTAACGGAATTCTTATACAAGTAGTAAACGTACATTATGAAGAGATTTGGGAAATATCTCGCGCTTGGGTTAGTAACGGTAAACGCTGTCCTTTTATTGACAGCATTCAATCTTCTCCGCGTGGATTACAGCAGAAATTATATTGAAAATGGCAGCTTTGAAGCTGGCTATTATCAACATCAAGGCATTAGTGAAGTCACTGTGCCCAACGAATGGAAAATTTGGTATGCCGAAGAAAGCACGCCAAAAACACCCTCTCAAGACGATCCATTTAGGCAACCAGAAACGGTTGTTTGGAATGGCACGCACCATCCAGAGCCAGAGCGTTCACTGTTTTGGCAACAAGGCACTTACACCTTCAAAGCATTTGGCGCTTGGAAGCCCATTTGGGTCAAGCTCTGGCAAGACAATTCTAATGTTGTCGCTGGGCAACGCTACCGGTTTACGGTGCCCATCTATCCAGATCTAATTGAAAGCTATCAGTGGGACGGACGCAAAATTGTTGCCTCTGACCCGACTTCGGGCCAGCACCGCCTTGTGGTTACAGAAAATGGCCGCATCATTGCCGATACCGGCTATCTAGATGGCGATGACATCCCATTCTTAGAATGGACAGACCTTGAATTAGAGTTTGTGCCACAAACTTCGAACGTCCGCCTGATGGTGGAATTTCGCGGCAAGTGGGGTCTTATCAACAACGGCTGGTTTATTGATGACATTAGCCTGCATGCCGTAGCAGGGGTCGCAACACCCACGAAACGCGCCACCAGTACGCCGCGCGTCATTGTCACACCAACCGTTCCGCCTTCTGAAAATGGCACAGCCAAATCAATAGAAGGCACGCATGAGACGTTCTTCCCTATTGTGAAGACATATTCACGCCGAAACTAAGCAAAAGCCGCTAATCTCTCTCAAAAGAATAGATCAGCGGCTTTTTTTATAACGCCCCAGAAAGTTAAGTGTTCAATAAATTCATGACGCAGCGTGTCATTTTTCTGGCATAATGGCATTGTGAAAATACGTGAACGCACCGCCACACCAACTGCCGATTATGTTGTTTTATTACACGGCTTTAATGACACGCACGGTCATATGCTGCTGTTTGAAAAACGGCTGAACGCCCTGGGCTATCATGTCATCAACATTGATTACCCTTCGCACAAGCTCACAATTGATGAAACTGCTTATGAAATTGCAGCCTTGTTAGATCAGAAAATTGATCGCTCAAGAACATTGCATTTTGTTACCCACTCGATGGGCGGCGTGGTCACGCGATGTTTGCTGCAAATGTATCCGCAAGCCAACCTTGGACGCGTGGTCATGCTCAGTCCGCCGCATCATGGCAGTGAATGGGCCGATATTGCAGAAAAAATCAACATTCCGCAGCAGTTACGCAGTGCCCCAATTCTGCAACTACGCACCAAGCCAGATAGTTTTGTTCAACAATTAGGGGATGTAGAGTTTGAACTCGGCGTAATTGGCGCAAACCGCAGTTTTGGCGCGTTTACCAAGCCCGTTTTTAACGGTGAAAACGATGGCGTAGTGGCTGTAGACAGCATGAAGGTCAACGGGATGAAAGACTTTATTGTGATGCGCAAGTTACATATCACAATGGTGTTTAGTCCCCGCGTGATCGGGCAAACTGCCCACTTCTTAGCGAACGGCCAGTTCGACCACTAGCAGCGCACCAATCTTATCCAAGCGGCCTGGCAAACGTCTTAATCAACGCCGCCACCGTCTGATAACTCACGCTAACCGACTCATCAATATTCGGCGCATAGCCGCCGCCCATAGTTGCCACCAATGGCAACTGTCGCGACGTACAAGCGTTGATCACCATCTCATCACGAGCCGCCAAACCACGCATTGTTAACGACAGTTTGCCTAGCCGGTCGCCCTCATACGGGTCTGCACCGGCAATCCAAAGCACCATGTGTGGCGAAAACTCTCTGAAAATTTGATCTAAGCCAGATTGCAACGCGGCTAAATAAGCCATGTCGCCTGTTCCCGTTGGCAAACCAATATCTAAGTTGCTTGGCACCTTGCGGAACGGAAAATTCTTTTCACCGTGGATCGAAAACGTATAAATTGTGGAATCCGTCTGCGTAATCGCAGCCGTACCATTGCCCTGATGCACGTCCGTATCAATCACTAACACGTTGCGTACGCGGCCTTCGGCCTGAACTGCCCGCGCCGCCACCGCGCTATCGTTGAATACACAAAAGCCACCGCCCTTTTCAGCCGACGCATGATGAGTACCGCTCGCCAAGCTAACCCCAACGCCATCTTCAAGCGCCGCAAAGGCTGCCGCCACCGTAGCCCCGGTCGAGCGCTTTGCGCGTTCCACATAGGCCGGTGACCAAGGCAATCCAATTTCCCGCACCTCAGCTTTACTAAGTTCGCCGTTGTGAAAGCGCCGGATATATCCCAAGCTGTGTGCCCGCGCTAACTCCACTTCAGACACCGCCGGTGCTGGCACTAAATCAAAGGCGTAGTGGGCTTGTAATTGCGTTACGCGCTCGCGTAGTAGCTTATATTTGTGATAAGGAAAGCGATGATTTTCTGGCAACGGATAGTGCCATTTATCGCTATAGAATAATTTCATTGCGAACGGAATTGTATATAAAACGCGCACCACGCGATTAGAACGCGCGGGCTGAAGTCAGCTAAAATTGTATCAATCTCACATCACAAATAAAACGCCCTACGCTAAATTGCAACACATCTTATGCCAGCAGCCGATCAAGGAATCAAAAAAAGTAAAGACCGTTATAGCCTTATCCCGCGTACCCTAAGCTTTATTACGCACGGGGCTGACATTTTGCTGCTCAAAGGCGGGCCGCATAAAAAAATCTGGGCCAATAAATACAATGGCGTGGGGGGGCATGTAGAAGCCCATGAAGATGTGGCAACCAGTGCCAAGCGTGAAATAGCCGAAGAAACCGGTCTAACCATCCCTGATGTAGCGTTATGCGGCATTGTTAACATCACTACAGGTGAAAATCAAGGCATTATTATGTTTGTTTATCGCGCTGAAGCCACAACCCGCACAACCGTGGCCTCAGAAGAAGGCGCGCTAAGCTGGATTCCAATTGCTGAAATTGACAACTATCCACTTGTCGAAGATCTAAAAATCATCATTCCAAAGGCGCTTGAACCCACACGTCCGCAGCGCCCGTTCTCTGCGATTTACACCTATGATGCCCAAGATCAGCTTGTCATCACGTTTGGGAGCGCATAACGGCTATCTATCCCTTTCTCACTGCGCCTAGCGCCGCAAATGCGACTCGCAGCGGCCCCAAAGCCGCCACCTTGGCACGGCTCAAGCAACAAGGGTTTGCTGTGCCCAACGGCTTTGTAATTCAAGTCGATCAACATCAGCAGTTAGATCACTCCGCCTTAGCGCAAGCCTTTCAACAATTACAAACGCCCGTCGCCGTCCGCTCTAGCGCCTTGGCAGAAGATGCGGCTGAGGCCTCTTTCGCTGGCATTCAAGAAACTCGTCTCAACGTCAGGACGTTAGCAGAGCTACAAGCTGCAATCAGCACGGTTACAGCCGCTGCGCAGTCTGGCCGCGCGCTAGCCTATCAACAAGAAAACGCCACAGCCAACGCCCAGATTGCCGTTCTAGTCCAGACCCAAATCGATGCCAAGCTTGCCGGTGCGGCGTTTACAAAAGACCCGCAAACAGGCGCAGACACAATCATTATCGAGGCCATAGAAGGCCTTGGGGAAGCGCTAATGTCTGGCACAGTTACCCCAGACCGCTGGCGCTTTAGCGCAACGTTTGAGCCAATCGAAGCGTCAACGCAAACCAAGCTGCCGGACACCGTCTTAGCCCAACTGACAAGCCTGATTCAGGCCATCCAAGACTCGTTTGAAGCCCCACAAGACATTGAGTGGGCTTGGGATGGCACAACTGTCTGGCTACTGCAATCGCGTCCGATTACAACCCATGGCGATTGGTTTACCGACACCCTAGACGATGCCGACACGCTCTGGACTGGCGCATTTTTGAACGAACGTCTGACACAGCCCGTTTCGCCATTAGGCTGGACCTTAGTTGCACGGCACTTAGAAACCCTAGCCTTTAGTGCACCGCTAGCCTTACTAGGCGCATCATTCCCGCCGGGTACCAAGCTGTTAAAGCTGTATCGCGGCCACCCTTACAGCCGCGTCAACGCGTGGGGCCGCATTTACAAATTATTCCCACCAGCCATTCTGCCCGCAGATGCCAGCCGCTTTTTTCCCGAACAAAACAGCGCAATGCGCCGCGCGAATGCTGTGCCGACATTGCATCCGCGGCTGATTATTAACGGCATACGCGTGCTTTTGCAAAATCCACAGGCCGCGTCACCGTTGCACAACCCAAAGGGCTGGCAACGCTTTGAAACGCGTCTAGAGACAGAACTCATACAGCATCGGCAAGCGTGGCAACAAGCCCCCTCTCTTTCAAATGCACGCCGGTTGCTACGCACCACAGACGCACGCACCGCTGACCTGCTTGAGTACCATCGCTGGAGCCTGTTATACGCAGATTTATTCTGGGCAATTGCAAAGTGGCTAGGTAAAACAAGCGCGCTGCAAGCCCCGCAAACCATCACTGCCCAGCTCAACGCAGACCTCATCGCACTCGCCAATTCCATCTCTGGATCGCGCCTTTCAATGCCAGATGAGCACGCCATAGAGACCTTCTTACAACGCTATGGGCACCGTTTTTACTCACTAGATATCTTTGATGCCCCATGGGCAGTCAACCGCTCAGCGTTCCGTAAACTACTGCGTGATTTATCTGGCGTAACGCCAACAACGCATCGGTCACCAATGCCAAAACGGCCATTGCTCAAGTTGGCCTATCGCTATTTACAACTGCGTGAAGCGCAACGCTTCAATTGGCAGAAGGTGATGCACTTTCAACGTGAGGTGCTATGTTGGCTGGGAACCCACTGGGCTGCTAGCGGCCAACTTCAAGACTCACAACACATCTTTGCCCTAACTTGGGACGCTGTGCTTGGCAATCAACCTTGGACAGCAACTGAGGCCGCAAACCGCTTCGCACTGCTACAGCGCTTGCGGGCAGAACATGCATTGGCACCAACGGCGCACTATCCAGATTTTTTGAAGGGCTTAACGCCTTATCAGGTCATGCAATCCGGCGATTTATGCGGCCATGGCGTGAGCGCGGGGCTTGTAAAAGGCACAGTGCGCTTAGTCCATCATCCAAAGGACTTTTCGCGGCTAAATGATGGTGATATTCTTGTTACAGAAAGTCCAGATCCCGGCTGGACACCGATTTTCAACCGCATTGCAGGGCTAGTGACAGCACGCGGCGGTCAGCTTTCACATGGGGCGGTGTTAGCGCGTGAGTATCAACTACCGGCTGTTTTTGGCGTTCCAAATGTCACCGCACAGCTTCAAGATAACGACCTTATTATGATTGACGGCACCACCGGCAACATTACGCTTTTGGCTTCAGAAACAGCAGCATGACCACGTGGCAACGCATTTCGCTCATTGGGCTCGCCTTAGCGACATTTCTCACGCTGTTGCTGCTGAGCGCCGCGCTGGAAAACACAACGCTAGAGACAAGAAACGTCATTTCATTAGCAGACGTGACCGCAACGCGCGGCCCGCGTGGTGAGCAAGTCTTTACCGAGCGCACACCGGCCACCTTTGAAGAATCGCCTTGGTGGCCGCTAATTGTGTTTGTGACGATCTTGCTGATTCTATTGCTGTTTGATGAACGGGCGCGAGCCGCCGCAATTGCCGCAGTCATCCTAATTGGGCTGTTCTACATCGGCGTACTAATTGCGCGTTGGTTTTCTAGGCCGCGTGAATCTGAAGACGTTCAGCTGCCGCCCTTTAGGCTAGATGAATTTCTGAGCAACGCGATAGATGCCGTTCCGCCTATTCCAGATTGGTTGGTGTTGGTAATCAGCTTGCTTATCGTTGGTGGATTGGGGGTGTTAAGTACGTGGCTCTATAAACGCTTCACTACACCTGCTGAACCAGATATTCGCCAGAAATTGGCACGCGACTTGCAATTTAGCATCGCAGAGATCAACGCTGGCAAGGACTACCGTGATACCATCACGGCTTGCTACGAAACGCTACTAAAAACGCTTAGTCAAGAGCGCAACATTACGCGCAATCAGGCGCTCACCCCGCAAGAGTTTGCTGCGCAGCTAGCAACGTTGGGGCTACCAACGGCGCAAATCACAACGCTCACGCGCTTATTTGAAACCGCCCGTTACGGAACAGGCACACCCGATCCCGCGCAGCTAAAAGCCGCGCAAGACTGCCTACAAAGCATTCAAGACTGGCTAAAAACATCGCCGTCTACACAGCCATAAGCCAAGCTACACACCAGATTCAAACGGCTATAAATTGGATATTCAGTGTGGGCTATGTTATAAACAAAGTGTCGCTTAGCAAGCCATTCTAGAGCGCAATTGTGACCAAACAGAACACGCTTTACGCAACAAACAAGCAGCTGAACGCAACGCCCTGCTAACGCAAAACATAAAAAAGACCACATGACAATAAACGGAAAAGGATTCTTTATTTGGAACGTCGCCAACTGTGAAGGCGGCAATCCGGAAGCAATTGCAAGCCGCGCGCAGCAATCTGGGTTGACCCATGTGTTGATCAAAGTTGCCGATAATCGCTATCCACACAACATTGTGAATGGACGCGACTTAGCGCGTGAAACCGTCAACGCATTGCGCAACCGGCGCATTCAAGCATGGGGCTGGCAATATGTATATGGGGATGACCCCGCTGGCGAAGCCCGCATTGCGGTAGAACGCACGCGCGCCTTACGCTTAGATGGCTTTGTGGTAGATGCAGAGCATCAATATAAACGCAAATATTCAGCCGCCCGCCAATACATGGCTGCGCTGCGGAATGGCCTGCCAAATACGCCAATTGCCTTGAGCTCCTACCGCTATCCAAGCTACCACCGTGAGCTGCCGTGGGCCGCTTTTCTTGAAAAGTGCGACTACAACATGCCACAAGTGTATTGGGAAATGGCGCACAATCCAGATAAGCAACTCAAACGGACAGTCGCTGAATTTTCAGACACCCGCTTAGTTGGCTTTCGCCGCCCCATTATTCCAACGGGCGCTGCGTATGGGCATGGCGCTTGGAAACCAACAGCAGAAGATCTACAACTTTTCTTCAAAACATCAGTGGAATTAGGCCAATCGGCTGCAAACGCGTACTCATGGGACTGGGCCAGCAGCCCCGGCAACACCTATTTATTTGATGCCGTGGCCGATTTCAAATGGCCGGGTAGTGGCAACGTGGTCACCCCACCAGTCACAACCCCAACGCCAGACCCAGACGTTGAGCCACTAGATCCAATTGATGTCAACGATCCGGGCGACGCTAACGACCCAGAATTCAATGTCAATTCGCTATTGGGCAGCATGCTAACAGCACTAAACAGCACCGATATTGAAGGGCTCATCGCGCTTTACCATGCCAATGCGGGGCACGTAAACTTCAAGCGCATTGTGATTGGGCATAACTCTTTGCGGGAGTGGTACAACCAACTGCTTTTCCAAGACTTGCCAAATGCAACCTTCAACATTGGCAAGCCAACTGGCAACGGCCGCTCGTGGACCTTCCGCTGGACAGCCAACAGCACGGCGGGGCAAGTGCGCAATGGTGAAGACACCATTGGCATTCGTGATGGGCTAATTCAGTATCATTACACTAGCTTCATGAAAAACTAACGTACAAACGTTTTATCCAGACCCAACAGTTAGGACATTGAGAAGTACCAACGCTAGTTGCACCAAGCAATCGCGTAAATCTTCATCAATGTCCTTTTTATTTTCAATTGATGTCTAAAAAAGTTACTGTCCAAAAATATAAATATAACGGTCATCTCAAATCCAGCTGGACGGGCAGAATACTCAACAGCCCCGACCCTAACTGGGTGCTCGTACTGCACGATCCAACCCGAGACAAAAAATACTCAGGTACGAAAGACCAAACGCATAAAGACTACTTTGTACACGGCTTTCATAAAACCAAACCGTTGGCCTTTCTAATTCAATATAAAAAAGACCATACCGTAGACAACATCAAATGCGACGCCGCTATCCCGGCTGAAATCAGCAATGCCGTCATCAAATTCGTAGATTTAGACTTAGACCTCATCGTCAACCATAAGCTCAAACATCACGTGCGTGATCGGATTGCCTTTGCCAAACGCGCAATCAAATGGCGTTACCCAAAGCAGGTCCGGCAACAGGCCTATGCAGGGATTAAGCTGGCCAAGAAACTCGTCCGCAAAAAGCAGTTTCCGTTTTCCAAACCGCTCTACCCCAACCTAAAATTGAAAGATTAGCTTGTAAAGCTGTGAAATAAGCTCAGATTTCCCAATGCAAAAACAGAACATAAATGCTAACATCTTTGTGATTATTGCTCATTTCATTCGTTAGGGAGGAGAAAATGAAATACACATCAGAAATCACAATCGATTTACCACGTGACCGCATGTTAGAAATTATGGACAATCCAGATAACATGCAGAAATGGCAAGAAGGCCTACTGCGTTGGGAACATATGACAGACGGCGACTTCCGCGCACCCGGTGCAAAAATGAAGATGGTGTTCCAGCAAGGCAAACGCGAAATGGAAATCGTAGAGACCATTGTTTCGCACAGCTTTCCTGAAGAATTCAAATGTATTTATGAAACCAAAGGCGTCAAAAACTGGGCAAATAACGTCTTCCATGAAGCTGGTCCAGATAAAAGCCGCTGGGTCGCTGAGCACGAATTCCAGTTCAGCGGATTTATGAAAGTCATGTCCTTCTTCATGCCAACATCCATGTTCAAGAAGCAAACGCTGAAGACAATGAACGCCTTCAAAGACTTTGCAGAAAGCCAATAAAAGAATACCCAGCCACGTCTAGATCCGTCCGCAAAAAGGCAGTAGCGCCACTCGGCCGAGTGGCGCTACTGCCGCCTTTTTATATAATAGATCTATGCAGTTTGCCCTTTCCATTACGATCAAGCGCCCTAGACAGCAAGTTTTAGACCTCTTCGATGACCATGACCGTGTCAAAGAATGGCAGCCAAACTTGGTCAGCCGCACCTTGATAAGCGGTCAACTGGGGCAAGTCGGTTGCAAAACGCAAATGGTCTTCAACACCTTTGGGCAGCGCATCGAGATGACAGAAACCGTCATTACGCGTGACCTCCCCGATGAATTCAAAGCCGAGTACGCTTCTAACGGCGTACTCAACACCGCCCGCAACATTTTCATTGCTGATACCCCAGACACTTGCCGCTGGATCTCGGAGAACACCTTCACCTTTAGTGGCTTACGCGGTATTGCGCTCAAACGTGTGCCAGAAAGTCTCTACAAAGGCCAGACACGTACCCTCATGATCAACTTCAAACGCTTTGCTGAGCGTGAGCCGCAAAACTCCACAAAGTAAGCCTTTACACAAATGAAAAAAATCCCCGCTAATACTTTCACTATATTTGGCGTTGGAATTACTGCGTTTCTGATCTCAATTGTGGCTTATGGTATCTTTTGGTTCCTCTTGCTGATATTCACAGTTGATGAAAATGTTATTTCAGATGGCAACAGTCTTATCCCAGTAGTCTTGCTACTACCAGCAGTCCCAGTTGGCATAATGACAGCAGGGATTAGCTATACAATCCTCTATAAATTACTGTCACCAGAGACATCATCGGTAATGGGATATTTGCAACGTGCACAACGCTTTACCGTTATCTGGATTAGCTGCTTTATTTTGCTGCTTGGCAGCCCCATCGTGGCCAACGGCATATCGCAATATACGCTTCAGGATTTCGATGCAACAAATCAGCAGTTAGCAACTGTCGTCCTAACAACATTTTTCTTTTTACCAAGCACATTGTTTGCCGCATTACTACACAGGTTTGGTCCTTATCACAGTGATTACGCTCTCTCCATTGACAATATCATTTACGTAAAATAAAACATTACTGTCAAAAAGAGAGTTCTACAAAGCGATGAAGACGCAAAAAAGCAAGCTTACAAGAAGAGTAAAATGAGCAAAACAGACCTCGCCAACCAGTCTAGGCCTGAGTATTTATGGGGATTACTAGCTGGGATTATCACGGGGATGGTGGGATTCCCGCTCTTGTGTATTGGCCTACGGGTATTTCTTTGGACAACGTTTGCCGATGTTGATGCTAATGACTCAGCCCAAGAGGCTCAATATACGCTCTTAGCGATCAATATTGCTTTAATCTCAAGCCTGTTGATTTGTTGCGCAGTTAGCAGCACAGTTGCTTACCATTTTGGCAACCGACGCACCCGCCAAACGCGACAAGATGAGGCAGAGCCTGTTGCCGTCACTGTGAAAGACGTAAATAGGACACCACCACATGCCTTGCGCCTTTATGCCACCAACTTTTTCCTAATATATTGCGCGCTTGGATTAACAGTATGCGTCGCAATGGCTTTCGCAGGCGTTGGTTAACGCCTAACGCTGTTCCCAACTCCCATCGCTATAAAACACATAAATCGCGCCATTATCACTGCGCAGCATAAAGCCATTGTCAAATGACTGCATCACGCCCTGATAACCGCGTTCAGCGTCCAAGGCATTGCCTAATCCACTCCGGATCTCAGGAATATTGCACCACATTCTGCCAAACCCACGCTTTGGTGTAGGCGGTGAAATAGCAGGCGTATTTGCATCTGTACACGAATATTCAGGCTCGCCATCATAGAAAGGCGGGCTTTGATAAATCGCCCAGCGGCCATTACTGTAAGCCACCATTGCTTGGCCATCATCAATCGGTTGCCGCCAGAACATTTTGCCGCTTTGGAAGTTTTCTTCTGCAATAAATCCGCCTAGCTCACTTGCCGTCTGGCAACCAACACGGTTGCCAACTGCACCCCACACTGCTCCAAATGTGCCCGTTACCGTTGGACAATTCGGCGTCGCAGTTGGCGGCACTACGGTTGGGATAGCCGTATTGGTTGGCAATGGCGTAGCGGTTGGCGGCACAAATTGAGTGGCCGTTGGTGGTGGCGCTGTGTTTGTTTCTGTTGGCGTTGCGGCCGTAGGCGTTTGCGTCGGCGGGACAAATTGCGTCGGCGTTTCAAGCGTCGTATCTGGCGCGACATCTTGCGCAATAATCAGCGTGGCCGTTGGTGTGATGGTTTCCACGGTAGGTTCAACAGTGGCAATAGTTGCTGTTGGTTCGGGCGTTGGCGACGCTGGCATTTCAGTTTCTGTAGGTGCTACCGTTGGAGGGTCAGCGGTAAACGTTGCGGTCACTTCGGCCAATCCACTAACCGCTGGCGCAACAGCAGTTGACCGATTAGAAAATGCCCAAAATCCACCCACCACAAGCAGACCAACAATTCCAATCCCCATTAGCCAAAATGGCAGCGCGCCACGGCGTTCTTTTTCATCTTCAAGTGGCAACACTTGATAAGGCTGCTCTGCTAATGGCGCTGTTCGCACCGGCGCGGGTGGTGGATGTGCCGGTGCAGTAATCGACGGTCTCACTGGCGCAACGGGTTGCGTTTTTGGCTGCACCGGCGCTGGTACGGTCACTGGTTGCGTTGCAATTTTTGTAGATGCAGCCGCAACAACTGTTGCTGCATTAGCAACTTGCGGCGCGTTCACCGGCCAAGACTTCGCTACTTTTTCTAATTCAACATCGCCGCCGATTGCACCGTACAGCGCGTCCATAAATGCTTTTGCAGACGGGTAGCGATTAGCTGGTGCTTTGTCTAACGAGCGCAATAAAATCACATCGTGAACCGCATCGATCGCGGTATTGCGCGATTGTGGCAGCGGTACCGGCTGGTTCAGATGTTGATCATAAATATTGCCCGGAATTCCATCAAATGGGCGTTTGCCAGTAAACAATTCATAAGCCAATACGCCCAGTGAGTAGAAATCGCTGCGGTAGTCCACATCAGTTTGCGCACACTGTTCTGGGCTTAGGTAAGCTGGCTCAATTGCGGCATAGCCAAGCGCAAACTCAGACCACAGCACACGGCCATCTTTGGCCAACAAGACATTACTCGCCTGCACTGCGCGATGCGTCAGCCCTTGGTGATGGGCGTGATCTAACGCCGTTGTGAGCGGTTGCAAAATCGCCAATACCTCTGGAAACGGCAACATTGCTTGCTGCTGCGCCAAATGGTCAGCCAGATTTACGCCGTCGACCCATTCCGTTACGCTATACAGCTGCTCACCAGTGCGCCCTAGGGCATAAAACGGCACAACGTTTGGATGCTTCAGACCGACTAAGGCTTGCGCATCATGGCGTGCTAATTTTTCAAATTCACGGTCAGCTGCTAACTCAGCTTCGAACAACCGCAGCGTTACCGGCACCTGACGTTCTAAATCAAACGCGCGATAGATGTGTCCTAGCGCATCTTGCCGAAGTTCGGCATCAATCCGATAGCGGTTGTGAATAATTGTTGAAATGGGAGTTTTTGTCATCGTATACCGTATAAACGCAAACCATTTGGCGTCAATTGACCTTTACTGAAGGGGCGTATGCACAACGTAAACAAGCGCTTTACGTCACACTCCGGTTAGACACCTGATTTTCGATAGTATAACAATAGTACGAAATCATTCTAAATTTATGAAATCGTATGCTCAATTCTGTCACGCATCTATCACGCAGCGCCGCGAAATTGTTATAGCCAATTCTCAGCCATCTTCATATAATTTTTGTATGACAGACGCTGAATTCCGCTTTTTTGGTCCGATTGTGCAGCATGACATTGGCATTTTGTACAACGTCATTTGGTTACCAGATGACTTCCACGCGCAATTGCCCTTGAAAAAGCATCCCCGCTTACGCATTCACGCTGAAATCAACGGCGTGCTACACAACGGGGCTTGGGTGCCTTCACGTGGCCGCTGGTATCTACTGTTATCAAAAGCTGAGTTGAAAAAACGCGGTTTAGCAGTGGGCGATGGCGTTGAAGTTGTGTTTACAATCGCCGATCAAAACCATGTAGACGTGCCGACTGAATTGGACGATGCACTTGATGAAGATCCATTTCTACGGCTAACTTGGCAAAACTTAACGGCTGGAAAACGCCGTGGGTTAGCCTATCGCGTCGCATCCGCTAAGACCGCGCCAACCAAAGCGAAACGCGTTACCGAAGTTATCCGTACGATGCGCGGCTTCTAGACCACTAAAAAAATCACAAGCAGAGGCTAACATCCCGCCTTTAACTGAAAAACCGTTCCTTACGGAACGGCAGTTTATCAATCTATGCTAACTGCTGAAATACATCCTGCAACGCAGGATACAACCGGCGATAATTCGCATACGGAATTTCATATGCAGCCAAATCTTTACCTGGCACTGTCGACCCAGTGATCTGAATAATTTCATCGCAAGCAGTCTCAACGCTTGCAAACACCCCGCAGCCAGTCGCCGCCAGAATTGCCGCCCCAAACGCAGCGCCCTCAGTTGAATTGACAGTCACCAACTCTGTTTGTAATACGTCAGCCAAGATTTGCCGCCACAGCCCGCTTCGCGTGCCTCCGCCAGAAATTCGGATTTGTTTCACGTTACCAAGGCCAACCGCTTTCATCAGCTCAAAGCTGTCTCGCAGGCCATAGGCGACGCCTTCTAACACTGCTCTGGTCATATGCGCTTGCGTATGCCTAACCGTCAGCCCAATAAACGCCCCTCTGGCGAGGGGATCAGGATGTGGCGTGCGCTCCCCTGTCAGGTAGGGTAAAAACAAGAGCCCGTCAGCCCCAGGGCCAATATCCGCCGCTGCCTCAACAAGATCATCAAACGCAATATCTGGCGCAACCGTGTCCCGATACCAACGCAGACTGCCAGCCGCTGAAAGCATCACGCCCATTAAGTGCCACTTATGCGGCACCGCATGACAAAATGCATGCAAGCGCCCTTCAGGCTCGATCATCGGCGTATCTGTTGTCGCAAAAATAACCCCGGATGTGCCCAGACTCAAGGCCACAACACCTTCATTAACTGCGCCTGTTCCAACCGCATTCGCCGCCTGATCTCCGCCACCGCCAACCACTGGCGTTCCAGCACGCAATCCAGTTAGCTCAGCCGCCGATCCTGCAACCATACTGGTCACCGCAGACCCTTCAAACGTAGGTGGCAGCCACTCTGGATCAATCCCTAATAACGCTGCAACCTCACCAGACCAGCTGCGCGATTTAACATCAAACAACAGCGTTCCCGCGCCGCCAGCCCGGTCACAAGCTAACATGCCTGTTAGTTTCAAGCGCACATAATCTTTCGGCAACAGAATATGCGCAATCCGTGCGTAATTTTCGGGCTCATTATTGCGTACCCACAAAATTTTAGGGGCAGTAAAGCCCGTTAGCGCATCGTTGCCCGTCAGTTCAACTAGCCGCTCTTTGCCAATCCGCGCCCGAATTTCATCACATTCAGCACCCGTCCGCTGATCATTCCACAGCAGCGCTGGCCGAATCACGTTGTAATCAGCATCAAGCAACACGAGACCATGCATTTGACCCGCTAAGCCAATGCCATGCACGGCAGTCCCGTCAACATCCGCTTTATCTAAAACGTCGCGAATACTTTTTACAGTGGCATCCCACCATAACGCTGGATGCTGTTCACTCCATAACGGTTGCGGCGTTTCGTATGTGTATTCATGTGCAGCGACAGCAATCACTGCGCCTGCTGAGTCCATCAGTAAGGCTTTAGTCGCTGTCGTTGAGGTGTCGATTCCAATGAAGTAAGACATGCTCACGCCCAGCCTTTAGCGAACGCCTAATAAAATTTCAATCGTCAGTTGATCTAACGCTTCGTAAGGCTGGCCACGTTCACCTAAAGCCGCACGGTCAAACGTCTGGGCCCGCAATGCCGCGGCTTTATCACTTGAATATTGCCCCATGTAACCATCCATGCTGCCATCATCTTCGTTGATATACGCCAACAAGCCTTGAATTTCGCTATCCGCATTCCAGCGCTGGACCTTCTCTTTGAGAATAAGGTAATTGCGCATACAGCCGCGTGCAAAGGCTTTGACATCTTCATAATCTGACGTGCGATAGGCGTGTGCATCGAAGTGTTTACAGCCGTCATAGCCATTGTCTTCAAGCAATTTGACAATGAAGAAGGCCGATTTCAAGTTGACCGCTGCAAAGCGGAAGTCCTGATCGTAACGCCCAAAAGCCTGATCATTGAGATCAATGTGGAACAGCTTGTTTTGCTCCATCGCCTGCGCCACATGATGCGTGAAATTCAGTCCGGCCATGTGCTCATGTGCCACTTCTGGATTGACGCCTACCATTTCTGAGTGATCTAGCGTTTCAATAAAGGCCAACATATTGCCCGTCGTCGCGTTGTAAATATCGCCCCGTGGTTCGTTCGGTTTTGCTTCGAGTGCAAACTTGAGATCATAGCCTTGATCACGCACATATTCACACAAGTAATTCATTGCCTCACGTGACCGTTTGATGGCGGTCACTGGATCTTTACCCGCGTCCGTTTCCGTGCCTTCACGCCCGCCCCAGAACACATACGTTGTTGCGCCCAAGCTCACGCCAAGATCAATCGCATTCATTGTCTTTTGCAACGCATACGCCCGCACTTTTGAGTCATTCGATGTAAACGCACCGTCTTTGAACGCCGGGTCAGAAAACAAGTTTGTGGTTGCCATTGGCACAACAATGCCAGTGTCATCTAGCGCTTGCCGGAAGTCTTTTACAATCTTGTCCTGCTCAGCAGCGGTGGCAGTAATCGGCACTAAATCATTGTCATGAAAATTGACCCCCCAAGCGCCAACTTCAGCCAGCAAGTGCACAATTTCAACAGGTGAAAGCTGCTTGCGGGTCGGCTCTCCAAACGGATCGCGCCCAATATTCCCAACGGTCCAGAGGCCAAATGTAAATTTATTTTCAGCTTGTGGTGTATACATGATGTCTCCAATTTGCAATTTAGAGCAGCAGAGGACGCTGCTTTTTATGTGTGTTGATAAGGTCAGTTTAGCAATCTAGCAAGTGCGCTGTCTTAGGGATTCCCCTTAGTTCAAACCACTTACTAACCCCTGCTCTGAATCAAAAAACCAGAGCTAACTCTGGCCTTTTGATTCAAAAATGAGGAGAAGAAATGAAACGCTCCAGTAGCTAAGTCTTTACTCAGCTAATGATGCTAAATCACGCGAGATAGAAACTATCTGATTAGCGGCAACATTGGTAAATGTCGCTTCACGCCCATCAGATAGGGTGATGTGTAACGTCGCAACTTCAGTTGCGGCACCAAGCCCAAGGTGGCACCGTGGATCTTCCGCAGAAAGATAACTGCTACCACGATACATTTCACGATACAGTTGCGTACCGTCTGGCAAGGTGGCGGTCACTGTGCCGCCGCTCACATCTGCGGGCAGTTCAACTTGTAGCCAATTTGCGCCCTGCACTGCATTTTCCAGCAACACCAAGTTGCCGCCAATTGTGCCAATAGCGATATCTAAATCGCCGTCGTTGTCATAATCGGCAACGGCACTACCGCGCCCAATCATTGGGTCAGCAGTTTCTAAGCCAACAGCCGCGCTGTCATCAACCAATTGTCCAGCAGCACCTTGGGCGCTTTGATTGGTATAGAACTGCGCTTGCATGCGGTCAGCAGTCAAATCGAGCACTGGAATTGCGCCATTGATCACAACAAGGTCAAGATCAGTATCAAGATCAAAATCGGCCCACGTCGTGCCCCAGCCCGTCCAGCCTTTGCCGATTTCGGCCACGCCAAGGTCTTGGGTGGCGTCACTAAATCCAAGCGCAACATCATTGCGATAGACCGAATGTAGCTGCGGCCCCATGTTGGTGATGAACAAGTCAACATTGCCGTCACTGTCAAAGTCACCCGCACTAACACCCATGCCACTGTTGATATCAGCAATTTGCGCCGTTGCACCCACTTCGACTAAAGAAAAGCCCAAGGCGCTATCGTCCGCGTCATTACGATACAAACGATTTGGATTAGTGTCGTTAGCCACGAAGATGTCTAGGTCGCCATCACCGTCATAGTCTGTCAGCGCTGCGCCCAGACCGTATTCAAATTCAAAATTTTCTAAGCCAACTTGCTCGCCCACTTCAACAAACTGGGGAATGCCGTCTGCATTCAAGCCCTGGTTGATGTAGAGCAAGTCGCGTAAACCATAATGCGTATTCGGAAAGCCCATGTCAGAGTCAACAATCATGTTATTGATATCGACATAGCCCGCTGTGAACAAGTCTGGCAATCCATCATTATTGATGTCACCAACGTTCGCAGCAGTTTGCCAGCCGTAAGCGTCAACGCCCGCCGCAACGCCAATTTCAGTGAAAGAGCCATCGCCATTATTTTGCAAAAGCAAGTTGACCCGTGACGTGGTGACATAAATATCAACCCAGCCGTCTTGATCAAAGTCGGCACTTACACAACCATTGCCACGCACTGCCAAATCTGTTCCGCTGGCGACGCTTACATCGGTAAACGTGCCGCCTTCGTTATGAAACAGCGCATTTGTTGGTAAGCCGCCGTTCTTCTCATGCTGCCCAGCTTCAGCGGTTGCATAAGAATTCACAACGTATAAGTCTTGCCAGCCATCGTTGTCATAGTCTAGCCAGCACAGGCCCCCGCCCATCATTGCAATCGGGTCACCAGACATGCCCCAGCGAAAGGCGCCGTGCTGAAAGTCTAAGCCCACATCAGCGGCAACATCACTAAACGATAGCGGTGCCGTTGAAGCCGCCTGCATGCTCGGTGCGATGTAACCACCACAAGCCGTAAGCACCAACGCGCTGAGAACAAATAAATAGCGATACATAGTCATGCTCTAAATTAGGCCAGACCAGAGTTTTCGCGGCTACGGCGTGAGAAGGAGTCGATCAACACTGCCGCGAGTAGCACCAGACCGTTGACCACAAATTTTGTCCCAGACGCAAGGCCAAGCAGACCCATGCCGTTTTCAACGGACGCAATCACCAGCGCACCGAGCAGTGCACTAGACACACGCCCAGAGCCACCGAACAAACTGGTACCGCCGATTACCGCCGCTGCAATTGCATTGAGCAGCAGGTTACCACCACCCACATTCGTATCAACTGAACGTAAGCGTGAAGACAGGATAATCCCGCCAACCCCAGCCATAAAGCCTGAGATCATAAACACCGCAATACGAATGCGATCAACATCAATACCAGCCCGACGTGCCGCTTCTGGGTTCCCACCGACCGCGTAGACATAGCGTCCAAAGCGCGTACGGGTTGCCACAAATGACCATAAGAGTAAGAAGAACAAGACAATGATCGCCGCCACAGGCACGCCACGGTCTTTATTGGAATACCAAACCACGCCCAGCAACAACACAGCCAAGCCCACAATTTGCATCAGCAAAATTGCCATCGGTTTGACCATCAAATTTTGGCGCAGCATAGAGGCGCGTTGGCTAAACTGCATTGCGGTAAAGATCACAATCACAACCGCCGCTAAGATCCAACTCCACATCATTGGCAGATAGCTATTTGCAATACCAAGCACCACTTTGTCTTGGATCACAATCGTGCCCGCGGTAGAGAAGCGCGTGGTCATAATCAGCACCACCCCACTCCACGCCAGCAACCCAGCTAAGGTCACCACAAATGAAGGCACCTTGGCTTTGGTCACAATCACACCGTGTAGTAGACCAATAAGCGTCGTGATGATGAGTGCCACACCAATTGCAAGCCACCACGGCCAGTTCGCTGCTTCTTGGCGCAGCATCAGCGTGGTGAACACCCCGCCGACCGCACTCACATAGGCCACGGACAGATCAATTTCAGCAATCAATAAGACAAAGACAATGCCCGTTGCAATAGCAGTCAGACCCGCCATTTGCAGCAGCAAGTTCACAAAGTTACGTTCGTAGAAGAAAATCCCTTCAGACAACGTCCCAAAAATAATCGCGATAATAATCAACCCGATGATGATTGGGAACGAGCCCAAATCACCAGAGCGAATGCGGATCATACGGCTTTTGATGTAGTCGCCTAACGATTGGGTTGTGCCGCTATTGGTAGAAGTAGTCGATTGAGTCGCCATAGGATTATGCTTCCTCCTGCATGCCTGGCACGTGGGTCATTTCACCAGCGGTAATGGCATGCACAATTTCTTGTTGAGTGGTGGTTTTTGGAGAATATTCACCAACGTTTTGCCCCAAGCGGAGCACGGTTACTTTGTCAGCAACTTCAAAGATGTCGTGTAGGTTGTGGGTAATTAGGATCACAGCCAACCCACGGTCTGCCAAACGCCGTACCAAGTTAAGAACTTGGCGGGTTTGCGCAACCCCTAACGCTGCAGTTGGTTCATCCAAAATTACAAGTTTGGAATTCCACATAACGGCCTTCGCAACTGCAATCGCTTGCCGCTGCCCACCAGACAATCCAGCGACTGCTTGGCGTACTGAGCGGATAGTCGTCACCGACAGCGATTCGAGCGTTTCTTTTGCGGCCTGTTCCATGCCGTTTTCATCAAGCACGCCAAACCGTTGTGTTTTTTCGCGCCCTAAAAACATGTTGTTGACAACATCTAAGTTATCGGCCAGCGCCAAATCTTGGTACACAATTTCAATCCCCAGTTCAGCACAATCACGCGGGCTGTTGATGCTAACATCTTTGCCATCAAAAGTGACTTGACCTTCATCATAAGGATAAATTCCAGCAATCCCCTTGATAAGGGTAGATTTACCAGCACCGTTGTCACCAACGAGCGCCATCACTTGCCCAGCATGGACTTTGAAATCAACTTTATATAAAGCTTGAACGGCACCAAAATTTTTGGAAACGCCTTTGAGTTCGAGCAAAGGTGAGTCTGACATTCTGTTCTCCTGTCAAAAAATAATTCGTATTTGACGATCAATGTTGATAAGTGATCAGCAAATAGGATGTATTTTTTATTGGTTAGATAGTTGGATGGTAGCCAGTTGGCTAGTGGTCAGCGCGCGTTGCCGCGCACCAACCAACCAACCAACCAACCAACCAACCAACCAACTGGCTAACTATCTAGCGATCTGCTGGGCAGAAAGCTTCGAAGTCACCAACACAGATTTCGTCCCAGTTACGGAAGCCATCAGCGATGACCGTTTCTGCGATGTTGTCTGCGGTTACACCAACTGGCTCGAGTGCGATGAAAGGAATATCATTTGTGCCGTTGTTGAGTGTTTCACCTTGGGTAAGGGCTTCTAAATCGCCATCAATCAACAGTGTGACTGCGGCAGCAGCAGCAGCTTGTGCTTCTGCTTTGATTGATTTGTAAACCGTCATGGCTTGGTCGCCAGC
>JAHDBW010000163.1 GCA_020630175.1 Anaerolineales bacterium
CAACCGCAAGCCGTTGGGCTACAAATACTTCACGCCAGTCAGTTGCTCAGACACTTCCCATAACTGCCGCTGGTGGTCAGCATTATGCGACGCGCTGTTAGAGCTGGTTTTCTTTGGATAACCGGTCATTTCCATAATGCCGCTTGGGCCAAAGTAATCACGCCCCACTGCATCTGGATCTACCGCGGCACGCAAGGTAGGCAGCGCGCCCATGTCTGCGCCTTGCATCATCAAGCGCATGATCGGCATCATAATCTTCCCGATTATGCCGTCTGCTAAGTGATTACCAAGATTGGTATTAGACCCACCCGGATGTGCTGCCAACGCTTGACAATTGATGTTGTGCGCCTCAAATCGCTTTTGCAATTCATAGGTGAACAACAAATTTGCCAGTTTAGAGCGCCCATAAGCCCGCAGGGGCGTGTAATCTTTGCCCGCTGCATACATCAAATTATCAAAGTCCATGTTGCCCATTTGGTGCGCGCCGCTGCTAATGTTCACCACGCGTGACTCTGGTGCGGCTTTCAAAGCGTCTAATAACAGCCCCGTCAATGCAAAATGCCCTAGATGATTAGTCCCCAGTTGACGCTCATACCCATCTTCTGTCTGCCCATAGGGCACCATCATAATGCCAGCGTTGTTGACCAACACGTCTAGGCTTTCATAAGTCGCATTGAACGCATCCGCAAACGCCTGCACCGACGCTTGGCTTGCTAGATCCAAATCCATAACGGTAACGTTGGCATCAGGCACAGCGGAGTTCAACGCAGCCAATGCGGTCGCCGCTTTTTGCGGATTGCGGCAAGCCATAATCACTTCAGCCCCCTGCGCTGCAAAGACTTTACACGCTTCATATCCAATGCCGCTGTTGGCACCTGTCACAACAATGCGCTTGCCAGACAAGTCAGGCACATCAGCGGCTGTCCAATTTTGCTTTGCCATTTCATTTTCTCCAAATGCTTTTTGTGTTGTCCCGTCAGTAATACTTCACTGCTGCTGGGAACATTTTACCGAGTCTTAGATCAAAGCACCGCGTAAACGTAATCCCACGGCGAGCCGTGGGATTACGTTTATGCGGTGGTGTTGGCGTTCTCCAAACAGAGATTAGTCAAACAATCAGCACCCAATCATGCGCAACTCATCTGGCAAATGATAGAATCGGGGTATGACGTTGGAAAAACGCGCCCGACCGTTCATCGCAACGGTCTTTTTATTGTTTACCTTAGCCTGTGGTTCGATTTCGAGCTTGCTTGAAGCACCCACTCCCATTGCGCAACTGCAATTAGAAGTCGCCACCACTGAAGTTGTCAGTGCGCCCACGCTTGCACCGACAGAAACGGCGCTTCCAACCAACACGCCAACGCCCTTACCAACC
The DNA here is from genome assembly GCA_020630175.1 of Anaerolineales bacterium. Lineage (GTDB taxonomy): Bacteria > Chloroflexota > Anaerolineae > Anaerolineales > UBA6668 > JAHDIM01. Next base: position 1,376 of record JAHDBW010000163.1, read on the forward strand.
AATACGCCAACGCCAACCGCAACACATACGGCTGTGCCAACGCTTGCACCCACCGCTGCGCCAGACGATTTATATCTAAACGCAACTGATATTCGGTTTCATCCGGGGCCATGCCAATATGAAGGCGACCTGCTGAGCGTTGAGGCATTTGTAGAGAACTGGAGCGGGATTGACCCTGAGCTAATTGAGGTCGCACTCTATACGGGCGCTGGTGAAGATCGTGTTTACATCGACAAAACCAATATCAGTCCGTTTGGCATTGGCGGCCGCATGCAAGCCACCTTCTACTGGACATGGGAAGCGACCAATGTCAGCGGTGACCAAACGCTCACGTTGGTGCTTGACCCTGACGATCAAATTTCCGCCGACGCGGGTGACGCCGATGTTGCCAACAATACCGTTACCACGACCGTTTCATTACAACCGGCAGAAATGCGCCCCGGCAATGAAGCCAACAGCGAGTGGGAACGCATCGAAACTGACTGTTGCACCATTTATTACACCACCAACACCGCAGCCGCGCGTGACATTGACATACTCGTGCCAATGATTGAAGACGCCGTGGCCCATGCTGAAAACATGCTCGATACGCAGCTTGAAGAGAAAATTCAAATCAACTTGCTCAATCGCGTGTTAGGGCACGGTGGATTTGCTGGCGGCAACACCATGTCAATTACCTACATCGACCGGCAGTATTCTGGCGGTGAGTTCTGGCGTGTGATTGCGCATGAAACTTCGCACATCTTAGATCGCAAAATCAACCCGCGCCGCCCAACCATGTTGACCGAAGGGTTAGCCGTTTATGTCGCTGGGGGGCACTTCAAAGAAGAGCCGCTCACGCCGCGCATTGCAGCCGTGCTGGCCGATGACAACTTCATCAGCTTCAATGAAGCCTTCATCAACAATTTCTACGATGCCCAGCATGAGATTAGCTATCTTGAAGCGGGCGCGCTGGTTCAGTACCTGATCGAACGCAATGGCAGCGAGACGTTCTTCCGCTTCCTGCGCACGCTCTCCGCAGACGGAAGTGATTACGATCGCATCCAAGATGCTTTACGCATCCAATATCAGCTAAGCTATGCAGAACTCGAAGCCGAATGGACAGCCTGGTTAGCAGATCAGCCGCAAAACGAGCTTTGGGCGGCCGATATTCGCAATACCGTCGCGTTTTATGACACCGTACGCCGCTATCAACGCATTTACGATCAAGACGCGTACTTCCTAACTGCTTGGCTCCCGTCAATTCGGCAAACCATCGCCAACGACAATGTGGCCGAATTCACCCGGCACGTGGCCACCGTTGAAACAATCACCTTGGAATTGATGTTAGTCGAAGCAGAAAGTGCCTTACGGCGCGGCGAGCAAGACAACTCGGCTGAGATGATTGCGCGCGTCAATCGCGTGTTAGACGCCACTGCCACCGACACACCATTTACCGTAGACCCATTTGCAATCAGCCTATACCAGGTGGTGCAGCAAATTGTGGACGCTGGCTACGAGCCGCAATATTTCAACGCCACCGGCGTCAATGAGATTACAATCTTTGCCATTGCTGAATGGCCAACCCTAACGCCTATTCCAGTTGAAATCGGTAGTTTTGGCAGTTGGACCCTAAAAACTGAGCTCTCTCAAAATGAAGCCCCACGCTTTGTGAGCTGTGCTTCATAATTATTTTCAATGTATAAATTTACGCTTCTCTTCCCGCAAATTGAAAAAAGCGCCCATGCGCAATTCGATAATAACTGGACTGAATTCCGCGCCCTTGCTGAAAAAATGCCCAACATTCAACGGATTGAAGTTGATCATGTGCAAGGTGGCCCCGGTGGCCCTGCGCCGTATCATATGATCCACAATTTCTATTTTGCCAACCGTGCCGCCCTAGATTCAGCCTTGCAATCGGATATGGGCATCAAGGCCGGGCAATTCCTCATGAAATTTGCGCCAGATACCACCATCCTATTTAGCGAAGCGTGGATTGAAGCCAATCCAGCGGCCATGTAACGCAGCGGATTTATGTCATTTCAAGATAAAAAAGTTTTTATTACCGGTGCCGCGCGTGGCATTGGGCAGGCCACAGCGCTAGCGTTTGCCAAAGCAGGCGCGGTTGTTGGCGTTAACGACATCAATCCAGTCGGCATCGATAAAACCATCGATCTCATTGCAGATGCAGGCGGCAAGGCCATGCCGTACATGGCCGATATCGCGAACAAACTCTCGTTACAAACCGTGATGTATGACTTTATTCGCGATGCAGGCGGGATTGATATTTTGATCAACAACGCGGCCATTGAAGCCACCAGCGACTTTCTCAAAACCGACGAGTTTGAATGGAATCGCACAATGGACGTCAATCTAAAAGGGGCGTTCCTTGCCACGCAAACCGCAGCGCGCGCCATGAAAGATAGCGGCGGTGGCACGGTAATCAACGTAGCCTCTACCGCTGGGCAAATGCGGGGATTGGCTAACCGTGTGGCATATGTCACCAGTAAAGCTGGCCTGATTGGGCTAACCAAAGCCATCGCCGAAGAATTAGCGCCTTTCAATATTCGGGTGAATGCAGTCTGTCCGGGGATTATTCAAACTGCCCCAATTGAACAACTCATGCGCAACACAGACTTGCAAACAAAGTGGGAACAAGACATTCCGCAAAGCAAGCTTGGGCAGCCCGAAGATGTGGCGGCAATGATTTTATTCTTGGCTTCAGATGCCGCACACTATATAACGGGGCAAGCTATCAACGTGGATGGTGGTAAAGTAATGCGCTAAGTATTTAACCCAACAGATCAGGACTCACGTATGGCACACTTCCTAAACGATGCTCAATATTTTACGCTTTGCGCCATTTGTGACACGCTCGTTCCTAGTCTAGAGCCGCCCGCCGGTGCAACAGACGCACAAGCAGCATTTTGGCGGCGCAGCGCATCAGACCTCAAAACACCCAAAGAAGTTACCAAAACGCTGCGCGATTACGCCCCACCAGAGCAGCAACAGCAAGTCAAATTACTGCTGACAGTCCTTTCCAACCCAATCACAGCTTTTCCGCTGACGGGAAAACTTAGCGCCTTCAAAGACCTCTCAATTGCAGAACGTGAAGCCATCTTATTACGCTGGTCTGTTTCACCGATTCCGCAATTACGGCAAGGCTTCCAAGGCCTCAAGCGGCTTACCCACGCCTTGTTTTACGCCTTCACTGCGGATAGTGCCCCCAATCCAAATTGGGAAGCCGTTGCTTACCCCGGCCCACTTACCCAACCAAACGCCACGCACCAAACATTACCAACGCGGCACATTACCACTGACACGACCCTGTCTTGTGATGTCGTCATCATTGGCTCTGGCGCGGGTGGCAGCGTGGCAGCGGCGCAACTTGCGCAAGCCGGTCAACATGTAATTGTCGTGGAAAAAGGCGGCTATCAGGCCGAAAAAGACTTTTCAACCATTGAAACCGACGCCCTCGAGCACATGTATGAAAACGCTGGAGTGCTGACCACAAAAGACCTTGGCATTGTTGTCTTAGCTGGGTCGACGCTTGGTGGTGGCACAACCATCAACTGGCAAGCCTCATTTGAAACGCCAGACAACGTGCTGACCGAATGGGAAACGAAATTTGGCCTTCACGGTCTGGCCGACCGCATGCGCGCTGCGTTTCCAGCAATCAAAACGCGCAGCAGTATGGGCTTACAGCCAACTGAGCACAACGCCCAAAACCAACTCCTGGCCGCTGGCGCAAACGCCGCCGGACTTAGCGCAGCAGAAATTGACCGCAATGCCAAAGACTGCGTGCAAAATGATTGCGGTTGGTGCGCCTTCGGATGCATCCACGGCGCGAAGCAAGGGTCACTCAAGACGTGGCTACCAGACGCCGTCGCCGCTGGCGCTGAGATTGTTGTCAATTGTGAAATTGACCGCGTGCTGATTGAACACAATGCGGCGGTTGGCGTGACTGGCACAGCGGGCGCGCATACGGTTCACATCAAAGCAAAGCGCGTTATTGTTGCCGCTGGCGCAATCCATACGCCAGCCATCTTATTGCGCAGTGGCCTAACCAACCCCAACATTGGGCGGCACTTGCGGTTACATCCCGTGACTGGCACGCGCGGTTTATATTCACAAAAAGTAGAAAGCTGGCGCGGCCCGATGATGTCTTATACCTGCGACGATTATGTCGATCAAGACGGCAATGGGTATGGCGCTAAAATTGAGACTCCGCCCGCGCACACGGGTCTAATTGCTGGGAACTGGCCGTGGTTGTCTGGTTACGATCACAAACAGCAGATGCTAAAGATGGCCCATTTTGCAGCGCACGTTGTGCTAACACGTGACTATGGCGGTGGCCGGGTCACGTTAGATAAACGCAACACGCCAGAAATGACTTACAAATTACATCCCAAAGATGCCCAACATATGCAAACAGCACTGTTAGCCAGCCTGCGCATTCATAAAGCGGCTGGCGCGCTAGAAGTTGGGTCGATTCATTCGGGGCTGCCTTTGTTTGACTTGCGTAATAGCAGCGATGCCGCCTTTGAAGCGTATCTGACTCAAGTGCAAAAAGCGGGCGTGAAACCCAATCACATTGGCTTGTTCTCGGCGCATCAGATGGGTACCGCGCGCATGGCGCATACGCCAAAGTTGGGCGCTGTCAATCCGGAAGGCGAAACGTGGGACGTCAAAAATCTTTACGTAATGGATGGTGCGCTCTTTCCGACCGCGTCTGGCGTGAACCCAATGTTGAGCATTATGGCAATGGCACACCAAAGCGCCAAACAATTAGTCCAGAAGTTATAATACAGTTGCAGTATTTCTCACTGGCGTTTAGGATAACCAAAGGTAAACGTTCGTAAAATACGCACAACGCTTGTAATGGCAACACTAGAAATCTCCCCCACGCTTAACGGAACCGCAGCGGTGTCTTACCGAGACATCGTATTAGCGCTTCGTAAATTGGGGATCAACCGCAGCACCCGCATTCTGACTGGCATCCACTCTGACCAGTTGCCTTATGTGCACGGCGGAGCAGCCACATTCATCGGCGCACTGCTAGATGTGTGCGGATTGCTTGTGATGCCAACGTACACCTATCAAACGCTAGTCACCCCAGAAGCAGGTCCGCCTAATAATCAGATAACATACGGATCAGGGACAAAGCACAATCGGCATGCCCAATTTTGGAACGGCAACTTACCCGCTGATCCAAACTTAGGCACGCTCTCTGAAGCACTCCGCAAATTACCGACCGCCGTACGTAGTGACCATCCAGTTTTATCCTTTACCGCGTTAGGGCCAGAGGCTGAAATTGTGTTGGCAGGCCAAACGCTAGCCGATCCATTTGCGCCCATTCGCTGGTTATCAATGCGCAACGGTATTGCCCTTTCAGTTGATACCGGCAGTGACAATAATCCAGCGCTAGCGTACGCCAGCACACGCGCCAACCAGACACAATTACTACGTTGGGCCTTATTACCTAACAAGATTGTAGAGGTGCCCCACTGGCCAGGTGATACACTAAGTAAAGTAGAGTCGTTGGCTAACATTGAACGCGTGCGTAAAACAGCCCGCCTCAAAGCAACGCAACTTGAAACAGTGCCCCTGTGCCAATTGGTATTTGGCGCTGAAGATGCTTTCCACTCTGTTCGTCGGTCTACGGAGCCTTTATCAGTATGAGTTTTGATCAAATTTTTCCACTAATTTTCTGGGCTGGTTTTATGCTGATTGGCCTGTTCCGGTTCATCAGTGGGCCACGCGGTGCTGAACTGCGGGAACTGATCGCGAGCATGCTGGGGCAAGACACAGACGCAGCAACACCAAATAATACCCAAAGCGACGCTGAAAGCTGGACTGTTCTAGACCAAGAAGGCAACCCGGTTGCAGGGTCAGCTTCGCCTAACTCTACCAACACGCAAATTCAAAACTTATTTGATGGTGCGAATTTCGATTTCGACCGCGAAGAAATTGAAGAAAACGTTGGCCGCGTCCTATGGTGGGGCTTGGGCATTCTCATCTTCGTTGCACTACTTATCCTTGTTCCTGTGGCGTTAATCACGCTATAGATTTGTCTCCAATCTTGCGGCATTAGGCAACAGCAAGTCGGTCTGTATAGTCAGCACCGCAGCCGCACCTGCGCCAATTCCACAATCACAAACGCGCTGTAAATTCATCGTCAGTGTAATCCTCTCAAAAGAAATGAACGTTCAATAATCACCTGTTTTTAAGCGCTGAATTCGGGTCTGTATTGTGGTATGCTTCAATTGAGCAAGTCTTAGATTTGCAAGGAAATTTACACTGTGGAACACGAAAAAATCACCATTGTAGAAGGCCCGACGCCTTCATTTGAGTTTGCACTCAATCCATGGACTTTGGGCATGACAGAGGGGCCGCACCTCCCGCACACTGTCCGCACAACACTGCGCACCTTGAATGGTCAAACGTTACTTGACCGCTGCCACAATGCCTGGAGCACAGATCGTGACACATTCTTGGAATACCGTGATAAAGATGGGTTTTCCAAAGAAGCAATCATCGTTGCCGCCCGCACAGAGACCTTAGATGACGGTGAAGTCATCCACCTCTGGCTAAGGCTGGACGAACTCCCAGAAGATGAGTTTGACGATGACGATCTGATTGATCTAGACTAAACAAAACGGGCGCTCAATGAGCGCCCGTTTTTGATTTAAG
>JAHDBW010000164.1 GCA_020630175.1 Anaerolineales bacterium
GGATAATTGACCAGATAATCTGGCTTAACGACAAAACGCGGTCATATTACTGACCGCGTTTTGTCGTTAAGGATACGTAGCGCTGCGCTTATGAGGATTAGATTTCTGTATCTTGCAACGCCGGAACATGTATCTCTTTAACACACGCCCGTGGCGATAAGCTCAGCACGGCTTGTACCAGCTTCACCATATCTGAAATGGGCATTTGGCCCTGTGCATCAGAGTCAAATACAGCCTGATCACCCGCGTGATAGGAGATGTGGTTCGCAATAGTGCCGGGGTTGAGCACGGTCACGGCGACATTGTCTGACCTTAGTTCTTCGCGCAGTGCGTGTGCAGCACCGCGTAGACCAAACTTTGCGGAATTGTAAGCCACTTGTCGGCTCCCGTTATTGTCTAAGCCGTTGACCGAGGCAACCAAGATGATATTCGCTCGGTCTGGCTGTTTGACGTTAGGGATCATCTTTTGCAAACAATGAATGGCAACGGTCAGCCCCACTGCCATAATGGCAGCATTTTCTGCGGGCGGATTGGTCGCAAAGTCATAATCGGCAGACCAGCCGTGCTTTTCCCAAATACCAGCGTTGTAAATTAGGACATCGACATCTGCTTCGCCAACGGCTTCAGCAACTAGCTCGGCAGAGGCGTGTTGGCTTAAGTCGGCTGCGATCCACTCATAGCTGACTCCTGTGCTAGGGTGATCTAACACCTCTGGCCTGCTCCGTGACACTAGCCACACATGGTCTCCGGCAGTTGGTAACCCAGCGGCAAATCCACCGCCAACGCCGCGGCTGGCCCCGTAAATTAAGAAGTTTCGCCTTTGCATCATAAGCCTCCCATTGCTTGTCTAGATTGAAGTGACATCGCTGCAATTTTAGGCTAGATCGGTGTATTAGATGCCGCGTTGTACCCTGCGCTATTCGTGTGCAAGTACGCAGGTAAGTGCTCTCTCATCTTCTACTAATGAAATATTACGGAATATTTGGCTGCCAATCGCTATATACACACTGAACCGGAGTATTTGGTTTCTGCTAGTCCAGTATTTGCAAGGAGTTTGCAGTGATGAAAGATAAAATTCGAGTAGTAATGAGTGATGGCCACCTGTCAATGCTGGATGGCTATGCGTCACGCTTACGCGGTCATTTAGATATTGAGGTCGTTGGGTGTGCGCTAAGCGGAGACGAATTGTTCCCGCTGTTAGAGCGCAATTTTGACGTACTCTTGTTAGACCTAAATTTGCCGAAATCTGAAGGGGATCGGCGCGTGTTGCCAATTTACGCCGTGATTCAACGCCTCATTAGAAAAAACAAGGCAGTGTCTGTAGTGGGTATTAGCAATTGTGAAAACCCAAACGTCTTGCGTGCGGCGTTTCAGGCTGGCGTTGTGGATGTGATCTGTAAAGCAGAAAGCCAGTTCTTTATTCATTTGGCGAGTAATATCCGCAAAGTTGTAGACAATAAATCTGTGACCAGCACAGCGGTGCTGACGGCCATGGGCTTACAAGATGAAGACTTAGTGGCCATGTCCGCGTCTGAACTTGCTGCATTGCAGTTACGGTATGCCTATCCCAACGCAACAATTAGTGAGTTAGCCCAAATGCATACGCGGGCCGAGTCAACATTTAGAAATTTGCTCTCGCGCTCTTACGATAAGCTCGGCGTAGACAACGCGCTTGCGGCTGTCTTGCGTGCCCAAGAATTGGGGATTTTTCAGCAAATTCCGAATTAGGCCTGCTTAGTTCAAGCCTACATCCTATTTAGGACTTCCAGCGTTCGCTGCGCTGTTGTCTGGTGACCTGCAGCTATTAGGCTCTTCTATTACTGGCTGTAGTTAGTCTCCTCCCTCCCATTGCGACAGGGCGCTCGGCTTCGGTCGAGCGTCTTGCGTTAAGGCAGTTGCCTGTAAACGCGTGGCATCCGCTAAAATCATGATATGAAGCGCGATACACAGTTCCCCATTGGTAACCAACTCACAATAAACACGCTAGAACATGACGTTTATCCGGCCTTACATGCGTTGCGTAAAACGGAGCCGGTGTCTTGGTTGCCTGTGATCAAGGCGTGGCTAGTTACGCGGCATGATCTTTCGATTGAAGTGATGCGTGATGCCCAAACGTACACGGTCGATCATCCAGGGTTTTCGACTGCGCAAGTGGTGGGGCCAAGCATGCTGTCCTTAGATGGGGCAACGCACCAAGCGCACCGGTCGCCATTTGAGATGCCGTTCCGCAAACGCGAAGTGACAAGGCGTTTTACTGCGCCAGTTACCGCCCATGTGCAAGCGCTAATTGACACGCTAAAGCCAACTGGGCAAGCAGAGCTAAGACGCGATTATGCCGGCCCGATTGCGGTGCAAGCGATGATCAACGCCCTTGGGCTAGAGGCCACCCCGGTCAAACAAGTGCTGGCCTGGTACGACACAATCGTGCAAGCTGTCACGTTGGTAACAATGGGGGAAGCCGTAAGTGAAGCGGGTCAGGCGGCGTTTATAGCGCTGAAACAGACGTTATTACCGTCTCTTCAGGCGCAACCCAATTCCAGTTTGTTAGCGGCGGCGGGGGCAATGGCGGGTGGTTTGAGTGATGATCAGATTGTGTCTAATGCGGCGGTGTTATTGTTTGGTGGCATTGAAACAACAGAAGGCATGATTGCAAACGCGCTTTATCACTTGCTAGTGAATCCAAAGGTGTTGGCTGCTGTGCAGGCTGATCTAACGTTGGTGCCAGCCGTAATTGAAGAATCGCTACGGTTAGAACCGGCAGCGGCAGTTGTTGACCGCTACACAACCCGGCCGGTAGAGATTGGCGGGGTGCAGTTGCCTGAAGGGGAATTGGTGCAAATTTCACTCTTGGGTGCAAATCGCGACCCGGCTGTTTTTCCTAATCCAGATCAGTTTGATCCAACCCGTAAAAACTTGCGCTCGCATGTGACCTTTGCGCAAGGGCCACACGTGTGCCTCGGGCTCCATCTGGCGCGGCTAGAAGCACAGCAAGCGCTAGTGCAAGTGCTAACAAATTTGCCTAACTTGCGCTTACAAAGTGATGCCGAGACACAAGCGGCCGCAAAACCGCGTGGCCTAATTTTCAGAAAGCCGTTAGCGTTGAATGTCGTTTGGGATACGGTTTAGTAACGCGTTAGTCTACTAATTGATCGGTGGGGCGCTTTTGCTGGACGGCCATTTGGAAGGTGTTTTCTAATGAAAGCATGCCAACCAAGGTGCCATTTTCTACAACCGGAAGCGCGTCATGGCCCGTACTTTTCATGAGGGCTGCGGCTTCTACAACGGGGGTATTTAGCGTGATTGTTGGGCTAGTGGTGCAAACGTGGTCACCGGCAGTTGCTTCCGTGAGGGCCAGAATGAATTGCCAAGAATCTAGAACGTTCTCTTCATTTTGCAGCGCAAGATAGTTGGGAGAGTACGCTAACATCCCAATATACTTCCCCGCGCTATCAATCACAGGCAGTGAGCGGAAGCGTGATTGCTCCATTAACTGCCAAGCATCTAAGACCGGAGTCGATGCTGAGATTGTCACAATTGTGCGTGACATCCATTTGCTAGTTTTTTGCCAGTTCATACCAATACTAAGCTAGACTTCCTTCTCCACATCTCACAACATCCTAAATACTGCGACAGTACGCTGTGATGACAACAGGTTGCCTAATACCAGTGTAGCAAAACGCGCGGGTCAGGCCTATATGACATCAGTGTGCCGTGAGCGATTGGCTTAATTTCAGTAAGGCGTATGCCGCGCTAAGTTTGCGGTGCGCTGCACTGAAGACCGTCTACTTGGTGGGATACCCCGACTTTTGCCACGCCATAAATCCACCAGCCATATTGTGTGTATTGTCATAGCCGTTCTGCCGCAACATGCTAAACGCCTTTGCACTGCGGCTGCCGCTGCGACAGGTCAGAATAACAGCCTTATTCTTTGGGATTTCTGCGAGCCGGCTGCTGAGTTCACCCAACGGAATATGTTTGACGTTTGGAATATGGCCTTGGGCGTATTCCCAGTCTTCACGGACATCAATCAACAGTACGTCTTTACGGGCCTTTAGGGCAGCCGCGGCTTGCACATTGATTGTTTTGGGTAAGCTAGCCAGATCGGTATTGGCGTCAATTGGGGGGGCAGGTGTTGCACCGTCGCCCTGACCAAATAAACTTGCGAGACGTGAGAATAGTGTTTTCATAAGTTGAACTAATAAATAAATGGGATGAGTTTTGCAACAGTCGCTTTGTAGGCTGGATAGTCGCTAAATTTGGCAGTCAGCATTTGCTCTTCGCGGCGCGTTTTGATATCAAAAAATGGCAGGAGCAGCAGCAAAACAAGTAGGGCAGTTAAGCCAGCATGGTGGAACAATCCCCAGCCTAACCAGCCAAATATCAAGCCGCTATAGATCGGATGCCGAACAAGGCTGTACACGCCGTTTTGTTTGAGCGTTGCACTCTCTTTTGGCAAGGGCACAGCTTGCAGTTGCAGCCCTAATTGCGCTAACCCGCCAAACAGCATTATTGCGCCATATAACATGAGCAAACTGCCTAAAACGGTGCCAACCATGCGCCAAGACGCAGGCCAACCTGCCGCGCTAATGTTTGGTGGTGCTAGGCAGAGCACCACAAATAAAATGAACTGAACGACGACATAGCTGCCGCCTTTTTTACTAAGCCAAGTTGTCAACATAAGGTAATCCTTGCAATGGCTAGCATGATACCCGATTGCAATTCGCGTTGGTGGCGTGTTGCGCAGATTGTTACAGAATCATTACGGTTGGGGCGTACATGCACATTACCGACATTGTTAAAACAAAAACGGCCTCTCAAATTGAGAAGCCGTTTGTTTCTAAACTAAGCCAACTTTAGCCGCCGATTGCATCAAGCAAAGTTTGCTTGGCTGCATCTAGCGTTTCTGCTGCTGCTGGGAAGTAGCCGACGTCGATAATTTCGTTGTTGACGTTAGTCAAGAAGAAGTTCATGAAGCCTGCAACTTGTGGCTTATCGGTCATAATGCCAGCATCAGTATAAAGGTAGAGCGGGCGAGAAAGTGCATAACTGCCATCTTCTGCTGATTCAGCGGTTGGGGTAATCCCTTCGATGTTGATCACACGTAAGCTGTCTTGGTTTTCCAAGAAGTATGCATAACCGAAGTAACCGACTGCATATGGGCTGCCTTTGATCCCTTCAACCAGTACATTGTCATCTTCTGAAAGTTGAACGTTGTCTGCTTCAAGAATTGGTGCTTGATCTTCATGGAATACCGCTTCGACGAAGTAGTCGAAGGTGCCGCTGTCTGTACCCGGTGTGAACCGTTGGATTGGTTCAGCTGGCCATTCTGGGTTTACATCTGCCCAAGTTTCTGCGGTGCTGTAGAGCAAAGCGAGTTCTTCAACGGTTAGGTTGTCTACAAAGTCATTGTCTTTGCTGACAGTTACTGCCAAGGCATCGGTACCGACGCGGAATTCAATCGGCGTGCGGCCAATTGCGGCGCAGTCTTCAATTTCTTTGTCTTTGATTGGGCGGCTGGCCGTTGCAATATCAGTTTCGCCAGCAACACAGAAGCGTTCAAACCCGCCACCTGAGCCAATTGAGCTAATGCTGATTTCACCTTCAAAGCCGTCTTCTTGGAAAACTTCCGCCATGCGTTCTGCGAGTGGAAATACGGTTGAGCTACCGGCTGAGATGACATTGCCTTCAAGATCTAGCGGATCAACTTCGGGCAACATTACGCCGCTCATTGCATCTTCTACAACTTCAGCAGCATCTTCAACAACGTCTTCTGCCGCTTCAACGGCCTCTTCGGCAACATCACTAACTGCTTCAGCAGCGTCTTCGGCAACATCTGCAACTGTTTCGCCGCCGCCACATGCAACCGCAAATACCATTACTAGCGCCAAAATCAATAGTGCAAATTTATTGTTTTTCAACATTTTGAATTTCTCTTCCTTGAGTGTCATTGTAAATAGAGTCGTGTTCTATCAAGCACCTATAGCATATGGCACCCTAGTAAAACGCAATTAAAAGCAAAATCAAGATCTTTTGAGAAAAGGTTCAAGTTTATTTAATGATTATTGTTTGCCTGAATTTAGGGTGTTTGTTGGGCAAATTGCTGCGGTGATGAGGCAGTCTGCGGCTGGTGCTCAAGCGTGGCGGGATAGACCTCCACAAGCCGCGTTGCAATGCGATAGCTAGCCGCTGCTTCAAACGCTGCTGTGAGGGGAGGCTCAAATGCAAAGGTTGCTAGGGCCGCAACAAGGTCGGCTTCTGTTTTGGCGAAACATCCGCGGCCGTGTGCGATTAAATAATCCACGTTGCCAACTTCTTGGCCGGGCAGTTGGCTGTAAACAATTGTTGGCAAACCGCTTGCTAGCCCTTCGCATAGCGTACTCGGCCCGGCTTTGGTCAGGAGCACATCGGCGGCACGCATTAGCGCTGGGATATTGTTGACAAAGCCATAAATGTGAACTGGGATAGGCCAATGAGTGTTCTGTAAATCACGCTGCAGTTTTGTATTCCGTCCCGTGACAACCACTAAGGAAATATCTAAGCCAGCGTGCGCAATTGCCTGCACGGTTTGGTGCACGCGCCCGATTCCATCGCCACCCCCCATCAATAGCGCGGTGGGCTTATCTTGCGCCCAGCCCAATGTACCCCGTAAATCGGCTTTGCTGGCCGTAATGTGCGTAAATCTTGGAGAAATCGGCAGCCCTAAAACTTGGATTTTGTGCGCGGCAACGCCATGCCGAATCGCATTTGCTTTTACCTGCTCAGTCGGCACGATGTAGTGGTCGATTTCTGGATGGAACCAACTTGCATGCGTGGTGACTAAGTCTGTTACCACAACACAGGTTTTGAAACGGTATCTTTTCTTGAGCCAAAGCGTGGGATAGATCGCAAAAAAGTGGGTTAGCACCACAATATCCGCCGGATGCTGCCGGAGCAAGTTTGCATAACCTTTCAAGAGAAACGGATTTAGCTTATGCAACTGCGTCAACCAATTGATGCGACGCTTGCCATCTGTGGCGTGATACAAAGCACCCCAGAGCAACGGATAGCGCATCAGCACGTTGTAAATTGCTGGGAATTTGCAGTACGGCCAAGGGAGATAGCGTTGCAGAAAATCGATCAGCTGCGTGTCAACGTTTGCGCCATACTGCGCCGATACTGCTTCAATAATGGCCTCAGCCGCGCTACGATGCCCACCGCCGGTGTCTGAGAAAAGAAACAAGAGTTTGAGCGGATCTGTACGAGTCATAAGCGGGCACAAGCATACCAAATGCAACGGTAAAATAGAGAGATGACATTGCAATTGTTCCCGTTACTGCAACAGCAACTCGATATTTACCAGACGGCCTTTGGCCCGCAGCGCTTCAAAGAATATTTGGATACGCTACGGGACGAAAATGGCGACATGGAATTACCACTCAGCGCGATGAATCCGATGGGGAAAGATCACTTGCCGCAATTGCTGCAAACGTACATTGATCTGGGCGCTGAAGAGGCGGTAACACAGGCAATTGCCGATGTTGATCAGGCATTGTTGCCGGTGGACAGCGCCTACAATGTGGCCTTGGTTCTGGCTGATGACAAGCACGGCGGCTGGACGAATCGCTATCAATACGAATGTGACCGCATCCTCAACGGCAAGGCCGAACTGCGGCGCGGTTGGATTACGATCTTACTATGGAGCAGTGATCCGCCAGACAAAAACGCAGTCTATCAGGCAACCTTACGTACGATTTATCGGTCTTTGTATGTCTTGCAACATGGCTGGCCAAAGACGCTTCGGGCTGCTTTGAATCAAGAAGGCTACGCGCTCAAAGCGGCCGGTATTGACTTTGCACCTGTGTCCGCCGCACAAGCAGAGCTGATTGAAATCTGCCTAGACGATACTGCCTACGACACCATTCTCAGCTGTCTCTTTGGCGACGCCGCTGGCGCAACGCTGGGCTACATGCCACTCGGCTTAGAAGAAAACGCCGGCCTGCGGTACGCATTGCAGACAGTCTAAATA